>NZ_JBHUTX010000013.1:42630-176796 GCF_042671245.1 Streptomyces sp. NPDC057099
GCGCGGGGCCGGGGCCGGGCGGCCTCTTTACATGAACTGGGGGGCGGGGGGCCGGGGGTTGTTTTGTTGTTGGGGGGGGTGTGGTGGCTACCCCCCACCCCCCCCCCCGTCCGCTTCACCCTGGAGCCGATACGCCCGGATGCACCCGATTCGATTGCCCTGGGCACCTGATGCCATCCGTCACATTCTTCCCACTGACAGCCGTCCTGTCCGATTTACTGACAACGGGTGTTTGTCGACCCTATTCTGACGGCAGATCATGTCGGGGGACGTATCAGGGGGAATGTCGGTGACCATCAATCAGCCTGGGTGGCAGTTCCACGGCAATGCCCGGATCTACACCATCGCGGGCGACCTGCATCTGACGGAAGCCAGCGGGCCGCAGGAGTTCACCGAGGTGCTCGGTGAACTCCGGTCGAGAATCCGGGAGCTGGAGGGCGTCCCGACCGAGGAACTCGCCCAGGTGGACACCGAGTTGGCCCAGGTGGTCGATGCCGCTGGAGACGGGGACGGCGACGCGGACGAGGACGGGGACGGGGACGTCGTAGCCGGGCGTCTCACCCGGATCGCCGACCGGCTGCGGGCGCTGGGTGGGTCGGCCAACGCGGTCGCCGAGGCGGGCAACTCCTTGGACCAGTTGGCGCAGTGGGCCGGTACTCACTTTTGATCCGCCCCGCGCCGAGACGTGGGGCTCACCTGCGAGACAGCCGGAGCCGGGGTTCGACCAGGCGGGCTGGAATGTCAAGAACGTCATCAACAACCTGATCAACGTCGACGGAGCACCACTCCGGTCCGCCGCCGACCTCGCGGCTTCGCCGGTGCCGCCCGCGCCGGCGAACGACCGCGCGTTCCGCAGAAATCTGGCCACGCTCCTGCTGCGCAAGCTGACATCGACAATGGACGAGATCCACTGGCTCGACCACAGGCTGATCGACCTGTCCGTCATCGTCGAGGACGTGGACCAGTACCAGAACACCGGCCGTCGGGGGCTCCGGCGCCGGTACGGCCGGCAGGCCACCCGGCCCCTCACCGAGGTCCTCGCCCGTCCGCAGTCGGATCTTGTCCTGCTCCAAGGCGCGCCGGGAGCGGGCAAGAGCGTGGCCTTGCGGCGGCAGGCCCGGCTCGCGCTGGAACAGATCGCCGCCGGGAAGACCCCGGACGCGCCGCTGCCGATCTACGTCAACCTGCGCGAGCTGCGGGCACGGCCCAACGAGATCAACGTGACGGTGCTGCGCCGGTACATCGAGCAGCAGACCGGCCCCAAGGGCAGCCCCGAGGTCACGGCGTACTTCGCCCACCACTTCGGCGAGGACCTCCGCGAGCGCCGGGTGATCCTGCTGCTGGACTCCTTCGACGAGATCCCGTCGGTCCTCGGCAGCGCGACCATCCAGGAGGCGGTCAACCCCTACGTGCAGACGGTCATCGAGCTCGTCGGCGGAGGCGGCCGCTGTGTGCTCGCATCCCGGGTGTACAAGGGCCCCTCCGCGGCCGGCTGGACCAGGCTGCAGATCCTCGGCCTGTCACCGCTCCTGCAGGAGACCTTCCTGCGCCGACTGGGTCTCGACCGGCAGGGCGTCGCACTCGTCCAGCCGCTGCTGACCGACCCCCGGCACGGCTTCGTGACGGAACTGCAGAATCCACTGAACGTCAAGCTGCTCGCCGCCTATGTACGGACCCGGAGAACGCTCCCGGATCGTCCTGGCGATCTGTTCAAGGAGCACGTCACCGAGCGGTTGGGCGCGGCGTGGGCGGAGGCCGACCCGGCGGGCGACGCCGACGGCGGTTCTGCGGCCGAGCTGCGGCTGACCGAGAGCTTCCTCGAGCGGTTCGCCTTTCAGCTGACGTCTACCAGCCGCGGTCTGTCGGTGACGGAGGGAAGGTACCGGGAGGCCATCGCCGAGCACGCGGGGGGCGACCCGGCCCTGGCCGAGGCGCTGACGGGCGCCTTGTCCAGGTCGAGGCTCCTGGCGTCCTCGGGTGAGGGGTACGGAAAGCGCCGGGTCTTCTTCTGCCATCGGCTCGTCAAGGAGTACTTCGCGAGCCGCTATGTCGCCGAGCATCCGTCCGCCCTGTCGGCCCAGGACCTCGCCGTCCACGGCCGCTGGCGCGAGACGGCCGTGACCGTGCTCCAGGACGGCCTGCCGGAGGTCGTCGCTCCGCTCCTCGCGGAACTCGCCGGGATCCTGGAGAGGGAGCTGGTCCGGTACCAGACGGCCCAGGCAGCCGCGGAACGTCCCCACGTGCCCGTGGTCACTGAGCTGAGCTGGTCGTCGTACGGATCCCTGGTGGGCGAGGAGAGATCGAAGGCGCCTCCGGCCCACACCCCGTTCGCGTGGTCGTCGGCCGGTGTGCACTGCCTGGAGCTGCTGACCACCGCGTAT
The DNA here is from genome assembly GCF_042671245.1 of Streptomyces sp. NPDC057099. NCBI lineage: Bacteria > Bacillati > Actinomycetota > Actinomycetes > Kitasatosporales > Streptomycetaceae > Streptomyces > Streptomyces sp. NPDC057099. Next base: position 45,012 of record NZ_JBHUTX010000013.1, read on the forward strand.
CAGGGCCGCGCGCGGTGGCCACACGAGCGGATCCAGCCGCTGGTGGAAGCCCTGGTGCACGCGGCGTGGTGCCACGGCAGCATCAGTGACCGCAAGTTCGCGATCGACTGCCTGCCGCTGCTGCCCGAGGAGGCGCGGGAGCAGTACATCGACCGGGCGTTCGCGGGCGGCAGCTACTGGATCCGTACGACCGCGCTGCGCGACTGCGTCACCCTGCCCGCACTCACCGACGCCATCCGGCTGTCGATCCGACGCCTGCTGATCACCATGCTGAGCGAGCGGTCGCTGGCGGCGGAGTCCCACGCCGTCGACGTCGACCTGCGGCGGCTGCAGACCGACGACGACCTCGTCAAGGTCCGCAGAGTCGTGAGCAGGGCCCCTGCCGGTGTCGCGCTCGTGTGCGTCCTGCATGCCCTGGTCGGTGTGTTCATCTACCCGAACGGCACCTGGTGGGTCGTACGGGACCAACTGCTGTGGTGGAACGCCGTCCCGTTCTTCTTCTTCTGGTGGTTCCAGTCCACCCAGCCCCTGTCCTACGGAACGGGCAAGAGCCGCGCCCGCGTCTTCCTGGAACGGGTCCTCAAACGCACGGTGGGCTGGCAGATGGACACCCTGGACACCATCGTGCTGCTGCGGACGCTGGTCCTGCTCGCCGGGCTGCAGGCGGCGCTGCAGTTCGGCTTCGGAATCGCCGACATGCTGCGCGGGGAACCGCTCAGGGGACTGATCCAGGCCACGGTGTACGCCTCGCTGAGCGTGTACGCGCTGCTGTGGGGGCCCAGCGTGCTCTACGCCGTGCGCTGCGGCCGGAGCGCACGGGCGCTGCGTACGCCGAGGCTGGTCCTGGCCGTACCCGACGCGATGCGCCTCGAGGGACATCCGGTGCACGGCCTGTCCGTGTGGCACTGGATCGGTTTCGTGGTGGGCAGTACCTGGCATCTGGCCAAGCTCATCGTCATCACGTCACCGTTGTGGGGCGGCTACCTGCTGCTGTACCACCTGGGGGGCCGCACCGGACGCCTCGTCGCCTGGGCGCTGGTCGGCCTGATCACGGCCTACTTCCCCCTGGTCGTGGTGGTGAATGTGGTGCGGGCGATACGGTCCACGCGCCGCGTCCAGGAGGCCGCGCGCCGGGGCTCCCGGGGCAGCCTCGCCTTCTTCGACAACATGTTCTCGCTCCGCGACGGCTACGAGGCGGCCGAGTACGTACGGCTGATCCGTGGCACGCCCGGTCTGGATCTGGGCACGGTGGAGCGGCAGACCGTCCGTATCTGCATCGCCCGCCTTCAGGGCCGTCCGGCCCCGGAGGGGAGCGACGCCGGCGTGCCGGACCTGCTGCGGGAGGACGCCCTGCGGGCGCTGGGGGCCTGGCGCGGGCATGGCGGGCTGATCGACGAGTTGGGCCGCCTGGACGAACAGCTCCGCGCGCGGTAGGCGGACGGGTACGAGCTTCGGGAACAGTACGCAGCCCGAGGGTGCTGTCCGAGGTGGAGGTGATCGGCTGTGGCCGACGAGGAACAGAAGTACCGGATCGAGCACGACTCCATGGGCGAGGTGCGCGTCCCCGCTCACGCCAAGTGGCGGGCCCAGACGCAGCGGGCCGTGGAGAACTTTCCCGTCTCCGGGCAGCGGATCGAGCGGGCGCACATCGAGGCGCTGGCGCGGATCAAGGGGGCGGCGGCCAAGGTCAATGCCGAGCTGGGGGTCCTGGACAAGGAGATCGCCGAGGCGATCCAGGCGGCCGCCGCCGAGGTGGCCGAGGGGAAGTGGGACGAGCACTTCCCGGTCGATGTGTTCCAGACCGGGTCCGGGACCTCGTCCAACATGAACACCAACGAGGTCCTCGCGACCCTGGCGAGCGAGCGGCTGGGCCGGAGCGTGCATCCCAATGATCACGTCAACGCCTCCCAGTCGTCGAACGACGTCTTCCCCTCGTCGATCCACATCGCCGCCGCCGCCGCCGTCATCCGCGACCTCGTCCCGGCCCTGGAGCACCTTTCGGCCGCCCTCGGGCGCAAGGCCGAGGAGTTCGCCGACGTCGTGAAGTCGGGGCGGACCCATCTGATGGACGCCACGCCCGTGACGCTGGGGCAGGAGTTCGGCGGGTACGCCGCCCAGGTGCGGTACGGCATCGAGCGGCTCGAGGCCTCCCTCCCCCGGCTCGCCGAACTGCCCCTCGGCGGCACGGCCGTCGGCACCGGCATCAACACCCCGCCCGGTTTCTCCGCCGCCGTGATCGAGGAGGTCGCCCGCACGACCGGGCTGCCCCTGACCGAGGCCCGGGACCACTTCGAGGCACAGGGCGCCCGGGACGGCATCGTCGAGACCAGCGGGCAGCTGCGGACCATCGCGGTCGGGCTGACGAAGATCGCCAACGATCTGCGGTGGATGTCCTCGGGCCCGCGCACCGGCCTCGCCGAGATCGCCCTGCCCGACCTCCAGCCCGGCTCCTCGATCATGCCGGGCAAGGTGAATCCGGTCATTCCCGAGGCCGTGCTGATGGTGGCGGCCCAGGTCGTCGGGAACGACGCGACCGTGGCCACGGCGGGCGCCGCCGGCAACTTCGAGCTCAACGTCATGCTGCCGGTCATCGCGAAGAACGTGCTGGAGTCGATCCGGCTGCTCGCCAACGTCTCGCGGCTGCTCGCCGACCGGACCGTCGACGGCGTCACCGCCGACCGCGAGCGGGCGCGGGAGTACGCCGAGTCCTCCCCCTCCGTCGTCACCCCGCTCAACAAGTACATCGGGTACGAGGAGGCCGCGAAGGTCGCCAAGAAGGCGCTGGCCGAGCGGAAGACCATCCGTCAGGTCGTCCTGGACGGCGGGTACGTGGAGCGCGGCGACCTGACCCGGGAGCAGCTCGACGAGGCGCTGGATGTCCTGCGGATGACGCACCCGTGACGATGCGTGGAGCGAGTACGCCCGGCGCGTGAACCATGACACGCGCCGCAGCGTCGTATGCCTATGGCACCTAATATCTGTGCATGGCAGAGGGTGGAGCGGTGAGACGCGTGGAAACGGGTGGTGCGGCAGGCTTCTGGGCGCCCGGGAGCCGGATCCTGTGGCGGTACCGGGACAACGGCGGCGCGCATCTGCACATCGTGCGTCCCGTCACCGTCGTACGGGACGACGCGGATCTGCTCGCCGTGTGGCTGGCGCCAGGCACCGAGTGTGTGAAGCCCGTGCTCGCCGACGGCACGCCCGTGCACCTGGAGCCGCTGGAGTCGCGCTACACCAAGCCGCGCACCGTGCAGCGGGACCGGTGGTTCGGTACGGGTGTCCTGAAGCTGGCCCGGCCCGGCGAGCCCTGGTCGGTGTGGCTGTTCTGGGATCCGGGCTGGCAGTTCAAGAACTGGTACGTGAACCTGGAGGAGCCGCTGGCCCGTTGGGCGGGCGGCGTCGACTCCGTGGACCACTTCCTGGACATTTCCGTCCATCCGGACCGCAGTTGGCACTGGCGGGACGAGGACGAGTTCGCCCAGGCCCGGCGGGACGGGTTGATGGACGACCAACAGGCGGAAAAGGTACGAGCGGCGGGGCAGGCCGCGGTGGAGGTGATCCGCGCGTGGGGGCCGCCGTTCTCGGAAGGCTGGCAGCAATGGCGCCCGGATCCGTCCTGGGCGGTACCGTCACTGCCGGAGGACTGGGATCGTACGCCCGCGCATGTGTCCTCATGAGACCCTTGATGCGCCCCCGGGCAAGAAACGTAGGATCGTCCTCCGCAAGGGCGCGCGGCGGCAACTACCGGAGCACGCGCTGGGCTTGACCGATCGTCACCGAGGGGCGGCAGGACGTGAGCGAGGGGTACGAGGGCAACACCGGCAGGGCCTGCTCCACGGGCCCTGGGGGCCATCAGCGGGCCCCTGAGGGCCGCAGACGGTCCGCCGGTGGCACAGAAACAACCTCTGACCACGCGGGGATTCCGTTCCTGGGGCACGTATTCCGGGTATCGGAGTTTCGGCGGGACCACCTGCACCTCTGGCGTGCAGCCCCGGACGGATGGATTCGACACGCGTGACGGAGCAGCCGACCTCCTTCGAACGCCCGCAGACGGGCATCGACCCCGCGGATCCCCGCGGGGCGCTCGCGCATACCTCGACACCGGCGCGCACGCCCGGCTCGGGCGCCTTACCGGTACAGGGCCGCTCAGGCGGCGACGTCACCGTTCCGGTCACGACGGCGCACACCACGCCGGGCACCTCGGAGCCGGCCACCTCCACGCCGTTCGGCAAGGGCAAGGACACCGTGAGCGACCCCGCCTCCGAGCACTCCCAGCCGGGTGCCGAGCAGACAGCCGAGCGCGAGACCCCGCGGCCGCGCCCCTCCCCGGAGGGCATTCCGGTCCAGCCGGCCGACGAGCCGGACCGGCCGGCGCCGAGCCCCGAGGGGCCCGAGCGCCGCAGCGGCCAGAGCCTGCCGCCGGGCAAGCCCACGCCGATGCGGCGGGACGGCGACCGGCTCCGGTTCGTCGGCGCCGCCACCCGGCGGATCGCCCGCGGCATCGACCTCGACGAGATCGTGATGGGGCTGTGCCGGGCCACCGTGCCCACCTTCTCCGACGCGATCCTGGTCTATCTGCGCGACCCGCTGCCCGTGGGCGACGAGCGCCCCACCGGCCCGCTGGTGCTGCGGCTGCGCCGCACCGACCGGATACCGGCGGAGCGCGACACCGAGAACGGCTTCCAGCCGGCCGCGCAGCCCGAACCGGACGAGCTGGACGCGGTCGGCGCCGAGCTGTGCGAGGTGCGGCCCGGCAGCGCGCTCGCCGAGGTGCTGCGGGGCGTGCGCCCGGTTTTCACCGACGCTCCCGCGGCCCGTGCCGCGCTGCCCGAGCTGCTCGGCGAGGGCGGCGAATTCGCCGTACCGGACGGACAGCGGGCGATCCTCGCCCCGCTGCGCGGCCGGCGCCGGGTCATCGGCGCCGCCCTGTTCCTGCGCCGCCCGGAACGCGTCGCCTTCGAGCCGGACGACCTGCTGGTGGCCGCCCAGCTGGCCACGCACAGCGCGCTGGGCATCGACAAGGCCGTGCTGTACGGGCGCGAGGCGTACATCGCGGACGAGCTGCAGCGCACCATGCTGCCCGAGACGCTGCCCCGCCCCACCGGTGTGCGGCTCGCCTCCCGCTATCTGCCGGCGGCGGAGACCGCCCGGGTCGGCGGCGACTGGTACGACGCGATCCCGCTGCCCGGCAGCCGGGTCGCCCTGGTCGTCGGTGACGTCATGGGCCATTCCATGACCTCGGCCGCCATCATGGGCCAGCTGCGCACCACCGCCCAGACCCTCGCGGGCCTCGACCTGCCGCCGCAGGAGGTGCTGCACCACCTCGACGAACAGGCCCAGCGCCTCGGCGTGGACCGCATGGCGACCTGCCTGTACGCCGTCTACGACCCGGTATCGCACCGCATCACCATCGCCAACGCCGGTCACCCGCCGCCCGTCCTGCTCCACCTGGGCGGCCGGGCCGAGGTGCTGCGCGTGCCGGCCGGTGCCCCCATCGGGGTCGGCGGTGTCGACTTCGAGGCGGTGGAGCTGGACGCGCCCGCCGGCGCGACCCTGCTGCTGTACACCGACGGCCTGGTCGAGTCGCGCCTCCGGGACGTCTGGACCGGCATCGAGCAGCTGCGCGAGAAGCTCGCCGCGACCGCGCAGCTCACCGGCCCCGACCATCCGCCGCCGCTCGAGGCGCTCTGCGACGAGGTGCTCGACATGCTCGGCCCGGGCGACCGGGACGACGACATCGCGCTGCTCGCCGCCCGCTTCGACGGGATCGCGCCCAGCGATGTGGCGTACTGGTTCCTGGAGCCGGAGGACGCCGCCCCCGGCCGGGCCCGCCGGCTGGCCCGGCGCGCCCTGCAGCGCTGGGGCCTCGAAGAACTCAGCGACTCCGTCGAGCTGCTGGTCAGCGAGGTCGTCACCAACGCCGTGCGGTACGCGACCCGGCCGGTCACCGTACGCCTGCTGCGCACCGATGTCCTGCGCTGCGAAGTGGGGGACGACGTCCCCCAGTTGCCCCGCCTGCGCCAGGCCCGCGCCACCGACGAGGGCGGACGCGGTCTGTACCTGGTGAACCGGCTGGCCCGGCGGTGGGGTGCGACACGGCTCAGCACGGGCAAGGTCGTCTGGTTCGAGCTCAACCGCACCTGAGCACCTGACACACGGAGCACGGAACAGGGAACACGGCGAAGGGGCGCCCGGCACGATGCCGGGCGCCCCTTCGCTTCTCCTACTCCTCGTCGCCCGGCTTGACCGGGTCGAACGGGTCGCCGTCGGTCGGCGGGGTCGTTCCCGGGGTCGTCGGCGGGGTGAAGGTCGGCGGTGAGGTCGACGGGGTCGGCGGAGGCGAAGTGCTCGGCTCCTCCGTCGTCGGCGGCGGGGACGACGACGGTTCCTCGGTCGTCGGCTCCTCGGTGGGCTCTTCGGTCTCCGACTGCGTGGGCGTCGGCGTCCAGGTCGGCTGGACGGCCGCGCCCTGCTGGGTGTCCAGGTTGAACTTGGTGACGTCGCCCATGACGCCGAAGGTGTACGCCGCCCAGATCCGTGCCGGGAAGGCACCGCCGTCGATGCGGGGCTCGCCGGCCGCCTTGTACATCGCGACCTGCGCGTGGGTCTTGGCGTCCTCGCCGAACAGGCCCACCGAGGTGACCAGGTTCGGCGTGTAGCCGGTGAACCAGGCCGACTTGTTGTTGTCGGACGTACCCGTCTTACCCGCCACCTGCTGGCCGTCGCGGGCCGGATTGTTGCGTACGGACCCCTGCGCGGTGCCGTCGTCGACCACGCCGGTCAGCACGGAGGTCACCGAGTCGGCCGCCTCGGAGCTGATGACCTGCTCGCCGATCGGGTCGGGCATGGTGACCTTCTGGTTCAGGTGCTCCGCCGACTTCACGAGGGACGGGGTGACCTTCTTGCCGTGGTTGTCGAGGGTCGCGTAGACCCCGGCCATCTGCAGGGGGCTCGCGCCCATGCTGCCCAGGGTCTGCGCGGGCACGGCCTCCATGTTCTCGGTGTCCATGCCGAGCTTGCCGGCGACGTCGACCACCTTGGACATGCCGACGTCGACGCCCATCTGCGCGAAGACGGAGTTGACGGACTTGTTCATCGCCGTCTGGACGCTGATGGGCCCGTAGTTCCGGTCGTCCTCGTTCTCGGGGGCGAAGCCGACCTTGCTGCCGTTCTCCACGACCGGGCGCTTGCTCGTGCCGTCGTAGACCGTGTTCGCGGCGATCGGGTCGCCGTCCTGCGTCTTCGCCTGCTCCTCCAGGGCCGCGGCCAGGATGACCGGCTTGAAGGTGGAGGCGGGCTGGTAGTCGGCGCGGGTGGCGTTGTTCATGTAGTGCTTGAAGTAGTCCGTGCCGCCGTACATCGCGACCACGGCGCCCGTCTTGGGGTTCACGGACGCGGCACCGGCCTGGACGGCCGCGTCGACCTCGCGCTTGTCGGGGTCGAGCTTGCTGATCAGCTGCTGCCGGACGGACTTCTCCAGCGCGGCCTGCTTCTTCTTGTCGATGTTCAGCGTGAGGGTCCAGCCGCCGGCGTTGACCAGCGCCTCGGCTTCCTTGCGGCTGCTCGCGATGCCCTCGGCGACGAGCTGCTTCTCCAGGGTCGCGTTGGCCGAGTTGACCAGATAGCCCTTCTGGCCCTCCATGCCGGGGGCGGGCTTGGGCTCCTTGGGCACCGGGAACTTCATGCCGTCACGCTCGGACTGGCTCAGCCAGCCTTCCTCGACCATGTTCTTCAGGACGTAGTTCCAGCGGGCCTTGGCCATTTTCTTACCGCCCTCGGAGGCGACCGCCCAGTCGTACTGGCTCGGTGCCTGGAGCAGCGCGGCGAGGTAGGCGCCCTGCGCGACCGTGAGGTCCTCGGCGTCCTTGTGGTAGTAGGCCTGGGCGGCGGCCTGGATGCCGTAGGCGTTGCGGCCGTAGTAACTGGTGTTGATGTAGCCGGCCAGGATGTAGTCCTTGGACTTCTCCCGGTCCAGCTTCAGCGAGATGACCAGTTCCTTCAGCTTGCGCGAGACGGTCTGTTCCTGCGTCAGGTAGTAGTTCTTGACGTACTGCTGGGTGATCGTCGAACCGCCCTGCGCGCCGCGGCCGGAGAGCGTGTTGACCACGCCGCGTGCGGTGCCCTTGAGGTCGACGCCGGCGTCCTTGTAGAAGGTCTTGTTCTCGGCCGCGACGAAGGTCTGCCGGACCTCCTTGGGCACCCTGGACAGGTCGACGACCTCGCGGTTGACCTTGCCGTCGCGGGCCATGATCGAGCCGTCGCTGTACTTGTAGATGTTGCTCTGGCGCTTGGCGTCGGCGTTCCCCTCGGGGATGTCGATCACCATGTACAGCACGATGAAGGCCCCCATGCCGAGCAGGCACAGGCCGAAGAAGGTGCCGAGGATCTTCTTCCAGGTGAAGAGCCTGCGTATGCCGCCCTTCCCGGCCGCGGCCGACGAACGGTGGCTCTTGGGTGCCGCCCGGCGCCCACCGCGCTGTCGGGCGCGTCTCTCTTCCGCTCGTCCCATGAGTCCGATCCGCTCCGCTTCGTTCATGTGTGCTCACGCGTCACACAGGTTCGCCGCTCAGGTCAGCTCAGAAAGCTAACACCGGGAGATAAGAGATAGGGCTGCCGATCCGGCCCTTTGCGGACGTGACAATCAGCACCCATCCCAACGGAACCGACGTTCAAGACACCCGAAGGGTTGCCAGAACGCGATAAAGTGATATCACTTAGATAGACGGACGCTATGCAGGATGGCTCCGCGGAGAGAACGGGGGATCCACCCATGTCCACACACGACGCGCAGGTCACCGCCGATGTACCCGAGATGCCGGCCCCACGCGTACGGGAGTTCACCGCCCACAGCATCGGCGGCGGACTCGCCCTGCTCCTCGGCCTGCTCGGACTGCTGGCCGGTGCCGGGCTGATCGCGGCCGCCACGGCGGTGGACGGGAGCGGCGCGAAGGCCGGCCTGATCATCGGCGGCATCCTGGTCGCGCTCGCGGCGTTCCTGGCCATGTGCGGGCTGAACATGGTGGCGCCCGGCGAGGCCCGTGTCGTCCAGCTCTTCGGCCGCTACCGGGGGACGATCCGGGAGGACGGCCTGCGCTGGGTGAACCCGCTCACCTCCCGCACCAAGATCTCGACGCGGGTCCGCAACCACGAGACCGCCGTCCTGAAGGTCAACGACGCCTACGGCAACCCGATCGAGCTCGCCGCGGTCGTGGTGTGGCGGGTCGAGGACACCGCCCAGGCCACCTTCGAGGTGGACGACTACATCGAGTTCGTCTCCACCCAGACCGAGGCGGCCGTGCGGCACATCGCCATCGAGTACCCCTACGACGCGCACGACGAGAACGGCCTCTCGCTGCGCGGCAACGCCGAGGAGATCACCGAGAAGCTCGCCGTCGAACTGCACGCGCGCGTGGAGGCCGCCGGAGTGCAGATCATCGAGTCGCGCTTCACGCACCTCGCGTACGCCCCCGAGATCGCCTCGGCGATGCTCCAGCGGCAGCAGGCCGGCGCGGTCGTCGCGGCCCGGCGGCAGATCGTGGACGGGGCGGTGGGCATGGTCGAGGCCGCGATCGCCCGGATCACCGAGCGGGACATCGTGGAGCTGGACTCCGAGCGGAAGGCGGCGATGGTCTCCAACCTCATGGTGGTGCTGTGCGGGGACCGCGCCGCGCAGCCGGTCCTCAACACCGGGTCCCTCTACCAGTGACCGTGCCGCCCGAGGGTCCGGGCCCTCAGCGCCGGCCGCAGCAGCAGCGCAAGCAGGTGCTGCTGCGGCTGGACCCGGCGGTGTACGAGGCGCTGGCGCGCTGGGCCGGGGACGAGCTGCGGTCGGCGAACGCCCAGATCGAGTTCCTGCTGCGGAAGGCGCTCGCCGACGCGGGGCGCCTGCCACGGGAGACCCGGCCCATCCCCCGGCGCGGGCGGCCGCCCGGGGGCTCCAGCCCTGAACCCCCGTCGACCTGAACGGCCTCCCGATCGCCGGTCGGGCCGGGAGTTGCAGAACTGTGACAACCCGGCCCGACCTGCGCACCCGTACCACCGGCCACCCTCTGCACACCCGGCGTATACATGCGACGTATACACGGTGTGTAGAGTCCTCGGCATGTCCATCGGTCACACTCTCCTGGGACTCCTGGAGTCCGGCCCGCGCCACGGTTACGACCTGAAGCGGGCCTTCGACGAGAAGTTCGGTCACGACCGGCCGCTGCACTACGGCCAGGTCTACTCGACGATGTCCCGGCTGCTGAAGAACGGCCTCGTCGAGGTCGACGGCATCGAGGCGGGCGACGGGCCCGAGCGCAAGCGGTACGCGATCACCGAGGCCGGCATCACCGACGTCGAGCGCTGGCTCGCCACGCCGGAGAAGCCGGAGCCGTACCTCCAGTCGACCCTCTACACCAAGGTCGTCCTCGCGCTGCTCACCCACCGAGACGCCGCCGACATCCTCGACACCCAGCGCTCCGAGCACCTGCGCAGCATGCGGATCCTCACCGACCGCAAGCGCAAGGGCGACCTGGCCGACCAGCTCATCTGCGACCACGCCCTGTTCCACCTGGAGGCCGACCTGCGCTGGCTGGAACTGACCGCCGCGCGTCTGGACAAGCTCCGTGAGGCGGTGGCCCGATGACCCATCCCGCCGGCTCACTGCTCACCGCGCAGGACCTGCGCAAGGCGTACGGCCCGACCACCGCCCTCGACGGCGCCGAGTTCTCCATCCACCCGGGCGAGGTCGTCGCCGTGATGGGGCCGTCCGGCTCAGGCAAGTCGACCCTGCTGCACTGCCTCGCCGGGATCGTCATGCCCGACTCGGGCACGATCACCTACAACGGGCGCGAGGTGACCTCGATGAGCGACGCCGAGCGCAGTGCGCTCCGGCGCTCCGAGTTCGGGTTCGTCTTCCAGTTCGGCCAGCTCGTGCCGGAACTCACCTGTGTGGAGAACGTCGCGCTCCCGCTGCGTCTGAACGGGTCGTCCCGCAAGGAGGCCGAGCGGACCGCGCTGGCGTGGATGGAGCGTCTCGAGGTCGACGAGCTGCGCAAGAAGCGGCCCGGCGAGGTGTCCGGCGGTCAGGGGCAGCGCGTCGCCGTCGCCCGCTCGCTGGTGACGAATCCGCGCGTGATCTTCGCCGACGAGCCGACCGGCGCACTCGACTCGCTCAACGGCGAGCGCGTGATGGAACTGCTCACCGAAGCCGCCCGGTCCACCAACGCGGCCGTGGTGCTCGTCACGCACGAGGCCCGGGTCGCCGCCTACTCCGACCGCGAGATCGTCGTACGGGACGGGAAGTCCCGGGACATGGAGCGCGTCGTATGAGCGCACGGCAGTGGGGCCGCGACCTGGCGATGGGCACCCGGTACGCCTTCGCCGGCGGACGCGAGGGCTGGACCCGGGCGCTGCTCACGGCCGTCGGCGTCGGGCTCGGCGTGGCGCTGCTGCTGCTCACCACCGCCATCCCGAACGCGCTGGCGGAGCGGGACCGGCGCGAGGAGGCGCGCAGCGACCACACCTTCAGCCAGCAGAAGATACCGAAGGCCGACAACACCCTGGTCGTCGTGGACGCGGACACCACCTTCCGCGACCTGGACGTCCGCGGGCGGCTGCTGGAGCCGGAGGGTCCGAAGGCCCCGCTGCCGCCGGGCGTTTCGGAGTTCCCCGCGCCGGGCGAGATGGTCGTCTCCCCCGCGCTGAAGGAGCTGCTCACATCCGGCGAGGGGAAGCTGCTGCGGGAACGGCTGGACTACCGGATCACGGGTACCGTCGGCGAGCAGGGGCTCGTCGGCTCCCAGGAACTCGCCTACTTCGCGGGCGGCAAGGGGCTCGAGAAGCAGCTGGAGGGTGTCGCCAGCGGGGCCCGGATCGACAGCTTCGGCAACGACGATCTGGGGTCGTCCGATCCCTGGGACCCGGTGCTGCTCCTGCTGGTCCTGGTCGTCTTCGTGGTGCTGCTGATGCCGGTCGCCGTGTTCATCGCCGCGGCCGTACGGTTCGGCGGCGAGCGGCGCGACCGCAGGCTCGCGGCACTGCGGCTGGTCGGCTCCGACAGCCGGATGACGCGGCGGATCGCCGCCGGCGAGGCGCTGGCAGGATCCGTGCTGGGACTCGTCCTCGGCACCGGGTTCTTCCTGCTCGGACGCGAACTGGCAGCATCTGCCGAGGTGTTCCGCGTCAGCGTGTTCCCGAGCTATCTGAACCCCTCTCCCGTGCTGGCCGTCCTGGTCGCGCTGGCGGTGCCGACGGCGGCGGTCCTGGTGACGATCCTCGCCCTGCGCGGGGTGGTCATCGAGCCGCTCGGCGTGGTGCGCACGGCCAAGCCGGCGCGGCGCCGCCTGTGGTGGCGGCTGCTGCTGCCGCTGGGCGGCCTCGCGCTGCTCTACCCGATGGTCGGGCAGGGCGACGACGGCGAGAACTTCAACCAGTACCTCGTCGTCGGCGGCGTGATGCTCCTGCTGGTCGGCGTCACGGCGCTGCTCCCCTGGGTGGTGGAGACGGTCGTGGCGCGGCTCGGCTCCGGCGGGGTCGCCTGGCAACTGGCCGTGCGCAGGCTTCAGCTGAGCAGCGGCACGGCGGCACGGATGGTCAACGGCATCGCGGTGGCGGTGGCCGGGGCGATCGCCCTTCAGATGCTGTTCGCCGGAGTGGAGGGCCAGTACACCAGGGCATCCCAGTACGACGTCTCCCGGGCCCAGATGAGCGTGGACGTGCCGGAGGGCGCCGTCACCTCGGCCATCGCCGGGAAGTACCGCGACACCGAGGGCGTGCGCAAGGTCACCACACTGTCCGATGTCTATCTCGGCGACCGGCGCGGCGAGGCGGAGTCCATCGCCCAAGTCACCGTGGCCGACTGCGCGTCGCTGCGCGAGGTGGCCACACTCCCTTCCTGCCGCGACGGTGACGTCTTCGCCGTCAAGGGCTCGGAGTACGACAGCGGCAGCGACCACCTGTCCAAGCCCGGCACGACGTTGTGGGCCGACCCTGGCGACACCCGCCGCTCCGGCGACGGCTGGGTCTCCTGGACCGTGCCGAAGGACATCAGGCAGGCCCAGTCCCGCGAAGACCCCACCGGGTTCGAGCGCGGCGGCATCCTGATCACGCCCGGCGCGCTGCCCGAGAAGCTCGGGGCGGCCACCTCCGCGCAGCTCTTCCTGAGCCTGGACCCCTCGGTGCCGGACGCGTACGACTACGTGCGCAACACGGCCGCGCGACTGGGCCCGGCGGTCGAACCGATGACGTGGAACAGCATCGAGAGCAACGAGCGCTACGCCACCATCCGCACCGGCCTGTCCGTCGGCGCCGCGTGTGTGCTGGCGCTGATCGGGGCGAGTCTGCTGGTCTCGCAGCTGGAGCAGTTGCGCGAACGCCGCAAGCTGCTGTCGTCGCTGATCGCCTTCGGCACCCGGCGCCGCACCCTCAGCCTGTCGGTGCTGTGGCAGACGGCGATCCCGATCGGTCTCGGCCTGCTGCTCGCCGCGACGGTGGGCATGGCCCTGGGCGCGGTCCTGCTGCGGATGACGGACACCTCCATCCGCGTGGACTGGCCGAGCGTGCTGTCGATGACCGGCATCGGCGCCGGGGTCGTCCTGGTGGTGACCCTGCTGAGCCTGCCTCCGCTGTGGAGGCTGATGCGGCCGGACGGTCTGCGGACCGAGTAGATCTGTCGTACGGCCGCTGCCGGGCGGGCCTGGTAGGACTCCCTGCGGGCCCCTGCCCGGCGGACCGGGCAAGGGAGTCCCCCTACGGGCCGCCATCTGGCGGGATCAAGGTGGCGCCCCACGGGCCGCTGCCCGTACGGATCGTCAGGCGTCCTCGCCGACGACCCGTACGGACAGCGGCCGCAGTGCCTGGCGCAGGGCCGCCGCCAGTTCCTCGTACTCGGCGCCGCGCGCCGCCCCCGTCCGCATCGCCAGGGCGATCCGGCGGGTGGGGGCCGGGTCGGCGAAGTACCCGGTGAGGAGCTGGTTGCTGCGGGAGGTCTCGACCGTGAGGGCGGTGCGCGGCAGCAGTGTGACACCGAGCCCGCCGGCGACGAGCTGCACCAGCGTGGACAGCCCGGCGGCGGTCGTCGTGACCGGCACATCGTCGCGGCCGGCCTCCCGGCAGATGTCGAGGGCCTGGTCGCGCAGGCAGTGCCCCTCGTCCAGCAGCAGCAGGTTCAGCTCGCGCAGCGCCTCCCGCGGAATGCCCTCACGCCCGCCGAGCCGGTGGTCGAGCGGGGTGACGAGCACGAAGTCCTCGTCGAAGAGAGGGAGTTCGCTCACGCCCGGGACGCCGAGCGGCACCGCGAGCAGCAGCAGGTCGAGGCGCCCGCTGGTGAGACCGTCGAGCAGGCTGGTGGTCTGCTCCTCGTGCACCTGGAGGTCGAGGTGCGGATACCGTTCGTGGACGAGCCTGAGGACCGTCGGCAGCAGATAGGGCGCCACCGTCGGAATCACCCCGAGCCGCAGCACCCCGGTGAACGGGGCCCGAGCCGCCTCGGCCTCCTCCATGAGGGCACCCACTTCACCCAGCACCGCCTTGGCCCGTACGGCGATCCGCTCGCCCTCGGGTGAGAGCAGCACCTTGCGCGTCGTACGCTCCAGGAGCGTCACTCCGAGTGTCTCCTCCAGCGCGGAGACGGCACCCGAGAGGGCGGGCTGGCTCATGCCGATCGCCCCGGCGGCGTCCCGGAAGTGCAGATGCTCGGCCACGGCCGCGAAGGCACGCAGCTGGGCAAGGCTGGGCTGCCTGCGCTTATTACCCACAGTCACTAATAACTACCTCCGATCAACCCGACCGAGTGTAGCTATTTCCGTAATCAATCGAGGCTGTGCCAACATCAACACAGTCCAACCCATGGGAAACACCCGCAATCCGGGTGTTTCTTCGCTGCAAGGAGAGTGTGTGCTCACCGTCGGTGACAAGTTCCCCGAGTTCGACCTGACCGCCTGTGTCTCGCTGGAGAAGGGCGCGGAGTTCGAGCAGATCAACCACAAGACCTACGAGGGTCAGTGGAAGGTCGTCTTCGCCTGGCCCAAGGACTTCACCTTCGTGTGCCCGACCGAGATCGCCGCCTTCGGCAAGCTGAACGAGGAGTTCGCCGACCGCGACGCGCAGGTCCTCGGCTTCTCCGGCGACTCCGAGTTCGTCCACCACGCCTGGCGCAAGGACCACGACGACCTGCGTGACCTGCCCTTCCCGATGATGGCCGACTCCAAGCACGAGCTCATGCGGGACCTCGGCATCGAGGGCGAGGACGGCTTCGCCAAGCGCGCGGTGTTCATCGTGGACCAGAACAACGAGATCCAGTTCTCGATGGTGACCGCGGGTTCGGTCGGCCGTAACCCCAAGGAGGTCCTGCGGGTCCTCGACGCCCTGCAGACCGACGAGCTCTGCCCCTGCAACTGGAGCAAGGGCGACGAGACGCTCGACCCCGTCGCGCTGCTGTCCGGGGAGTGATCTGAGATGTCCCTCGACAACCTGAAGTCCGCGATACCGGACTACGCCAAGGACCTGAAGCTCAACCTGGGCTCGGTCATCGGCAACTCCGACCTGCCGGCCCAGCAGCTGTGGGGCACGGTGCTGGCCACGGCCATCGCCTCGCGCTCCCCGATCGTGCTGCGCGAGCTGGAGCCGGAGGCGAAGGCCAACCTGTCGCCGGAGGCCTACACGGCGGCGAAGGCCGCTGCCGCGGTGATGGCGATGAACAACGTCTTCTACCGCACGCGCCACCTGCTCTCGGACCACGAGTACGGCACCCTGCGCGCGGGCCTGCGGATGAACGTCATCGGCAACCCGGGCGTCGACAAGGTCGACTTCGAGCTCTGGTCCTTCGCGGTCTCCGCCATCAACGGCTGCGGCATGTGCCTCGACTCCCACGAGCAGGTCCTGCGCAAGGCCGGCATCGACCGCGACGTCATCCAGGAGTCCTTCAAGATCGCGTCCGTGATCCAGGCGGTCGGCGTGACGCTGGACGCCGAGGCGGTCCTGGCGGAGTAGGCAACTCCCGGCCGCGGGCGATGAACCGCGGGCGACGAACTGCAGGGCCCCGTCCCCTGGGCATGGTGGACGGGGCCCTGTTGCATGCCCGGCTCCTGTCCCCGGACTACGCCGACGGCGGGTCCGGGGCAGGGGCAGGGGCAGGGGCAGGCGGCTCGGCGCTCACCGCCGTGGCGCCCCGCGGCCGTACCGAATGCCGTAGCGCCGACTCCCGTGAATGCGCGCGCAGATACCCGGCCACCGTGTTCGTCACCGCGACCAGCGGCACGGCGACCACCGCACCGCCGATCCCGGCCACCATCCCTCCGCACGCGACGGACAGCACCACCGCGAGCGGATGCACCCGCACCGCCCGTCCCAGGATGAACGGCTGCAGGATGTGGCCCTCGATCTGCTGCACCGCGAGCACCACCGCCAGCGTCATGACCGCCGTGAACACCCCCTGGGTGACCAGCGCGACCACCACGGCCAGCGCCCCGGACACCACAGCGCCCACCAGCGGGATGAACGCGAACAGGAAGATGAACACCGCCAGCGGCACGGCCATCGGCACATCGAGGAAGTAGATCCCCAGGCCGATGAAGATCGCGTCGATCAGCGCGACGATCACCGTGCCCCGCACATACGCCGTCAGCGTCCGCCACGCCGCCGGCCCGGCTCCGGCCACTCCCGGCCGCGCCGCCGCCGGGACCAGCTTGAGCGTCCACTCCCAGATCCGCTTGCCGTCGTAGAGCAGGAACAGGGTGGAGAAGACCGCCAGCAGGATCCCGGTCAGCGCCTCGACGACGACCGTCACGCCCTCCAGGCCCGCCGAGGTGATCTGGTCGGTGTTCGCGCCGACCGCCTCACGCAGGTTCTTGGCGATCTCGTTGATCTGCTTGTCCGTGACGTGGAAGGGGCTGTTCAGCAGCCAGTTCCGCAACTCGTCGATGCCGTCCTGGATCTGGCCCGAGAGGTCGTCGATGTTCTCCATGACCTGCCAGGTCACGAACCAGCCGATCAGGCCCATGATGACGAAGCCGAGGACCGCGGTCAGCGCGGTCGCCGGCCCGCGCGGCACTCCGAGCCGCCGCAGCCTGCCCACGGTCGGATGGAGCAGTGCGGTGATCAGCAGGGCGCTCACGAACGCCAGCACCACCAGCTGGACGGCGCTGATGACCCGCATCAGCACCCACAGGGTGCCCGCGAGGATGAGCAGCCGCCAGGCGGCCTCCGCCGCGACCCGCACCCCCCACGGCACGGCCAGCGCGGGATCGGGCCGCGCGGGAACGTCGGGCGCGTAGTCCGGGGGCGGCGGCACGTACTCGTCGGCCGCCGCCCGGGACTCGGCTTCGCCGCGCTCCCGTTCGGCCTCGGCGCGGCGCTCGTTCCACTGCTCGCTCATCTCGGTCAGTCCGGCGCCGAGCCGGCCGAGCCACCCTGGCACTCGCGACATGGTCCGACCGTACATGGCGTGAGCCCCACACCGGACGACGGTGTGGGGCTCACGCGGAGGATGACAGCGGCCCGAAGGCCGGGTGGCTCAGTACCAGTTGTTGGCCTGCCAGAACGACCAGGCGTCACACGGGCTGCCGTAGCGGTCGTTCATGTAGCCGAGGCCCCACTTGATCTGGGTGGCCGGGTTGGTCCGCCAGTCGGCGCCGGCGGACGACATCTTGGTGCCGGGCAGTGCCTGGAACATGCCGTAGGCCCCGGAGGAGGGGTTGACGGCCTTGTAGTTCCAGTCGGACTCGTGGTCCACGATGTTGCTGAAGCACTGGAACTGACCGGAGGGCACGATCTGCCGTGCCATCGCCTGGATCTGCGCGATCGAGTAGGAGCTCGCGACGGGGATGTCGGAGATGTCCTTGGAACGGCTGGCGGCCTCCTTGGCCTCCGTGCGCTCCTTGGCCTCCTTCGCCGCCTTCTCGGCGGCCTCCTTCTTCGCGATGGCCGACTCGGCGGCGGCCTTGCGGGCGGCCTCCTCGGCGTCCTTCTTCGCGCTCACGTCGGCGGCGATGGCCTGTACGTCGGCCTGCTGCGTCAGGGACGCGGTCTGCACCTGGGCCTGCTGACCCGAGGGGATGTCCGCGAGCAACGTGGTGCCGTTTGCCGTCGCTTCGGCGTCGTTGTTCTGCGCGGTGCTGCCCGAGGCAACGCCGACGACGCTTCCGACAGCGGTGACCGCCGTGGCCGAAGCCACTGCGAATCCCCGGACCGAGATCCGGCTCACACGGTTTCCTTCCAGCATCGCCCGCTTCGGTGACCCTCGCGGACGCAATCGTGCCCCTGACACTGGCCTCCCCAACTACGGGTCACGGGAGGCACGGGCCCGGTGGGCAACTCCCTCGGGAGGGAGTGCCGCGTGGTGCGCGGGCGGCATACGACATCGCTATGCAGTTGATGCTGTTGCTTTGTGGTGCCGTACCGCTGGGGGTACAGGTGTGTCGTATGCGGGGCCTGACAGGAGTGAGACTCTGCCGTAACGCGACGGGGCAAGGCAATTCTGTGTTGGGTGTGAAAGCTCACATCCCGTTTGACCCAGGAGATTCACGGAAACCGTCACGCGCGAAGGCGCCGCCCGGCTAGGCTCTTCGCCTTTCCGAACGGCGCCAACTACTGCGTAACCACCACCGATTGGGGCAGGGTGGTCAGATCTGCCCGTCTTCGAGCATTTCGGTCACAAGGGCTGCGATCTGGGACCTCTCGGACCGGTTCAGGGTCACGTGAGCGAAGAGCGGATGCCCCTTCAGCTTCTCGACGACGGCGACGACACCGTCGTACCGGCCGACCCTGAGGTTGTCCCGCTGGGCCACGTCATGGGTGAGAACCACCCGTGAATTGGCCCCGATCCGGGACAGAACGGTGAGAAGCACATTCCTTTCCAGTGACTGTGCCTCGTCCACGATCACGAACGCGTCGTGCAGCGAGCGGCCGCGGATATGAGTGAGCGGCAGGACCTCCAGCATCCCGCGCGCGGTGACCTCCTCGATGACCTCCCGGCTGGTGACCGCCGACAGCGTGTCGAAGACGGCCTGCGCCCAGGGGCTCATCTTCTCCGCCTCGGAGCCGGGCAGATAGCCGAGCTCCTGCCCGCCCACCGCGTACAGCGGACGGAAGACCATCACCTTCTGATGCTGACGGCGCTCCAGCACCGCCTCCAGACCCGCGCACAGCGCCAGCGCCGACTTTCCGGTGCCGGCCCGGCCGCCCATGGACACGATCCCGACGTCCGGATCGAGCAGCAGATCGAGCGCGATGCGCTGCTCGGCGCTGCGGCCCTTGATGCCGAACGCCTCCCGGTCCCCGCGTACGACACGGATGTTGCCCTCGGGTGTGACCCGGCCGAGCGCCTTGCCGCGCTCGGACTGGATGGTCAGGCCCGTGTGCACCGGGAGTTCGGCGGCCTCGGGGACGTAGACGTGCCCCTCCTCGAAGAGGATGTCCACCTGTTCGCCGGGCAGGGTCAGTTCGGACATTCCGGTCCAGCCGGAGGAATCCGTGATGGCGAGTTCCGCGCGGTACTCCTCGGCGAGGAGGCCCACGGACGACGCCTTGATCCTGAGCGGGAGATCCTTGGACACGACGGTGACGTCGAACCCCTCGGCCTGCAGATTGCGGGCGACCGCGAGGATGCGGGAGTCGTTGTCCCCCAGGCGGTAGCCGCTGGGCAACACGCTGGGGTCCGAGTGGTTGAGCTCGACACGGACGGTCCCGCCGAGATCCCCGGTCGGAATCGGGGAATCCAGACGGCCATGACGAATCCGGTAGTCGTCGAGCAGACGCAGGGCCTGCCGGGCGAAGTAGCCGAGTTCGGGATGGTGCCTCTTGGCCTCCAGTTCCGTCACCACGACGATGGGGAGCACTACCTCGTGCTCGTCGAAGCGGCTCAGGGCGTTGGGGTCGGCCAGCAGAACGCTGGTGTCGAGGACATAGGTGCGCCGGTCTGGCTTGTGGCGCTTTGTGCTGGTCACCACGGAAGGACGTACCCCCTCGGATGAGGTCGGGGAGCGACGGAGTGGAGCTGGACCGGTCGTCGGCCGCCCTGCGCGGGCCGAGAACCGGCCCTCCGCCTCTTCGTCCGTGCTGTGACCGCACGATCGGGCTGGTGCAAAGGGCCTCCCGGGCGGACGGCCCCGTGCCGTCCGCTGAGATACGACACCCGTGATTCGGGCGTCGACCTGTCTGACTTATGCCCTCGAACGAGCGCCGCCATGCCACGGCATATGACGGCGAGCCGGTGAACTCCGTGTTACGTGCGTCTTCGGAGGGGTACCGGGACGGGTTGCGACGTGCGGTGACCGCGGTGCCCGGGTATCCGCCGGACGGCGTACGGCACCTCGGAAATGTTCAGCGTTGTACGGCTCAGCCGCCGAAGCGCCGGTGGCGGGCGGCGTAGTCGCGCATGGCGCGGAGGAAGTCGACCTTGCGGAAGGCCGGCCAGAAGACGTCGCAGAAGTAGTACTCGGAGTGCGCGGTCTGCCAGAGCATGAATCCGGACAGCCGCTGCTCGCCGCTGGTGCGGATCACCAGGTCCGGGTCGGGCTGGTCGCTCGTGTAGAGGTGACGCCCGATCATGTCGGTGTCGACGGCCTCGGCGAGCTCCTCCATCGAGGTGCCCTTCTCCTGGGCGTCGAGCAGCATGGAGCGCACGGCGTAGGCGATCTCCTGGCGGCCGCCGTAGCCGATGGCGACGTTGACCAGTATCCCGTCGACGTGCGCGGTGGTCTCCTCGGCTTCCTTCAGGACCGTCTGCATCCCGGAGGGCAGCAGGTCGGGGGTGCCCACGTGGTGCACGCGCCAGCGGCCGTCGGTGGCCAGGGTGCGCACGACGTCCTCGATGATGCCGAGCAGCGGGCCGAGCTCGTCCTGCGGCCGGTCGAAGTTGTCCGTCGACAGGAGCCAGAGGGTCACGACCTCGACGTCGGTCTCACTGCACCAGCCGAGGAACTCCTCGATCTTTCCGGCACCGGCCCGGTGACCGTCGACGGTGCTGGAACCGGCGGCCTTCGCCCAGCGCCGGTTGCCGTCCATGATGACGCCGATGTGCTTGGGCACCTGAGCGTGGTCCAGGTGACCTTCCACCCGGCGTGCGTACAGCCTGACCAGCAGGCCACGCAGCTTGTCGCGCAGGTTCACGTGATTGTCAGCCCCTCCGTAAGGATCGGACAGGCCGCGATGTGCGGCCCGGTCGTGGCCGCGGGCGGTCCCTGCCCGTGCGGCAGTCCCCGGAGGCGAAGCCTACCCCTGCCGCGTCCGCGAGCCGCCCATGGGTGCGGAACGAAGAATTCCGGCCGGTGTTCAGGCCTGCCCCCGCACAGAAAGAAATCGGGCCGGTCCGTGGGGGGGAGACGGACCGGCCCGAGGGGGGGTTTCCACCATAACCCTTCGTAAGTGATGCTGCGTGCATCGGCGTGCCACAACTACTCTCCGGAGCCACCCGACGACGGGGCGGTGCTCGCGGAAGCCCTCGTTCATGGCTGGTTCTCGACAGAAACACGGCCGATACGCAGCGAAATCGGGCACCCCCAGGCAAGATCCGGGGGATTTGCCACACCTTGGGGTCCGCTCGGCGACTTGTCCCCGGCGTCCCTCCGACGGGTGACCCGGCTGCGAACGCCGGCTTGACCCCGGCGCGACCTCGCCGCCACCCCAACAGGGAGGCCCTGGCACCGCGCAGCCCCCTCCACTGCGCGGTACCGCCCGCGCAGCTTTGCTGGCGCGAATTACCTTGGTCTGAACTTACGTGAGCGGCGGCACCGAAGGCGAGCCGCGGGCGATAACGATGTGAAAAACATCGACGGAAGTTGCGCAAGTGGAGTGAGTGAAAGGAGTGACCCACATGCGAGGGCCCATGAGGACAGCATCTGTCCTCATTCGCGCCTAACGTCGCTCCATGACGAGGACCGCGAGAATCACATGGGACGCCGCGAGCGCACGGCGGGCGGAGCGGCAGTTCCTGGCCAGGCCGGCCGGGAGCGGCACACCGGTCGCCGAGGTGGTCGGCGCGATGGCGGGCGCGCACGCGCAGGTGCTGTCCGCGGCCGAGGTCTCGGTCGGGGTGCGGACGGCCGGGCTGACGCGGGCGGACGTACGGACGGCACTCTGGGACGACCGGTCCCTGATCAAGACGTACGGTCCGCGCGGCACGGTACATCTGCTCCCGGCGCGTGAACTCCCCCTCTGGTCGGCCGCCTTGACGGCGGTTCCGACCGGACCGAGTCCGTTCCCGCCCGACGTACGGCTCACCGAGGAGCAGGCCGGCCAGATCGTGACGGCGATCGGTGACGCGCTCGACGGGAGGTATCTGACACTCGACGAGCTGACCGAGGAGATCGTGGCCCGCACGGGCCCGTGGGCCGGTGACCGGGTGATGCCGGCGTTCCAGGACCTGTGGCCGCGCTGGCGGCAGGTGATGCACCGGGCGGGCTGGGCGGGCACGCTGTGCTTCGGCCCGAACCGCGGTCGCAAGGCGACGTACACGCGCCCGCCGCGCGCGGAGTCCGTGCCCGACGCGCTGGGCACCTTCGTACGCCGCTATCTGCACGCCTACGGACCGGCCACCCCGCGGCACTTCGCGAAATGGCTGGCGGCCCCGCCCGGCTGGGCCACCACCCTGTTCGGCGAGCTGGCCGCTGCGGGCCGTATCGAGGAGGTCGACTTCGAGGGGACACCGGCGTGGGTGGCGGCGGGTGACACCGACTTCCCGGACGGGCCCGCACGGGGTGTGCGGCTGCTCCCCTACTTCGACGCGTACGTCATCGCCGGACAGCCCCGCGAGCGGCTGTTCCCCGGGGAGGCGTACCGGCGGGCCCTCGCGGGCGGCCAGGCGGGCAACTATCCGGTGCTGCTCGTCGACGGTGTGGCGGCGGGCGTGTGGCACCAGCGGCGCCGGGGCCGTCGTACGACCGTCACGGTCGAGCCGCTCGTCCGGCTGACGGCACGGCAGGAACGGGAGCTGGGCGAGCAGGCGGAGCGGGTGGGCGAGGTGCTGGAGGCGACGGCCGAGCTGGTGGTGGGGAGGGTGACGGTGGGGCCGCACGCGTGATCAGGGGTGGCGGGGAGAGGGGGACGGTGGGGCCCGTACGCGTGATCAGGGGCGGCGAAGGGCGGGTGGGTCCGGCTTGCGGGCGTCGAAGAGGTGCCGGGTGCTGTGGGCGACGAAGGGCCCCTCGGCCCGGATCCGCTCGTGCAGCGCGCGGAGCTGCGGCTCGTACGCCGCGACGGTGAAGCCGGGCACCATCCAGACGACCTTGCGCAGGAAGTGCACGACCGCGGCGATGTCGTGGAACTCCATCCGCAGCCGCTCCGCCCGCAGATCGACGACGTC
The DNA here is from genome assembly GCF_042671245.1 of Streptomyces sp. NPDC057099. Taxonomy (NCBI): domain Bacteria; kingdom Bacillati; phylum Actinomycetota; class Actinomycetes; order Kitasatosporales; family Streptomycetaceae; genus Streptomyces; species Streptomyces sp. NPDC057099. Next base: position 68,293 of record NZ_JBHUTX010000013.1, read on the forward strand.
GAGCCCGGCGGCCTCGGCGTCGGCACGCTCACGGTCGGGACTGCGCCCGCCGCGCACCTCGTCCGGCTGGGGCCCGAGGAAGTGCTCGACGAGTTCGAAGACGCTGGCCGGCCCGACGTGCTGGGCGAAATAGGTGCCTCCGGGCTGGAGGACCCGGGCGATCTCGCCCCAGTGCGGGCGGACGGGATGCCGGCTCACGACCAGGTCGAAGGCACCGTCGGCGAAAGGCAGCGGGGCGTCCTCGGGAGCGGCGACGACCGCGACTCCGCGCGGCCGGAGCAGGGCGGTCGCCTTGGCGACGTTGGGCGGCCAGCCCTCGGTGGCGACGGCGAGCCGGGGTTGTGCGGGGGCCGTACGGGCAAGGGCGAAGTCCAGGACTTCCCCTCCCCCGGTCTGGATGTCGAGCACGGCATCCGCCCGCCCCAGCCGCGCGGCCATCGACGTCGCATACCCCCAGGACGGCCGCGCCTCGGTGGCCCGCCCCTCGAACCAGGAGAAGTCCCAGCCTTCCGTGGGCACGGAGGCCCCTTCGGCGACGAGGTCCTCGAAGGCGCGGTGCGGTCTCATGACAGGACCAGCACGACATGCTCGTCGTCTCCGTGCCGGACGACGCCGTCATGCCGGAAGCCCTGCTTCTCCAGGAGACGTACGGAGCCGGCGTTCCCGCTGAAGGGGTCGGCGTACAGCGGCCGGTTCCGCTCCCGCTCCAGGAAGAGGGCCAGGGCCCGGCTGCCGATGCCGCGTCCCCAGTACGGGCGTCCGAGCCAGTACCCGAGGAAGCGGCGGTCCCCGTCCCACCAGGCGACGACGCTGCCGGCGACGTCTCCGTCCACGGTCACGGTCCGCACGAAGACGGTGTCGTCCCCGAGGACCTTGGCTTTCCAGTGCCTCATGAACGCGTCGCGGGGCCGGGGCGTGAACCTGGACCGCCGGACGGCTTCCGGATCATGCTCGTACGCCAGGAAGAACTCCAGATCGGCTTCCACCATGGCCCGCAGCCGTACGTCGACGTCGTCATCACTCATGTCGGGAGTGTGGCAGCCGCCACTGACAACGGCCCTCGGGGAAACCATCCGGCCTCAGGGAACGAGCGGACGCACTTCTTCCGCGACGAACCGCACGAACCCCTCCGGGTCGGGCTCGTCACCGGTCGGTTGCAGCACCACGGTGTCGGCCCCGGCCTCGGCCAGCCGCTCGACGGCCTCGGCGACGGCACCGGCGTCCCCGGCGACCCCGAGATCGGGAACGGACTCGAGCCCCTCGTCGGCCAGCTCGGCACGGAGCCGGTCGGCGGCGCCGGCCCCGGTCGCGGTGAGCAGATACACGACGACGGGATGCGGTCCGGCTCCTCGCCCGGCGGCCTCCCGCCCTGCGTCGACGAGCTGCCGCGCCTTGCGCACGCCCTCGGCGTTGGTGGCGGCGGTGAGGATCGTCCCGTCGGCGGCCTCCCCGGTGAGCCGCAGCGACCGCGGCCCGGTGGCCCCGGCCAGCACGCCGACTCCCCCACCCTCCGGCGGCCAGTCGAGCGCGACGTCGTCCAGCTTCACGTACCGCCCCTCGGTGGTCACCCGCTCCCCACCCAACAGGGCCCGAAGCGCGAGGAGATGCTCCCGCAACAACGTCACCGGCGACTCGACCCGCGCCCCCACCTGCCCCATCCAGTCCTGCACACCATGCCCCACACCGACGATCACCCGCCCCGGGAACATCCGGTGCAGCGAGGCCGCCTCCATGGCCGTGACGGCCACGTTCCGCAACGGCACGGGCAACAGCCCGACCCCGACCCGCACCCGCTCGGTCCATGCGAGGGCTGCGGCGGCGGTGGAGATACCTCCCTCTCGGAAGCAGTCTTCCCAGAGCCAGAGTTGTTCTAGGCCTGCCGCCTCCGCTGCTTCGGAGACTGAACGCAGGCGTTCGGGGGCGAGTTGGGGGCGGAAGACGGCTCCGAGTTCGGTCATGATGCTCTTCCTACCCGGGCCGAGCGGCGAAGGACAGGACATTTCGTGCCCTGCACGTTCCCTACGAACCAACCATCATGTTGGGCAGGCCCACCTGGTCCAGGTGTCCTACGGAGCAATGGGGTCGGCAGAAGACCGGATTCGGGAGCCGGCGTGCGCACCGTCTCGCCCATTGAAGCGGGACCACCGGGCAGGTACGAGTACTCGATGTGGGAGTGCAGCTCCGCTGCGGCCACTGCCCGCGCCGCGCTCACGGCCCGTGGGGACCACGCGATGTCTCGCCAGGACACTGTGAAGAGGGAGTGGAGGATTGCTCCGCTGCCTGCCTCCACGTCGTCGCGGTGCGCGCCCAGGGAGCAAGGGACCGTGCCCACCTCACGCAGTGCACGAAGGAGTTGCTGGCCCGATGCCAAGCGGTCGATGAACTGCTGACGGATGACGCCGTCCGATTCGCCGACCGCCATGAGCCGTAACGGTTGCATAACGCAGTGATTTGTCGGCCCATTGGGGGGGGCTGTGCGGGGCGTTTCAGTCACGAACCAGCAAAGGGTCCGGCAAAGAGGTTGGGCCCGTGGGCCTATGTGGGGCCTACTCGCCTGCGGATACGTTCGGGTTCGGACAGCAGGTGATAGGCGACAGGTGGCACGGTCGGAGGTGGGCCGGTATGAGGCGGCGCTGGCGGGACGGGCGTGGGGAGTTGGTCGTGCGCGGGGGTGGTGGGGAGCCGTCCGCCCGTGTTCCGTTGGAGATCGCCACCTCGTACCGGGCCCGTACGAAAGGGCTGTTGGGGCGGGATTCCGTCGAGGGGGCGATTCTGCTCTCCCCCGCCAATAGCGTGCACACCTTTCGTATGCGCATGCCGATCGATGTCGCCTATCTCGATCGACACCTTCGTGTCATCGCCGTGCGCACCATGCGGCCGGGGCGGCTGGGGATGCCTCGGCTGCGGGCTCGGCATGTGGTGGAGACGGAGGCTGGAGTGATGAGTGAGTGGGGGGTGCGGGAGGGTGCCGGGGTGGAGGTCGTCGTGAGTGGGGGTTAAGCGTGCCGTCCTGTTGAAGCTGTGTAGCGGCGTGGACCTACTACCAAGGGGCGTGGCGAGGGACGCGGTTCCGCCACCAGGGGGGCGCTCCCCCGTCGTCTGGTGTGGGCTTGGGGGCGGTGTGCTCGCTGAATGTTCGGTCGAGGCGGGTGACCGCGTCCCGTAGGGCGTCCGTGTGTGTCTTGCCCAGCTTCGGGATGAGCCGTTCCAGGGCGTCCCTGGCTTCCAGGTCGCGGTGGAAGAGGTCCGCTCGGTAGTGGCCCGAAGGGGCCCAGTCGGACAGGAGTCGGCGGGTCAGTCTTTCCCACACGCGGAGGTGGTGGTGTACCTGGCCTTCGGCGGTCGCTGCCGTGCCTGGGGGGAGGGTGGCGAGGACGGTGTCGGAGACGGGGGTGGGGATGGGCTCTCTGTCGAGGATCTCCGGGAGGATCTCGATGGTTGCCCGGGGCAGGTCGGGGACCGGCTCTTCGATCGCGTCGATCACGTGCACGGGTGGTTCGTCGTCCGAGGACAGCAGACGGGCGCGGACGGACCGTCCCGAAGAGGTGGCCAGCCAGTATGCCGACGGCGGAAGGTCCTCCTCGGCTGGGTACAGGACGGGAACACCCAGCGCTGCCGCCAGGCGTCGTGCGAGTTCGGGCTCGGGCGGTGCCTCATTGACCAGGACGTCCTCTACGTAGATGTCCAGGGCCAACGACAGGTCGCCGCGCAGTCTGATGTAGCCGCACAGGACAGGTGCGGTCCAGTCGCGTTGGCTCTCGTCGCCGTCCCGGTCGGCCACGTCCACGTCGGTGCCGTCCGTCTGTACCGCCTCTGCCAGGGCCTCGGTGAGCGACGCGGGCGAGACCGGGGCGCCAACCAGTAGCAGGTCATGAATCATCGCCGGGTCCCATTCGTGCGCTGTCTCGGCCTTGGGGCCACGCCACGGCCGCCGGGGACTTCACGTCGCCGTTCGCCCTGGCGATCTCCTGGGCTACGGCGTGCTCGTTGCGGTCCATGCCCACGATCTCCGGTTCCGAGTCAGAGGCTCGTTCCGTCGTTTCCCAAATCGAAGAGCGTGCTCTGTGCCGCTTCCGCGTTCGCCCAACTCGCCGGGCCGCCCGGCTTCACCGACAGGCGCTCAAGTGCCGCCCTGGCCTCTGGGCTGCCCATCGCGCCCAGCAGTTCGATGGCAGGGTCGGCACCGATGTCCTCAGTTACGCAACGCTCGGCCAGTCCCATCGCCCAGTCGGCGAAGCGGCCCGGATCGGGGTCGAGAGCCAGCCAGCGGAACGCCGAGTCGGCGATGTCGTCCCGCAGCGACGGGATCATGGCCAGCATCGCCGCTTCGACATGCCGGACGACGTGCCGCTGCAGCGGATACAGCTGCGGCCGATCTCGCCACGCGCGGACAAGCTCGTCCACTCCGGCCCATGTCACCTGGCTCATGCGGGGCATGCTCGTCCCGACGGCGTGATGAAACTCCTCCCATACGTGCCGCAACAGACCGGGCGACGGGGGCTGAGGCACACGCGGAGCCAGTTCCGGGTCATCCACGAGTACAGTCAACACGCTTCGAGCTTCCGCCAACCGCTCGTCGGTACGGGGCAGTTCCGCGATCCGACTCCAGTCGCACTCGTCCCAGGGCTGTGGCAGGGACCGCAGAGCGCGGGGCAGGACGTAGTCGCCCTCCGGATCGTGCCACCGCATGACCTGCGGATCCCACATCTCCTCGGCATTCGGCTCTGCGCCCGACTCACTCATTCCTGCTTCCCACCAACGTCTCGTCTCCGTCGCCAGCTCAGTCGATGCCCAGGTACACCTTGGCACCCTCCGGGTCCTTCATCTTCGACCAGTCCATCGTGCCGTTCGCCGTCCGTTCGTCGACGGCACGCTGCATTCTGCCGAGCTGGTCGGCGGACAGGCCCTGGCCCGCCACCTTCACGTCCACGTCATTCTTTGCCATCTCACCGGCCGCCGTCCGGGTGTCCTTCGCCGGCTTGCCGTTCCGGGCGGGCTTGAACTCGCTGAAGATCGACGTCCAACGATCCGTCGTCTCGATCTCCACGGTGGCCTTGCGGCCAGGCTCCTTACTCGCCCATTTCCTGAGCCGCTCGACCTGGTTGGCGAAATCCGCCTTGCGCGTGGCCGACCCGGCGTTCTTGACCTCCTTGACGTGGATGGTGCCGCTCCTGCCCTTGTAGACGACGTCGGCGTCAGGGATCTCGTCGAGATTCGCCTTCTCCCCGTTGCCCAGGTCAGCCTCCTTCCGGTTCATCTTGCCGCCGACACCAGCGTCCACCTGAGTGCCAGGTGCCGCGTCGTCGGCGGCGCGTCGCACGGCGTTCACCTCCGCACGGGCCTCCGCCAACTGGTTGGCATCGGAAGCGTTCGCGACCTTGCCCTCCAGCGCCGCGGCGGCGTCACCGTTGACGTTCTCGCGGCGAGCCAGGTCGGCGATCTCGTCGAGGGCGTCGGCCACGTCCTTCTTGCTGATCTCAGCCTTGCTCGGGTCCGGGTTGTCCTTGGCCCGGTCGACGAGCCCGTCGATCTGGTCGTCGGGCACGGAGGAGCCCTGCTCCCGCAGAGCGGCCTTGGCCGCCTCGGCCCGGGCCTCGAGCGCCTGCTGTTCCGCCTCGTCCGCTTCCTTCCGGGCCTCCCCGGCCTGCTGGTTGGCCTCCTCGTCGCAGCCGTCCTCCGCGAGCACGACATACGGCGTGTCCTCGGCTCCTACGACGTAGGCGGCCGAGCGGCCGGCGGCCAAGACCGTGGTACCCGTGCCGGAGGAGCCGGTGATGGGCGCCGGTTCATGCGGGATAGAGCCGTACGGCATCCTGCCGACCGGGGCAGCGATGGTGCAGCCGGATTCGCGGGCCTTCTTCTCGGCTTCGTCCGCCGCCTCGTCGGCCTGCTTCGCAGCGCCCTCAGCACCCTTGACGTCGCCGGCCTTGGCCGCCTTCCTGGCGTCCTCAGCTGCGTCTGCCGCCTTCTCGGTAAGTTTGCCCAGGTCGCCGAGTTTTCCGAGTTTGCCCAGCTTGCCGAGTTTCCCGAAGAGCTTGGCCTCGCCGTAGCCGGGGATGAAGAGGGAGCCGACGTTCCATACGACCGTGGTGACGGCGCGGGTCTTGTTGCCGTTGTTCCACTGGTCGCGGACCTCCTCCCCGATGAACATGTCGTCGAGGATCTTTCCGCCCGAGTTCAGGGTCGCGCCGCCCCAGTCGGTGAGGGCGTCGAAGTAGTCGCCCTTCGCCCATTTGTCGCCGGCGTCCTTGGCGTCCTGCGACCACTGGTCGGCGATGAGGCCGCCGTAGTCCTTGAGGCCGTCCAGGGTGTCGAGCGGATTGGTGACGGTGTCCCAGATGCCCTTGAGTTCGCCGCCGATGCCGTCCACGAAGAGGCCTTCGCCGACTTGCTTGAGCTGGTCGCCCGTGCAGCCGAAGAAGGCGCCGAATCCGGAGAAGCAGCCGTCGTCGTCCTTCTCTTCGTCGTCCTTCTCTCCGTACTCGTTCTCGCCCGGATTGTCGGAAGCATTGGCGTCGTCGGGCCGCCGCGGTCCTTCTCCGGCCCGTAGGCCCGTGCCCTCACCGGACGCCGGGGCCGCAGCACAGGCCGTTCCCGTGACCTTGCAGATCGCCGACTGAAGGCCCCCGTAGATCTGCGCGCCCAGGCCGCTGACGACGAGGGCGGTGATGATCGCGGCCACGACCGCGATGAGTCCCGCGTACTCCACCGCCGTCTGGCCCTCGTCCCGGCGCCAGCGGATCATCCGGGGCAGGGAGAAGGGGCGGCGTTCGGCTCGGGCATCGTCGGGGAGGCGGTACCAGTTTCGGGTGTCCTTGCGGGTCAGGAAGTAGAGGACGAAGGTGGGGACAAAGAGCTGGGTGAAACCACGCTGTGATCCGTCGGCGATATTGGTGATCGCGCCGGCGATCAGCCATGCCTGCACGGCGATCAGGCCGACCCAGATCCTCACCCCGCCCAGCCACGTACGCCGGGCCAGCCACCAGCCGAGGGCCCCAGGGGCGGCACCGTACGCGGTCAAGGCGAGGACGCCGCCATCGACCGCGTCGTACGAGGCCGCCGTGAGCAGCAGGCCGAGGCCCCCGACGACCGTGATCGCGAAGAGGGCGTGGACGAGGACGAGTGCTGTCGCGAGCGAGCCGGGCATGGGCCGGCGTCCGCCACGTCCTGACGGCCATACCCCGCCGGGCTCCGGAGCTGCCCCGATCCAGGCCATGCCTCGCCCCCTTCGGTCTACGACACGGGCCTGAGAGTAGGGAGGGGCCTTCGGGGCGGGATGGGTCCATGGCCCCAAATGAGGGCCCAAATGGCCGGGTTAGCGGTTTCGCAGGTAGGCGCGGGCGCCCTGGTGCGGCAGTACCGCCCACATGCGCGTGCCGCCGCCCGGTTCTCGCGCGTCACCGAAACCCCAGTCGCCGCCGCACGCCCTGACGACGCAGGCGAGCACCCGGAGTGCCGCCCGGCGGCGGGTGTCGCAGGCGGCCGCCAGACGGGGGTTCGTGTGACGCGGGTGGCCGTCGAAGAGGATGACGCGCAGGGCGGAATCCCGGTAGCGCAGTGATACGTAGACCTCGGCGGCGGGTGTGAAACGGCAGGCACAGGACGTCAGTTCGCTCACCACCTGTACCGCCGCGTCGGTCACGTCCCCGAGGCCGTGGGCTCGCAGGATCGTCCGGGTCGCCGTGCGCGCGATGGCCGGGCTCTGGAGTGCGGCCGGGAGCGTGAGGCTGTAGGCGAGGGTTTGGGGAGGCGGGGGTGTGGTGGCCGTGACGGTGGATGGGGACGCGCAGGTCGTGACAAGTGCGGCCATGGCAACTCCGTGGTCGGGGAGGAGCGTTGGACTCCGCCGGGTGGCTCGTCGCGCGGGCGGGCTCGCGTGATGCGCTTCCGTTCTCGGCGGAAGTTTTGTAGTCGATCTGTCACGGACTGTATGGGCTGCGGAGTCACAGTGTCCATCAACTTGGAGATAATTACCCCTACCGTGCCTCGCTGTCGTGCACGGCAGACTGAGGGCACCACTGCGGAGAAGGGGCGGCATGGCCACGAGAAGTACGCCGACGGAGCGACAGAAGCGCCTGGGCGCCGAGTTGCGGAAGATGCGGCTGACGGCGGGGGCAAGCACGGAGTACGCCGCAGGCCTGCTTGGAATCGACCGGACCCGGTTGTCCAACATGGAGTCGGGAATCCGTCCCTTCTCGGCCGAGCGGGTGCGCACTCTGGCTTGCAACTACGCCTGCTCTGATGGGTGTTATGTCGATGCACTGGCCTCGATGGCCGAGAGCAAGGAGCGGGGCTGGTGGGAGAGCCACCGGGGGACTCTGCCCGCCGGGCTGCTGGACATCGCCGAGTTGGAGTGGCACGCGACGCGGGTGCGGACCGCTCAGGTCATGCACGTCCCGGGACTGCTTCAGACCGAGGAGTACGCCCGCGCCGTCTTCGCCGCCGTGCTCCCGGCGCTGAGCCGGCTGGAGGTGGAGCTGCGCGTGGCCCATCGCATGGAACGGCAGCAGGTCTTCGACCGGCCCGGGGCGCTGCCGTACGTCGCGTACGTACACGAAGCCGCGCTTCGCATGCCCTACGGCGGTATCGAGGTGACCCGGCAGCAGCTGGAGCTCCTGGCCGAGCGGTCCGGGCACGACACCATCGACGTACGGATCGTCCCGACGAGCGTGGGCGGCTTCCCCGGGGCAGGGCATGCCCTGCTGTACGCGGACGGGGCAGTGCCCCAACTCGACACCGTGCAGCTGGACTCCGCGCACGGGCCGGAATTCACCGGCGCGGAGGCCCAGCTCACCAAGTACCGTGCTCACCTGGACTGGATGGACGACGCGGCGCTGCCAACGGTGGCCTCACGTGACCTCATCCGCCGCGTCGCCCGTGAACTCTGACCCTAAGGAAGCCACCGTGACCGGCATCGACTGGGAAGACCCGTACTGCGGCGAGGGCAACAACTGCTTCCGCATAGGCACCGACCCCGAAGGCAACGCCTACATCGCCGTCGCCGGGCAGGAGGAGCACCACGTCACCGACAGTCGGGAGGCTCTCCGTGCTCTCATCCTCGAGATCAAGGCGGGGAAGGCCGATCACCTGTTGTAGGGGCGTGCGAGGGAGGCCGGCCAGGATGCGTACGTCCGCGACGCCTTGGTCGCCGTCACCCGTGTGTCGACGTCCCTCTCGTCGCCGTCGCTGCAGGATCCGCGATACATGACACGCGACGGTGTGGTGACCTCGGCGGATGCCCTCAGGAGACTCCGGAGGGCGAGTCCACTTGGGACCACAGGATGGAGACGGCCGGTGGCCATGCGGGACGGGGACGGTCGTTCCCAGGAGGAGGGCAACGCCGATCTGGCTGCGCTGACGGGTTGAGGCGGACCGACGGGAGGGGACCAGGTGGATGTCACTGAGCGTGAGCTGACCGATCCGTGTGAAGGCGTGCTGGTCGCTCCCGCCCGCGACAGGGGAATCGGTGTCCTGGTCCTGGCGGGGTCGAGCGGGCGCGTCGAACGGGAGAGGGCCCGCATGCTTGCCCAGCAGGGCATGACGGCCATGTCGATCCGCTGGTTCGGCGGGCCGGGGCAGTCCCCGGGGATCTGTGAGATCCCTCTGGAGACGTTCACCGCCGCCGTCGACCTGCTCCGGTTGAACGGGGCACGGCGCATCGGCATTCTGGGCACCTCCAAAGGGGCTGAGGCGGCGCTGCTCACGGCGGTGCACGATCCGCGCGTGGACGTTGTCGTCGCGATGTCGCCCACGTCCCGGGTCTGGTGCAACGTCGGGCCGGGGCGCGATGGAGCCGTCCGCCCCTACCGATCGTCCTGGACCTGGCGGGAGCGAGCGGTGCCTTTCGTTCCGCTGGACGATTCCTGGACTCCCGCGGAGACGGACGGTGGGCCGGTCGCCATCCGCGGGTGGTACGAACTGAGCGAGCGGACGTTCGCTGGTCTGCTGCCTCCAGCAGAGATCCCCGTGGACAGAGCGAGGGCCGATCTGCTGCTGGTCGCAGGCGGCGACGATGCCATGTGGCCCTCTCTTCCCTTCGCCGAACAACTGGCACAGCGCCGGCGCTCGGTCGGGGCCACGGTGCGCCTCATCACCCACCGCGATGCCGGTCACCGACCGCGTTTCCCCTGCGAGAGACCAGCGTCGGCATCCCCGCGCTTCCAGTACGGGGGCACGCCCGAAGCCGACGCGCTCTTGGGGACGGCTGCCTGGCCCCACGTCCTCGACGTGCTCCGCAGCAGGGGCTGACCTCCCTCCGGTTGATCCCCTGACGGGCGACGTTCGCTGTGGTCAGTTCTCCGAGCGGGGGAAGGAGACCTCGACCCGGCGGTTCTTCTTGCGGCCTGGTTCCGAGGAGTTGTCCGCGATCGGGTACTGCTCGCCGTAGCCGCGTACCTCGTAGGTGACGTTGGAGTCGGTCAGTTGCTGGTCCAGGACGTTCTGTACGGCGTCTGCGCGTTGCCTGGACAGGACGTCGCCGTGGGCGGAGGAACCGAGGTTGTCCGTGAAGCCGAAGACACGGATCTTCGTCGCGTTCTGTGTCTTGATCTCCTCGGCGATCGCGGAGATACGGGACTTCGCCTCCGCGCCGAGTTTCGCGCTGTCCTTGCCGAAGAGGACCTCGGCCTGGAGGGCGAACTTGACGTCGGCGTTGGTGTCTTCTCGGCGTTCGTCGCCGCTTTGGTCTTCTACGACCTGTTTGATGTCGAGGACCTTGGCGGAGGCGAGGGTGGCGCCTTCGGGGAGTTTGAGGTCGGGGTCGTTGGGGTCGACCTCGACGGGGGCGGAGGGGGAGGCCTCGGTGCCAGGGGGGACGCCGGGGGTCTCGTCGGCGTGGGCCGAGACGGCGCCGTAGATGTTCGTGGCGACCATGAGGGTGGCGGCGGTGAGGACCAGGGCGAGGCGTGGAGTCGCCGTTCGGGTGCGCGTAGGGGTCATGGCGGGCCTCACCCGGAGATCTTGACGGTGCCGCTGGAGAATGTCGGCAGTTGCAGGGTCACATCGGTCGTGCTTGCGGGTGGGGCAGGGAACTGCATGAACACCGGAAGCGTCTGGCCCGCTTCGAGGGTTCCGAAGCCGGTCGTGGTCAGCGGCCGCCCATCCGTGTCGCGGAGTACGTAATAGCGCTTCTTGCCCTTGGGATCCACGAGGGTCGCGCCCCCCATCGAGGGACCGTGCTTGATGACTTCGGTTTCGTCGCCGCTCATCTGAGATGGGATGACTGCCGACTTCGCGCCGTCGTTCTTCAAGTTCCCGCTTACCGTGACGAACCCACCCGCGTCCCTCGTCGCAGAGGTGATTTGAAGGAGAAGTCCCTCGGTGCCCTTGACCTCGACCAGGGGCGTCTCGGATTGTCCCTCCTGAGCACTCGGCTGGGATCCGCCTTCCTTTGAAGCGGGCGCCGAAGAGTTCGGCTTCTTGTCTTCGCCGTCTCCACCACCGCCGCAACCGGCCACGCCGAGGGCCAGTCCGGCCACAGCAGTCAGCGCGACCATCCCCCTGCGGGCCTTCGCAGTGAACCGAATGCTCATCTCTCTGCTTCCTTCATCACTCGTCGTTCGCTTGTGGTTCGGCCAGGTGGACGTCGAAGAGGTCCTCGGGTTTCGGCAGAACATCGAGATCGTCCGGGTCCAGCTCCCAGGTCACGCCCTTGCACAAGAGCGCCGGCAGCACGTCGGGACCGGCGCCCGCGGCCGGGGGATCGAATTCGCAGCGGGACTCGATCACGGCGTCAGCGGAAGCATGCGCTTTCCGGCCCGCTTCGCCGGGGACGATGGAGTCTCCCATGGGCCTGTTCGTCTGAACTTCGACCGAAAAGCGCAGAGGCCCCGGATCCCCGCAGAAGTCCACTACGGCGTCGTTCTGCTCGGCGAGCTGATAAGCGCGCCAACACGACAGGGTGAGACCCTCGGCATTGCCCTCGAAGATGGCCTGCCATTTGTTCGGGTCGAGTACGTCCTTCACCCACGCGTCCGCGAGTTGGTCCCGCCTGTCCTGAGCCGCCGCGAGCGCCGCCGCGTCGGCGGCCGTCTGGGCACCGTTCCTGTTCGCCGCGGCCTGGCCGACCGCGAAGTAGGCGAACGCGAGAAAGAGCAGGCCCCCCACCACCGTGATGTAGATGGGGAAGGCCTGCCCTGCGTCGCCGTACCGGCGAGGTCGCATCAAGGAGCGACCTTGGCGATCTGCGCCTGGATCTTGTTGAGGATCGTCTGACCGATGTTCGTACCCGTGATCGCCAGCACGATCGCCACCACCACCGCGATGATGCCCAGGTACTCGACCGCCGTCTGACCCTTGTCGCCGGCGCGGCGGCGCATCGCCTCGGCCGTGGTGTTCTTCCAGCCGTTCACGCGGACCTTGGTCGCGACGGCGGTCTTCAGCATCAGGTCGCTCATGGTGTTCCCCTCCGGTTTCGGCTGTGTCGCTTTCGACAGGAGGAACGTACGGCGGGACATGCCGTCCGTCAGAGGGCCCCAGGGCCCAATTCCGGGCCCAATCGCGCGGGCCCGACCGGGTCTTTCCCCAGACCGTCACCGGAGGTCACCCCAGTCCTCGGTGTGAGTCCGGGGCCGTGCCGATCCATTTGGCGGCGGCCTCGGAGCGGCTGGTGCTGTGGAGTTTGGCGAAGATGCGGTTGATGTGGTTCTTGACGGTCTTCTCGCTGATGAAGCACGTGGCGGCGATCTGCTGGTTGTTCATGCCGGATGCGATGAGGTCCATGATCTCCGCCTCCCTCGTGCTCAGTTGGTACCGCGACCTGTCCGGAGCGGCCGGACGGCCACTCGTCGTCCATTCAGACGATGACTGTCCCACATGCGGTTGCACTTGCGAAAGGTTTTCTGGAGAAATGGGTGGGGGTGGGAGGTGGGGCGCATGCAAATGAGCTGGTGGAGCGGGGGGTTGAGATTGAGTATGCGGGTTTGCGGAGGGGGAAATTCCGTATGCAGTCGCATTTGATGACTGGCCCAGGCCCTCGGGGAGGGGTGGTGTCGGCGGCAGGTCCTGGCGGAGTTGGGCCAGCAGGGCGCCCGCCGCCGTGGGGGTGAAGTGGGCCTTGCCCTGCTTGATGTCCCGTACGGCTTCGACCAGCTGGTCGGCCGTGAACTCGCCGTGGACCAGGTAGCCGCCCGCCCCTCGGCGCAGGGCCTCCTGGACGATCTCCGACTCCCTGCTGTACGTCAGCATCACGACCGGGGCGATCCCCACCAGGTACGGGAGGGCCGAGATGCCGTCCACGCCGGGCATGCGGACGTCCAGGAGGACTACGTCCGGACGGTGCAGGTGGGCTGCCTCGTAGGCCTGGCGGCCGTCGGCGGCCTCCGCCACGACCGTGATGTCCGCGCGGCCGGAGAGGAGCGCGGTGAGGCCCGCGCGGACCACGGGGTTGTCGTCGGCCACGACGACCCGGAGGGTGCGGCTCGGCTGTGCGGGCCCCGGGAGGTCGGCGAACGGGTTCTGCGGCGGCTGCGGTGCACCGGGGGGTGGGGGTGGGAGCGGCTGGTCCGGCATCGGGGGCCTCCTCTCGTGTCGTGGGTTACGCGGTGGGGGTGGTCAGGGCGGCCAGGGGGAGTTCCAGGCGGACTTCCGTGCCCTGGGGGTGGCCGCCGCGGCCGATGCGGATGCGGGCACCCACCGAGGCGGCGCGTTCGACCATGCCGACCAGGCCGAAGTGGCCCGCCCGGCGGAGTTGTTCGAGGGTCGTGCCGGGGGGAAGGCCCCTTCCGTCGTCGTAGACGCTGATGCGGAGCAGGTCGCCGTGGACGCCCGCGCTGACATCGACGCGGGTGGGGTGTGCGTGGCGGTGGGCGTTCTCCATCGCTTCCGCGGCGATGGTGAGGAGCTGGCGGGCCACCGCGGGCGGGACGGGGGGTACGGAGTGCTCGCCGGTGGGGCGGTAGACGGCGGGGAGTCCGGTGCGAGTGCTGAAGTCGCGCGTACGGGCGGCTAGTTCGACCAGGACGTCCGTGGCCTGGGCCGGGTCGGATTCGCGGCGCAGGTCCGCCAGGAGTTCGCGGGATTCGGCGGCTGCCCGGCGGGCTGAGCGGGCGACGAGGGCCGCCTGCTGTCTGATCAGGGTGGGGTTCATCCGGTCGGTGGCTGTGGAGCCTGCCAGGCCGTCTGCGGCCAGCGCTACGCCGTGCAGGGTTTTCGCGACTGAGTCGTGCATCTCGCGGGCCAAGCGGGCGCGTTCGGCGCTCACCGCTTCCGTTACGGCGAGCCGGGCCTGGACGGTGGTGAGGGCCTGGGTGGCCGCGCCGAAGCGGAGCATGAGGTTGCGGAGGCTGGAGCCGACGGCGCCGGCGATGACGCAGAGGCCGGGCAGGAGGGTCGACTCGGCGAGGCCGGGGGCCGGGTTCTCCTGTGCCGCGTGGATGAGGAGGAGCAGGAGGGCCTGGAGGCTGGCGAAGACGGCCGCTCCTCGCCAGCCGTAGACGAGGCCGGCCAGGAGGGGGGTGCAGACGCTGACGTAGGCGAGGGTGCTGTCGGGGCCTGCGGAGATGAGGAGGAGGGCGCCGAAGAGGGTGTCCGCGGCGAGGAGGGTGGGGTGGCGGAGGAGGAGAGGGCCGAAGCGTTCCCAGTCCCTGAAGAGGACGTAGGAGGTCATGAAGGTGACGACTACGGCTGCGCCTACCAGGCGGGTGGGGAGGCCCTCGTTGGCGTTGACGAGGGCGGTGGGGGTGGCCAGGGCGATCATGGCCAGGCGGAAGCCGAAGACCTGTCGGGACAGTGCCTGTAGGGCGTTGACCTGGATGTCGATCGCGGGGCTTGGGGGGGTGTGCCGGCCTTCGGCCGGGATGGGGTTCCCACCCGCACCGCCCGTGCGGCTTTCGTTGTCGGGTGCGGGTGGCCCCAGCTGAGGCTGAGCGCCATCGGCGGCTGACCGACCGCTCGTGTGCGGTTCCGGCTCGCCGGTCGCCGCCCCAGGTGTCGGGACCTGCGCAGGGATGACTCCCACGCCCTCCACCCGCTCCCACCCCGGCGGCAACGCCGGTGTCGCCGACGTCACCGGGATGTCCGGCGCGCCCGTGCGGACGTGGGACGGGAGGACCGTGCCCGCCGGTGGTGTGGTGATCTCCGGGGTCTTGGGGCGGCGGCGCAGCAGCCCGGCGCGTTCCCCTGTCATCGACATGCTGTCGCTCGCCTCCCCTACTTGCCCGTGACCGAGCCGAAGTCCGTGCCCGAGCCGAGGATCAGGCCGGCGCCGAGGAGGAGCATCGTGGCCGGGACCATGAAGGTCGTGATCATCATCGTGGCCTTGGGAACGGCCCGGGCCGCCTTGCGGCGGGCGTTCTGCGCGTCCGTGCGCCGCATGTCCTTGGCGAGGGCCACCAGCGTGTCGACGATCGGCGCGCCCAGTTCCTCGCCCTGCTGCAGCGCCGTGACGAACATGGCGACCTGCTCGGAGTCGTTCCTGCGCCGCAGTTCCGCGAAGGCCTGGCGGCGGCTCATGCCGAGGTCCATCTGGCGGAGGGTGATGCGCAGTTCGTCCGCCCAGGGGCCCTCGTACTTGGACGCGACCCGGTCCAGGGCCTGGCGGAAGCCGAGGCCGGCGCTCACCACGACCGCCAGGACGTCCAGGAAGTCCGGCAGGGTCCGTTCGATGACGTCCTTGCGGATGCGGATGGCCGACCAGATGCCGACCTCCGTCCAGAACGCGCCGAAGGCGAGCAGGAGGAGGGCGACCAGGAGCTGGCCCCGCATCAGGAAGACCAGGAAGCCGACCCCGCCCAGGGCCCCGTAGACCGCCCGGCGGGCCGCGTAGCGGTCGATCGTCAGGCCGCCCGGGTTGCCCGCCAGATCGATCTTGCGGCGGTACTTGGCCACCTGCTTGGGGCCCATCAGGCGCAGCACCGCGGGGGCGTAGCGCATGCCCATGCGGTCGATGAGCGAGTCGACCGCTCCGGTGCGCGTGGAGCCGACCTCCAGGGCCAACGCGAGGTCCCCCGGCAGCTTCGCCTCGGCGCGGTACATGCGGATGCCGGCGAAGATGCCCCAGATGCTGAGGCCCATCAGCAGGGCGAGGAGAAGTCCCATGGATTCCGTTCCCTCCTGGCTTCTCAGACGTCGATGCGGGACAGGCGGCGGATGAGGACGAAACCGACGGCGTAGAGCGCGAAGGCGATGATGACCGCCCCCTGGCCGAAGGCGGAGCCGGTCATGCGGTCCAGGGCGCCGTCCTTCACCCCGTTCATCAGGAAGAGCGAGCCCACGCCCAGGACCGGCACGGCGTACGACGTCATGCTGACCTGGGACAGCTGGGTGCGGACCTCGCGTCGGGTCTCCTTGCGTTCCTCCAGGGTCTCCGTCAGGTTCCGCAGGGCGCTCACGACCTGGCCGCCCGCCCGGTTGGACAGGACGAGGGTGGTGACGAGGACGACCAGTTCGCGGGACGGGAGGCGGTCCGCCATCTCGTCGAGTGCCTCGTCCAGCGACGCGCCCACCGCCAGCTGCGCGGAGACCTTGCCCAGTTCTTCGCCCGCCGGGGCCTCCATCTCCTCCGCCGCCATGCCGATCGCCGTGCGCAGAGCCAGTCCGGCCTGGGTCGCGTTGGCGAGGATCCGGGCCATCTCGGGGAGCTGGTTGATGAACTTCTCGATGCGTTTCTGGCGTTGCCAGTTGAGGAACTGCACGGCGACCCCGATGCCGAGCAGGCCCGCCAGCGGGCCGAAGAACGGGGCGAGGGCCGCCTGGCCGATGAGCCACAGGCCGGCGACCGTGGCGAGCATGTAGACGAAGAACTCACCCGGGGTGATGTCCAGGCCCGTCGCCGCCAGGCGGAGTTCCAGCTTCTTGCCCAGCCCGGTGCGCCGCAGCCGGCGGTCCAGGTTCCGGAAGTGCCGGCGACGGCCGCCGAGCGGGATCTGGCCGGTGGCGGAGAGGCGGTCGACGAGCGCCTGGCGCTGTGCCTTGCCCGTGGCCCAGGAGTGCAGGCCGACGACCGCGAGGACGCACGTCAGCAGGGTGATGCCCGTGGTGAGCGTGATGAGCGATTGCAGATCCATCGGTCGGTCCTACCTGGCTTCTCGGGTGGCTAGCTGGTCCGCGGACCGGGCGATGCCGAAAGCTTGCGGAAGGGGCTGGCTCGCCATGTACAGGCGGTCGGCGGTGCGGCGTGGGACGGGGAAATACTCGAAGTCGCCGTGGATACGGCCGTCGGAGCTCATGGGCCGCGCGTTGAAGCGGGCGACCGTGACCAGCCGGTACGGGTCGCTGCCGTGGCTGTCCATCAGGGCGATCTCGGTGATGCGGCGGGCGCCGTCCGCGAACCGGGTCAGCTGCACGATGACGTCCACCGCGCTGTTGATCTGGTCGTGCAGCGCCACGAAGGGGATCTCCACGTCCGACATGGAGGCGAGGGTCTGCAGCCGCATCAGCGCGTCCTCGGCGCTGTTGGCGTGGACGGTGGCCAGCGAGCCGTCGTGGCCCGTCGACATCGCCTGAAGCATGTCCAGGGACTCGCCGCCTCGGACCTCACCGACCACGATGCGGTCGGGGCGCATGCGCAGGGAGTTGCGGACCAGGTCGCGGATCGACACCTGGCCCTTGCCCTCGACGTTCGGCGGGCGTGACTCCAGGCGGATCACATGGGCCTGCTGGAGCTGGAGTTCGGCCGAGTCCTCGATGGTGATGATGCGCTCGCCCCCGGGGATCAGCCCGGAGAGCGCGTTCAGCAGGGTCGTCTTTCCCGTGCCCGTCGCGCCCGAGACGATGACATTGAATTTCGCCTGCACCAGGCCCGCCAGCAGGTACAGCATGTGCTCGTCGAGCGAGCCGAGGCCGATCAGCTCCTGGAGCGTGAAGGAGCGCGGGAAGCGGCGGATCGTGAGGGTGGCGCCCGTCAGGGACAGGGGCGGGATGATGACGTTGACGCGCTCGCCGGACGGGAGACGGGCGTCGACCATCGGGTTCGACTCGTCGACACGGCGGTTGACCGTCGAGACGATCCGCTCGATCGTCTGCATGAGCTGGTCGTTCGAGGCGAAGCGCAGGGGCAGTTGCTCCACCCGGCCGCCGCGCTCCACGAAGATCGAGTCCGGGCCGTTCACCATGATCTCCGTGATGGAGGCGTCCTCCAGGAGCGGCTCCAGGATGCCGAGGCCCAGCGCCTCGTCGACCACCCTGCGGATCAGCTGCGAGCGCTCCACGGTCGACAGGACCGGGCCCTCGCGGCTGATGATGTGCCCGAGCACCCGCTCCAGCCGCGCCCTGCGCTCGGCGGCGGCCAGCGAACTCATCTCCGCGAGGTCGATCTCCTCCAGGAGCTTGGCCCGGTAGGAGGCGACCATATGGCCGTCCTCGCCCCGGTTCCCGTTCTCCTCGGGGGAGTTGATGCGTGCTCGCAGGCTCATGGGTGCGGTGCTCCGTTCAGTGGTCGAGCGGCATCGTGGCGGTCTTGACCGCCGGGTCGAACTCCCAGCCGGGCACGAGGGACGGGATCTGCACGGTGGCCGTGACGGTGACCTCGTCCGCGCCGTATGACGCCGGACAGCCGGTCACCTCGAGCCAGCTGCTCACCGCCGCCCGGCAGTCCGCGTCGTACGGCCCCTCCAGCGACGCACTGCGCGCCCCCGTCCGGGCCGCAGTTCCCGCCTGCTGTGCCGTGTAGGCGATCAGGCCGAGCTGTACGGCCGCCAGGCCGACGAGCAGCAGGATCGGCAGGAAGCCGATGTACTCGATCGCGACCTGGCCCCGGTCGCCGCCCTTGCCGGAACGCGCCATCTCAGTCCGCCTCCTCGACCGCACCGGCGTGCCCCCGGACCGGGAACGGGACGGAGAGCGTGCCCGGGAAGAGGATGGGGACTTCGAGCGTGACGTCGGCCGTGACATAGCCGGTGCCGCCGCAGGTCACCTCGGCGCCGGAGCTCCACGCCTCCGAGAGGTGCTTGAGCCCGGCGGCCCGGCAGGCACCGTCGCGCGCGCCGCGCTCCGTCGCCGTCGCCGCCCGCACCGCCTCGTCCGCCGCGTTCCCCGCGAGGGTGTAGGTGTAGCCGACGAGGACGATCTGCCACAGCGCGATCAGCGTCACGATGATCGTCGGTGTCATGCCGAGGAACTCGATGGTGACCTGGCCCCGGTCCCGCTCCCGCTCTCTCCAAGGCACGCTCATCCCTCCTTCCGCCGTCGAAAGCTCACCGACCCCCGGTCGCCGCCCCGGAACCCCCGGCCCGCCTTCTGCGCGCCGTCGGGGACCTTGACCAGGCCCAGTTCTCCCGCGAGGCCCCACAGGGCCTGTTTCACCGCGCTCTTGTTCTCCAGCTCGTGGATGCGGCCCGCGTCCACGACGCTCTGCAGTTCCTTGAAGTTGGCGGGGACGACGGTGGCGGCGACCGCCGTGCCGGTGATCTTCTGGATCAGGGGCGGCTGGATCTCCGTACCGCGGCTGTGCCGGTTGACGACGACGGTCGTCTCCTCGGCCTTGCGGATCTGCAGCCGGTCCCACATCCGTACCGCCCGTTTGGCGCCCCGTACGGCGACCACGTCCGGCGTGGTGACGAGCAGGGCCCGGTCCGCCATCTCCACGGCCGCCGCTCCCGCGCCGCTCAGCTGGGCGCCGCAGTCGATGACGACGATCTCGTAGCGGGAGCGCAGGGCGCTGACGATCTGGCGGGCGGCGCGGTCGGTGACGTCCTCGCCGCGTTCCCCCTCGGCCGGGGCGAGCAGCAGGGCGAGGCCGGTGTCGTGGCGGAAGACCGCGTCGGCCAGGACGCGCGGGGAGATGTCCGTGATGGCGGCCAGGTCGACGACGGAGCGGCGGAACTGGACGTCGAGGTAGGAGGCGATGTCGCCGGTCTGGAGGTCCATGTCGACCAGGGCCGTGCTGCGGCCGGAGGCCTGGGCGGCCAGGGCCAGCTGGATGGCGGTCAGGGTGGCTCCGGTACCGCCCTTGGCGCCGCTGACGGTGACGACGGTGCCTCCGACGCCGGTGAAGACGTCGCCGCCGGCGCCCAGGTGCCGCCGTACGCCGACGGACCACTGGGCGACCGCCTGGACGCGGCTGGCCAGTTCCTCGTAGCTCAGGGGCAGGGCGACGAGGCCGCGGGCGCCGTAGTCCATGGCGGCCTGGAAGAGGCCGGGGCTGGCGTCCGAGGTGACGAGGATGACGCCGACGGCCGGGAAGCGCAGGGCCACTTCACGGATCAGCTCCAGCGCGGGGACCGGGCCGATCCGCTCGTGCACGACCACGACCTCGGGCAGTTCGTCGACTGACTCGGCGGCGAGCCGCGCGAGGGTGTCGATGAGCTGGGTGGAGTCGCCCACCGGGGCCACCGGCTCGGCGTCCGGGAGCTGGCTGAGCAGCGTCGTGATGGACCGGACGGCGTCCGCTTCACCGACTGCCGGGAGGATCCTCGTGGGCATGCGGGCCTCTCACTTGTCCTTCGCGAGTTCGTACGTCCGGTCCTGCTCCGGGACCGTGGTGTCGCTGCCGGGCGCGACGAGGGCGAGCCGGACCCGCTGGGCGAACGACTCGGCGTAGGTGATGCGCTGGGCGTCGAGGGCGGACAGCGCGAAGGTGATCGGGACGGCGTCGGTGGGCTGCTGGGTGCGGTTGTTCTCGTCCGGCTTCAGCGCGGTCAGATCGCCCACGTCGATGACCTTGGCGTTCGTCACGATGATCTTCGACTGGTCGGGGTCGCCCTCGCGCTTGCCCTCGAAGGTGGCGTACACGTTGACCGAGGAGCCGGGGGTGATCTTGCCGGCCACGCCGGTCGCCGCGTCGATCATGATGGCGACCTCCTGCTGGCCCGGCTGGAGGGCGGGCTGGCGGACGATCATGTCGGACTGGAGCAGGGAGCCCGAACGCAGCGTCGTCACGGCGATCTTGCCCTGGATCTCCCGCAGGTCGGTGACGGCGTTGTCGGACAGCCACCGTTCGGGCATCTTGATCTTCTCGAACTGGCCCGTGGTGAGCGTGGTGTAGGGCGGCACGTCCGATTTCAGCCGGTAGGCGGTGACCTCGGGGCCGACCTTGGACTTCACGTCGCCTATGACGGAGAGCACGCCGGTGAAGGCGCCCAGGGCGCAGACGACCGACAGGAGCAGGAGAAGCACGCCGCGGCGCTGACGGGAATTCATGAACCGTGCAACCTCGTTGGGGATAGCGGTCGGTCGGGATCGGAGCGGTGCCGGCGAGCGGTGTCAGGGCTCACCCGACGGCCGTTCGGTTCTCGAGCTGTTTGAGGGGCGGGCTGTCGTAGACGGGTGGCGTGGCCGAGCAGAAGACGCAGCGGTCGCCGATGACGTCGATGCCGCACCAGTGGCAGCTGGAGCGCCGTACGGAGGTGACCAGCTGGTAGAGGACCGACAGGTCGGGCAGGTAGCTGCAGAACTCGATCAGCTTGCCGGTGCCCCACCAGCCGGGCGACTCGGACGGCAGCGGGATCTCGCGCAGGCCCTGCACCTTCCAGGAGGGGGCGAGGGTGGCGGTGACCCAGTCGGACTGGAGCTGCCCCTTGGCGACCAGCATCCAGGTGCCGAACTCGGGGCCGGGGAGGGCGGCTTCGGGGGTGATTCTGACGAGCTGTGGCTCGGGGTGGGCGAGGACGCCGAACTGGCTGCCCGGGACCCAGGACTTGGCGTGCGACTTCAGGCCGACGGGGACGCGGTCGAGCCGGGTGACGGAGTTGAGCAGCGCCCCGGCGTGGATGTAGTGGACGAGCAGCCGGCCTGCCGATGCGAGCACGCCGGGGCTGATGTCGCAGGACGCCAGCTGCCGTAACTGACGGGCCAGGACCGCCAGTCCGAGCGGGGGCAGGTCCGGGCGGAAGAGGGCGATGCGGTCGCTCTCCATGAGGGAGCGCAGGGTGTGCAGCCGGCGCTGTACGGCGGTGGGTGCGGCCTGGGAGCAGACGACGATCACGTGTCCGTGGTGCTCGACCAGGGCCTGCATCTCGGCGAGCGCCTGTTCCAGGGGGCGCCGGTCGATGTCCCGCAGCACGACGGCGGGCAGGGTGCGTTCGTCCTGTGGCGGCAGCGCCATGTCGGCGCTTGTCACGGCAATGGCAGTTGGCATGCGCAGCTCCCCGTTTCCCCATGCCCGTCGGCGCGCCGGTGTGACTCCGGCACACGTCGGTGACTTCACTGCGTGACTACCTCAGCACTGTATCCACGGCTCTGTGACCGGAGAACAGCGTTTGTGTAGCTGGGGAGCAACTGTCGTTGCACAAGTTGCGTCAAAACGGGGCAGGTTGAGCATCTTGCCGGTCGCAGCCAGGACCCAGGGGACGGGCCCAGAGGGCCCAGCGTTGACGGTGGGTCTCCGTTTGGGTCCTGAGGCCCACGCCCGGCGCGGGGGCGCCTCCCTACGCTCGCCGTCCACGGATCCGTGGTTCGGGTGAGGAGGGGTGCCGTGTGGCTGGCGGGGGCGGCATACGGACGTACAGGGACAGAGTGGTCTTCGACGACCGCGGCGCGACCGGTACCGAGTATCTCGGGACGGTCGTCGTCAGCGCGGCGATCGTGCTCGCGGTGTCGGCCACCGGCGTCGGGCAGTTGATCTACGACAGGATCGCCGCGCAGGTCTGCAGGGTCGCCGGCGGCGGCGACTGCGGGGCGGCCGGGCCCGGGCCGGGCAAGCCGCTCACCGACGCCGACTTCGAGCCGGCGCTGTGCCAGGTCTCCTCCGTCACCGACAAGGCGGGCTCCAAGGCGAAGATCTTCTTCTGGGAGATCGGCAAGGAGTACGGCTTCCAGGAGCAGCATCTGAAGGCGAAGACGGACGTCAACGGCGACGGCACGGTCGACGACAAGGACCAGCTGGTCTATCTGACCTTCACCGACGCCGCGTCCGTCGCCGCGAAGAAGGACTTCAAACCCGGCATGAAGGTGGGCCGGTTCGGCGCCGACAAGGTGGAGCTGGGGCTCGGCATCAAGGTGACCAACGGCGACACCTGGGTGTTCCAGAGCCCGGAGGAGGCCCAGCGGTTCCGGGACGACGTGGAGAAGCTCCAGATGTACGAGATGCGGCGCACCATGCCCGGCGGCGCGGAGGCGAGCCTCGGCGACAGCATCGCCTACCTCTTCGGCACCGGGCCGCTGAAGGACGAGGAGGACACCCAGAACCGGATCAAGGAGCATCTCGGCGACAACCGGAAGATCACCTACGGCAAGGTGGGCCTGGAGGCCTCGGCGTCGGCGGGCCTGAAGATCTCGGCGGGCGACGAGAAGAAGCTGAGCGCCGCGCTCGGCGGCACCTTCAAGTACTCCCCCGAGGTGACCTGGACCGACAACGCCTACAAGGACACCAAGTCGTACACGTACTCCTCGTCCGTCGAGTACGGCTCCAAGGTGGGCTACGAGGCGGGCCCGCTCAGCGGCGAGTACGCGGCGAACACGACGCGGACCGGCACCATCACGGTCACCTACGACAAGAAGACCGACAAGCTGGTGCGGATCGACATGACCCGGACCGTCGAGGAGGGCGGCCAGAAGGACGGGGCGAAAGCCGGCGGCGACAACGGCGAGAAGGACGGCGACAAGCGGGGCGGGAACGCCGGGGTGAAGGGCACCGACTCGGGGACCGGCATCGAGATCGTCACCAACACCGTCACCTTCGACCCCGGCCCGGCCGGCGACCAAGGGCGGGCGGTCGCCGAGCGCTGGCTGGACAGCAGCAACGAGCAGGTCGCCACGCCCTTCCAGTACATGTTCGACGACCACGCGCCCACGGCCCGGCCGGGCGCCGACGACCCCTTCGGGCAGCTGATGTTCGACCAGGGCAAGTCGAGCCGGATGACGTACACGGGCGAGGTGAACGCGGCCGAGTACGGCTTCGAGTTGAATCTCGGGCTCAGTCTGGGCATGACGATCAGCACGGAGAAGAAGTCGGAGACGCTGACCGACGCCCAGTTCCTGGGGGCACCCCGCGGGGACGGCCGCTCCTACCTTCCCTACAGCTACTGTGCGAACTGACGAGACGGGAGCCCGATCCGATGAAGACCCGCCGTGCCTGCCTGGCCGCCGCCGCTCTGCTGACCGCCATGGCCCTCACCGGCTGCGGGGGCTCCGGCTCCGGCGGGTCCTCCGTGCCCGACGGCTGGGGGACGCTGAAGACGAAGGGCGTCGACGTGTCGTATCCGAAGGGGTACGAGGAGCAGAGCGCCGCCGAGCGGGGCAAGCACAACGCGGCCGCCGCGACCCGCACCGAGGACGGGAAGAAGGCCTCGGTCGTCACCGTGCAGCTCGGCTTCACCGAGGCGAACTCCGCCGAGCAGGCCGCGATCGCCGCCGAGGCGGGCATCCAACTGGGCGCGGACGTCAAGGGCCAGAAGGACGTGGAGCTGGCCGGCACGGACGAGGCCAAGCGGATCGACTTCACCTTCAAGGCGACCGGCGAGGACGGCGGCCCGGCCAAGGGCACCCCGGTCCAGGGCGTGATCCTGACCGGGCTGGACTCGAAGGACGGCACCTTCGCGATCCGGATCGACGCCCAGGAGGGCTCCCTGCCGGAGAAGGACCTGGACCGGATCGTCGACTCGGTCGAGGTGCACTAGCCGTGGAGGTGCCGGGCGCCGGATACGTCGTACTCACGCTGCTGGTGGCGCTGTTCGGCGCGCTGGCGTGGAGGTACGCGCGCCGGCTGGTGACGGTGACGCGGGTGCTGCGTGCCGGTGTCCGGGCGGAGGGCGAGTGCGTCCGGGTGGAGACGGAGCCGTACAACCGCTCCGATGCCCGGCGGCACTTCTTCGCCTTCCGTACGGCCGACGGCACCCGGGTCGAGTTCGAGGACCTGGCGGGCCGGTCGACGACGGAGGGCGCCTCGGTCACCGTCACCTACGACCCCCTTGATCCGCGGGGCACGGCGACGGTGGCGGGCCGGGGCAGCTGGTCCCCGGTGCTCCAGTCGCTGGCCCTGGTCGCGGGCTGCGGCATGGCCGCGCTGGGCTTCGCGACCCTTCTGTACGTCGAGATCGCGGGGAGCGGCTGATGGCTCTCGTCCGCTGCTGGGCCGTAGGCATCGTCGTCCTCGTCGTCAGCGAGTACGTCCAGATGACGCTGGTGTACGGCCCTCTGGTCGGCCCGCGGGGTGTCGGCTCGTTCGGTGCGGCACTGGCGCTGGTGCATCTGCCGAACCTGGTGTGTGTCGCGCTCGCCACCTGGGCGGCGGCGCGGGTGCACCCGGAGCCGTGGCGGGAGCTGCCGGTGCGGCATCTGGCGGCGGCGTGCGCGGCGCCGGCGGCGGCCCAGGTCCTGCTGCTGGCACTGCGGCCGGAGGTGCTGGATCCGGCGGGCCTCGCGTTCTGGATGTCCGCCGGGGTGCTGCTGGCAGGCTGTGCGGTGGGACTGCTGCTCGACCGGTTGGTCTGGACCTCTTGACAGTGTTTCTGGTCTGGACCATTTTCTTGTCATGTCCAGACACAGACGATCCATGCGGCTGTGGTCGGGTGCCGTCACGGCTGCCCTGGCCCTCACTGTCACGACCGTCGGCCAGGCATCCGCCGCCGACGTCAACAACGCCAGGAACGCCGGCTTCGAGTCGGGCCTGAGCGACTGGACCTGCTCCGCGGGCAGCGGTACGGCCGTCTCCTCCCCGGTGCACTCCGGCACGGCCGCGCTGAAGGGGACCCCGGCGGGGCAGGACAACGCCCGGTGCGCCCAGACGGTGCGGGTGAAGCCCGGCTCGACGTACACCCTGGGCGCCTGGGTCCGGGGCGGCTACGCCTACCTCGGCGTGACGGGCACGGGCACGACCGACGTGTCCACCTGGACCCCGGACTCGTCGTCCTGGAAGCAGCTGTCGACGACCTTCACGACGGGCTCCTCGACGACCTCGGTGACGGTGTACACGCACGGCTGGTACGGGCAGGCCGCGTACTACGCGGACGACGTCTCGGTGTTCGGGCCCGACGGGGGCGGCGGCACCGACCCCGGCCCCACGGTCCCGGCCACGCCCGGCGGTCTGAACGTCTCCGGGACGTCGTCCTCGTCGGTGTCACTGGCGTGGAACACCGTCTCCGGGGCGACGGGGTACACCGTCTACCGCGACGGCACGAAGGTGACGGCCGTCTCCGGCACCTCGGCGACCGTGACCGGGCTCGCGGCCTCGACGTCGTACTCCTTCCAGGTCGCGGCGACCAACGCGGCGGGCGAGTCGCCTAGGTCGGCGGCGGTGACGGGCCGGACGAACGCGCCGACCGGCCCCGGTCCCGCCCTGCCCAGGCACGCGGTGACCGGCTACTGGCAGAACTTCGACAACGGGGCCGCGGTCCAGAAGCTCGCGGACGTCCAGTCGCAGTACGACATCATCGCCGTCGCCTTCGCGGACGCGACCTCGACGCCGGGCGCGGTGACCTTCGCCCTGGACTCGGCCAGTCTCGGCGGCTACACCGTCGACCAGTTCAAGGCCGACGTCAGGGCCAAGCAGGCGGCCGGGAAGAAGGTCATCATCTCGGTCGGCGGTGAGCGCGGCACGGTGGCGGTGAACGACGCGGCCTCGTCGGCGAACTTCGCGAACTCGGTGCACTCCCTGATGCAGACGTACGGCTTCGACGGCGTCGACATCGACCTGGAGAACGGCCTCAACGCGACCTATATGACCCAGGCCCTGCGCTCGCTCTCGGCGAAGGCGGGCTCGTCGCTGATCATCACGATGGCGCCGCAGACCATCGACATGCAGTCGACGTCGAACTCCTACTTCCAGACCGCACTGAACATCAAGGACATCCTCACCGTCGTCAACATGCAGTACTACAACAGCGGTTCGATGCTGGGCTGCGACGGCAAGGTCTACAGCCAGGGCTCGGTGGACTTCCTGACGGCCCTGGCCTGCATCCAGCTGGAGGGCGGCCTGGCCCCGTCCCAGGTCGGGCTCGGCCTGCCCGCCTCGACCCGGGGCGCGGGGAGCGGCTATGTGTCGCCGTCCGTCGTGAACAACGCCCTGGACTGCCTGGCCAAGGGCACGGGGTGCGGGTCCTTCAAGCCCTCGCGGACGTATCCCGACCTGCGGGGCGCGATGACCTGGTCGACCAACTGGGACGCGACGGCGGGCAACGCGTGGTCCGACGCGGTGGGTCCGCATGTGCACGGGCTGCCGTAGCCGCCCCTAGCCCATCGGACGGTAGTGGCCAAGGACCCAGGCCAGCTGCGGGAACCACTCCTGGAGCCGTGTCCTGGGCTTGGCCTCCACCACGCACTCGTAGAACCGGCCGTCCATGTGGACCACGGAGACCATCAGGGCCTTGCCGTCGGGGCTCGCCCGGTAGTGGACACCGCGGATCTCCGGCCAGCGGAACTCGATCGTCTGGCCGGACGACTCGAAGGCCACGCCGCTCGCGTCGACGACGACCGCGTTGCGCTTGTCGACGGCGAGAAAATCCGGACCGGCCGGGGCCGGTTGCTGGGGCGGCGTCTGGGCGTACGGGGGTGGCGCGGGCGGGTACGGGGAGGGCGGCGGCGCGTAGGCGGGCTGCGCGGGCGCGTACTGCGGCGGGGGCGGGCCGAAGCCGGGGCCGGGCGGTGGAGGTGGCTGCTCGCTCATCCGTCGATTCTCCCTGTCTAGAAGAACTCCCCCCACGGCTGGTCCCAGATCTGCTTCACGCACAGGACCAGGAACAGCAGCCCCGCGATGACGAGCATCGCGTTGCTCACCGGGCCGTTGCGCCACTCCCTGGGCGTACGGCTGGAGTTCAGCAGCCAGAGCAGGGTGCCGGCGAGGAAGGGCAGGAAGGCCGCGCCGAGGACGCCGTAGATGATGACCAGGCGGAAGGGCTCGTCCTCGAAGAGGAGCACCATCGGCGGGAAGGTGAGCCAGAGCAAATAGGCGCGGAAGGGCCAGGAGCGTTCGCGCTTGCCGGAGGCGATCTCCTCGCCCTTGACGGCCTCCTTGCCCGCGAGCCGTGCCACGAAGTCGGCGAACATCAGGCTCACGCCGTGCCAGACGCCGATCAGCGAGGTGAACGACGTGGCGAAGAAGCCGATCAGGAAGAACTTCGCCGTCGCCGCGCCGTACTCCGCCTCCAGGATGTCGCCGAGCTGGATCAGGCCCTTGTCGCCGCTCGCGATCGCGACGTTCGCCGAGTGGAGCATCTCCGCGCCGACGAAGAGCATGGCGATCACGAAGATGCCGGTCGTGGCGTAGGCGACGCGGTTGTCCAGGCGCATGACCTTCATCCAGCCGGTGTCGGTCCAGCCCTTGGCGTTGACCCAGTAGCCGTATGCCGCGAGCGTGATCGTGCCGCCGACGCCGCCGATCAGGCCCAGGGTGTTGAGGATCGAGTCCTTCTCGTCGGGCAGCACCGGGAGGAGACCGGCGAAGGCGTCGAGGAGGTTCGGCGTGACCCGGATCGCCAGATACACCGTCACCACGAACATGACGCCCACCAGGACCGTCATGACCTTCTCGAACACCGCGTACTTGTTGAACCAGACGAAGACCAGACCGACCAGACCGCAGGCGATGGCCCACCACTTCAGGTCCATCACGTCCGGGAACAGCGCCTGCAGCGGCAGCGCGCTCGACGACATCGCCGCCGCGCCGTAGACGAAGCCCCAGACGACGACGTACACGGCGAAGAACCACGTGGTCCAGCGGCCGAGGCTCGCCCAGCCGTCGAACAGGGTGCGCCCCGTGGACAGATGCCAGCGGCCCGCCGCCTCGGCGAGGGAGATCTTCACGAGGCAGCCGATGATCGCGGCCCACAGGAGGGTGTAGCCGAAGTTGCTGCCCGCGATCAGCGTGGCGACCAGGTCACCGGCGCCGACACCGGTCGCCGCGACGACGATGCCCGGACCGATGTACTTCCAACTCGCCTTACGGGGCCGAGGAGGCTGCTGGGCTTCGTTCTCCGTGGTGTTTCCCGTGCTATCCGCCATGCAGGTCAAGAAACATCAAAGAGGCCAGGCCGACAAGAGGGCGTGAAGGCAGTCGCCCCTCAAGGGGCGCGGGGAACTGCGCGAACAACCACAACGAACCCGCGGCCCGGGAACAGGCCAAGGCGGCAATGACAAACCGCCATGGCCCACCCAGCGGAGCGTCACGGCTGTCGCCGACCACAGCCGTCCGCCCCACACGTACCGAGCTCGAACCACACGGTCTTGCCCGGCCCGTCCCGGTGGCAGCCCCAGCGCTGGGCGAGCGCGTCCACCAGGAATATCCCACGGCCGCTCTCCCCGGTGTCCGCGTCCAGCACCCGCGGCACCCGGCGCGCCTCATCGGCGACCTCGCAGCGCAGGACGCCGTGTGCGGCGAAGAGGGTCAGCCGGAAGCGGCTCTCGGCGTGCACCAGGGCGTTGGTGGCCAGTTCACCGACGAGCAGTTCGGCCACGTCCGCCACCTCACCGTGCTCCGCGAGCCCCCAGCCCTCCAACTGCCTGCGAACCTCCGCGCGTGCCTCGCGGACGGCGGAGGGCCGGGGCGCGTACTCGACGCTCAGGTGGCCCGCTCCCAGGGGTGGCTGGGGGAACGGACCGTACCGTGCCTCGGGGTCCGGGAGGTGGCGCCCGGAGAGTTGCAGCATGGGTCCAGGGTGATCCACGGGGGTGGTCCGGCGCAGGGGGAGGACTACCCGATCCCCTACCTGCTTGTGCAGGTCACGCGTACTGGAGCCGCACGGTGGCTCCCCCGCTGTCGTCGCGGATGTCGACGTACGCGCACACCTGGCGCGCGTACCACAGGCCCGGTCCGGGTTCCGGGCCGGAGGCCGGTGGCGGGACGAAGCCGGCGAGCGGGTCGTCGATACGGCGGGCGGAGCGGAGTTCGCAGACGCAGGCGGGTGCCTCGCCCCACAGCAGGGCGGTGCCGTCGAGGGGGGCCAGGGCCTCCGCCGTCTCCGCGACGGCCGTGGCGAACAGCTCGGCGTCCGCGGCGGGCAGTCCGCGGTCCTGCGCCCAGGACTGGACGGCCCCGGCGTGCGGCTGTGCGAGGCGCCGCGCGCCGACCGGGGGCAGCGGCAGCGGCACGGCGTCGAGTTCGGCGGCGAGCCGTACCGGGTCCTCGTAGACCTCCGTGTCGGGGTGGGTGCGGCGGGCCGCGGCGACGACGGCGGGGCCGGCGGTGCGGGTGTCGTACGCGCACAGGGCGGTGGTCGCCATGGGGGCGAAGAGGGGGTTGGCGAGGGCCTCGTAGCGGATCCACTCGGTGGTCTCGCGGGTCGAACGGCCGGCGCGGCCGCTCCACACGGGCTCCATGAGGAGGTGGATCCGGCCGCCCGGGCCGGCGTGGGCGGCGAGGTAGGAGGCGGCGCGGGCGACGGCGTTGGCGGCGGAGCCGGTGTACCACTCGGTGTGCGGGATGCAGGTGATGTCCTTGGCGTCGCCGCCGAGGGCGTCCCGCAGCAGGTCAAGGTTGCGGGGGTCGGCGATGGCCACGGGCGGTGGTTCGCCGGGGGCGGCGAGGCCCTCGCCGAGGAAGGGCAGGGCGGCGGACACGAAGTCCTCGTCGGAGTCGAAGACGGCCATGCGGTGGTCGAACGGGGCGGGCGTGGAGGGCTGTTGGACGGTCATGTGTTCCCCTAGGGAGACGGGTGGGTGTTCCGGTGCGGGAGGGTCAGCGCTGCGCCGTCACCCAGGCGGCGATCTGGCTGCGGTTGCTGAAGCCGAGCTTGCTGAGGATGCGTTCCACATGGCCTTCGGCGGTGCGGCGGGCGATCACCAGGCGGTCGGCGATCTGCTGGTTGGCGAGGCCCTCGGCGACGAGCCGGGCGACCTCTGACTCGCGGCGGGTCAGGCGGACCGTGGTGTCGTCCTGCGGGGCCGGGGCGTCCGCGGTGCGCGGGCGGGCCGGCTCCTGGAGCGCCTGGCCGACGAGTTCCGCGAGGGCGAGGCCGGCGCCGCGTCGGTGGGCCCGGTCGAAGGCGTCCCGTCCCAGGGCCCGGCAGGCCCGCTCCTCGCTGTCCCGGCGTACGGAGTTGAGGGTGTGCGCGCCCCAGCGGCCGGTGTCGATGTCGGCCCAGACGCGGTCGGCGCCGCCCATCAGCAGGGCCGCGTGCCGGTGGGCGCCGCGTTCGGCGGCGATCGACGCGAGCAGGTCGAGGGTCAGGGCCATGCCGATGATGTCGTGGACGGCGTGTTTGAGCCGCAGGGCCTCGCGGGCGTGCCGTTCGGCCCGGGGCCAGTCGCGGCGCACGGTGTGCGCGAGGGCGAGGATGCGCAGCACGTACGACCGCACCCACTGCTCGCCGTGCCGCTCGCACAGCCGCAGGGCCTGCTCGCAGACCTCGACGGCCCGGTCGGCCTCGCCCAGGAAGCCCAGTGCGCAGGCGAGTTCGACCTGGTCGAGGCCTACGAGGCTCAGGTGCTGGCCGGGTACGGGGCCGCGGGCGACGGTGGTCTCGAAGTGCGTCAGCGCGCCGGGCAGGTCGTCGCCGAACAGCCGGATGACGCCGATGACGTACTCGGCGTGGGCGGCCTCGGCGGTGTCGCCCAGGGCACGGGCGAGGGCGAGGGCGTCCGTGGCCTGGCGGTGGCCCCGGGGGAAGTCCTGGGTGGCGGCTGCCAGCAGCCCGGCGACCCAGAGGCCGCGGGCCCGTTCCCGGGTCGGCTCGGGGCTCGCGGCCAGGGCCCGTTCGAGCCAGTACAGGCCCTCGCGGGGGGCGCCGCAGGCGTGCCAGTGGAACCAGAGGGTGCCGGCGAGCCTGAGCCCGGCGCGTTCCTCGCCCGGGGTGGACAGGCTGAAGTCGAGGGCGGCGCGCAGGTTGTCCCGGTCGGCGCGCAGCCGTGCGACGGTCTCCGGCTGCCCCGGCCCGAACCAGCCCCGCTCACACTCCTCGGCCAGCCACACCATCCGGTCCCGCTGCCGCCGCCGCGCGGCCCCCTCCTCCCCCACCGACCGCCGCAACCGCTCCAGCCCGTACTGCCGCAACGTGTCGAGCATCCTGTACCGCACCCCACCGGGCCCCGGCTCCCGACACAACACGGACTTGTCCACGAGCCCGGCGACGGCGTCGAGGATTTCATCGGCCCGGAGCGCGACGGGTCCGGACCCGGCCTGCCAGTCGCCTGCGGCGTCCACGGCGTTCCCGGCCGGGGGCAGAGCGGCCTGAGGGTCGAGGCGCATCATCGGAAGCCGCACGATCCCACCGGCCGGACCGGTGGCGGGCGGCGCGATGCACCCGGAGCCGCCGCCGCGCGGGGGCAGGGTCACGGTGCCCGCAAGCGCTTGGACGGGCCGAGCGCACTCACCCGGCGCCACAGCCCGAACCGCCCCGCTGCCGAAGCCCCCCGGACCCTCGGGCAGGACAGCCTGTCCCGAGATCAAGCCCGTGTCCCACCCCGCCGCCCCCTTCCCGGTCTCGTCCGCGCACACCGCTTCCGCCATTTCCAGGTCGAAGCTGCCCGGCAGGACCGACAGGCGGGCCCAGACCGTCTGTTCGGGGCCGGTGCACAGGTCGTGGGACCAGGCGACCGCTGCCCGCAGGGTCTGGTGGCGGGGCAGGGCCGCGGGGCTGCCGGTGGTGAGGAAGCGGTAGCGGTCGTCGAGGCGGTCCAGGAGCTGGTCGACGTCGAGGACGCGCATCCGGACGGCGGCGAGTTCGATGGCCAGGGGCAGGCCGTCCAGGCGGCGGCAGAGGCGGGCCACGGACACGAGGTTGCCGGGGGTGAGGCGGAAGCCGGGGACGACGGCGGCGGCCCGGTCGGCGAAGAGGGTGAGGGCCGGATAGCCCTCGGCGGCGGACAGGTCGCCGTCCGGGTCGGGCACCGGCAGCGGCCGCACCTCCAGCAGATGCTCCTCGGTGAGGCCGAGCCGGTGCCGGCTGGTGGCGAGGATCCGGACACCCCCGGTGCCGTGCAGCAGGGCCGCGGCCAGCCGGGCGCACGCGCCCGCCAGATGCTCGCAGTTGTCGACGACGAGGAGCAGCCGCCGGTCCCGCACCTGCTCGACGAGGGCGTCCAGCGGCGGCTGGGCGGAGTGGTCGTGCAGCCCCAGCGCGTCGGCGGCGGCGAGCGGGACGAGCGCCGGGTCGTGCACCCCGGAGAGGTGCACGAAGCGCACGCCGTCCGGGAAGGCACGCTGCACGCGGGCCGCGATGCGCGCGGCGAGCCGGGTCTTGCCGACGCCGCCCGGTCCGGTCAGCGTCACCAGCCGTGCGCGGGCCAGCAGTTCGCGGCCTTCGGTCAGTTCGCCACGCCGGTCGACGAAGCTGGTCGTCTCGGCCGGCAGCCGGCTGTCCCGTCGTGGCGCTGATCCGCCCATGATCAGCCAGTCCTCTGGGGGGTGTGGTCCGGGGATCCGGACAATCCGGCGCCCCTTGCGCGGATCCTCACTCTCTCCCCTGGCCTACATATATGCACGCGCGCGTCACACCCGTGGGTGTACTTCGCCCGTGACACCTCGACGGCCACGCCGCACGCGTACACTGCGCGACCGCTTTCAGTCTTGACCTGCTCATGCCATTGGCAGAACGATGTGCGCCACCCGCACTACGTACGTCGCACGAACAACCCCACCTCCCACAAGGAGATTTCATGCGACTTCGCATACGAGGTTCCGGGGCCGGCACCGGCAGACGCACCGCCGCCCTCGCCGCCCTTCTCGCACTCGCCCTCGCGGCGCCCCTGTCCGCGACGGCGCCGGACGCCACCGCCGACAGCGCCCCCAAGGCGGCCCCCTCGGCCGACGACGTCAGGCAGTACGAGGTCCATCTGCACGCGACGGCCAAGGACCGCACGGCACTTCAGCGCACGGGCGTGACCGTGGACGAGTCCCACGGCCACGGTGTCGTCGTCTCCGGCCGCGCGGACCAGATCAGGAAGCTGCGCGCTCTGGGCTACGAGGTCACCACGCTCGGCGCGGTGCCCGACCGGTCCGCGGGCGAGGACGACGTCCGGATCTACGACTTCCCGTCCGCCGACTCGCGGTACCACAACTACGCGGAGATGACGACCGAGATCAACTCGATCGTCTCGGCCAACCCGTCGATCGCGAGCCGGCGCGTGATCGGCAAGTCGTACCAGGGCCGGGACATCGTCGCCCTCAAGATCAGCGACAACGTCGCCAGCGACGAGGCCGAGCCGGAGGTGCTGTTCACGCACCACCAGCACGCCCGCGAGCACCTGACCGTCGAGATGGCGCTCTACCTGCTGCGCGAGCTGACCTCCGACTACGGTTCCGACTCACGCGTCACCAGCATGGTGAACAACCGTGAGATCTGGATCGTCCCGGATCTCAACCCGGACGGCGGCGAGTACGACATCGCCACCGGGTCGTACCGCTCGTGGCGCAAGAACCGTCAGCCCAACTCGGGTTCGTCGTACGTCGGCACGGACCTGAACCGCAACTGGAACTACCGCTGGGGCTGCTGCGGCGGCTCCTCCGGCTCGGCGTCCTCCGACACCTACCGGGGCACGGCGGCGGAGTCGGCGCCCGAGGTGAAGGTCGTCGCCGACTTCGTGCGCAGCCGGGTCGTCGGCGGGAAGCAGCAGATCAGGGCCGGTGTCGACTTCCACACGTACAGCGAGCTGGTGCTGTGGCCGTTCGGCTACACGTACTCGGACACCACGACCGGGATGACCGCGGACGACAACGCGGCGTTCAAGGCGGTCGGGCAGAAGCTGGCCGCGAGCAACGGCTACACCGCGGAGCAGTCGAGCGATCTGTACATCACGGACGGGTCGATCGACGACTTCCTCTGGGGCACGCACAAGATCTTCGCGTACACCTTCGAGATGTATCCGAGGTCCGGTGGAGGTGGGTTCTACCCGCCCGACGAGGTGATCGAGCGGGAGACCTCCCGTAACCGCGATGCGGTGCTGCAACTGCTGGAGAACGCGGACTGCATGTACCGGTCGATCGGCAAGGAAGGCCAGTACTGCGCCTAGTCGGCGTCTGCCTCGACGTCTGCCTTTGCGTCTTCCTCGAAGTAGGCGTCCAGAACCGCGTCCAACTGAGCGTCCCACTCCGTGAAACGGCTCCTGGCCGGTGCTTCGATCTCGATCGGGTACCAGCGCCGGTCAGGGGTGTGGACGGTGACGGTCCAGCGCTTGCCGAAGCGGGCGGTCTCCGTCTCGACCGCGCCGATCTCGTCCCAGCGGAACTCGCACTCCTGGTCGTCCAGGAAGAGGCGTACGCCTCTGTGGTCGGCGACCAGTTTCGCGCGGCGGTCGGAGGCCTCGAAGACGGGACCGTCTTCCGGTGCGGCGTCCTCCACCGGCTCCGGGGCGGCCTCTTCGGCCCCCTCGGCTTCCTCGGTCTCCTCCGTGTCGTCGGCGGCTTCGGCGTCCTCGGCTTCCGCGACCTCGGGCTCCTTCTCCGGCTCCTCGTCCTTCGTCCGTCCGGACGCGGGTGACGTGAGCCCGGGGATGAAGGCCGGGTCGAATCCGGCGCCTTCCAGGGGCTGGCTGCTCGAACCTATGCGCTGCTCCACAGCGGAGCAGTATGGTCGACAAACCTGTGCCGCACACAACCAGCCCCTGCATCGTTATCAGACGCCTACACGAACAGGCTCAGCACCGCGGCCACCACGAACCCCGCCACCGACAGCACACTCTCCAGCACCGTCCACGACTTGAGCGTGTCGCGTTCGCTGATGCCGAAGTACTTGGCGACCATCCAGAAGCCTCCGTCGTTGACGTGCGAGGCGAAGATGGAGCCGGCCGAGATGGACATGATGACCAGGGCGACGAAGGCCTGGGAGTGGTCGCCCTCGGAGAGGAGCGGGGCGACGATGCCCGCCGTCGTGACGATGGCGACCGTCGCCGAGCCCTGGGCGACGCGCAGGACCACGGAGATCAGGTAGGAGAGGGCGATCACCGGCAGGCCCACGTCGTTGAACGTGTCGGAGAGGGCCTGGGCGACGCCGCTGGCCTTGAGGACGGCGCCGAAGACACCGCCCGCGCCGACGACGAGGATGATGTTGCCGACCGGCTTGAGGGACGCCGTGGACACCGTCTCCAGGGACTTGCGGGACCAGCCGCGCCGGATGCCGAGCAGGTAGTACGCGAGGAACAGGGCGAGCGTGAGCGCCACGAAGGGGTTGCCGAAGAACTCGATCACCGAGCGGAGCGTGGAGGGGTCCAGGGCGATCGAGGAGAAGGTGGCGGCGAGGATGAGGACCAGGGGCGTGCCGATGATGCCGAGGACCGTGCCGAGGGAGACCGGCTGCTCGCGCGGCTCGGTGCCGGTCGCCCGCTGCTCGTCGAGGACCGCCTGCTTGGCCTCCTCGGCCGCCTCGACCATGTCCTGCGGCACGGCGACGAAGATACGGCGGCCGATCCACGCCGAGTACGCCCACGCGGCCAGCACGGCGGGCAGTCCGCAGACGATGCCCATGAGGATGACCCAGCCTAGGTCGACGTTGAGGAGACCGGCCGCGGCCACCGGGCCGGGGTGCGGCGGCAGGAAGGCGTGGGTGACGGAGAGGCCCGCGAGCAGGGGCAGACAGTAGAGCAGGATCGACTTGCCCGAGCTCTTGGCGGCGGCGTAGACGATCGGGGCCAGGACGAAGATGCCGACGTCGAAGAAGACCGGGATGCCGAAGATCAGGCCCGTGAGGCCCATGGCGAGCGGGGCGCGCTTCTCGCCGAAGAGGTTGAGGAGGCGACTCGCCAGTACCTCCGCGCCGCCGCTGACTTCGAGGATCGC
The DNA here is from genome assembly GCF_042671245.1 of Streptomyces sp. NPDC057099. Taxonomy (NCBI): domain Bacteria; kingdom Bacillati; phylum Actinomycetota; class Actinomycetes; order Kitasatosporales; family Streptomycetaceae; genus Streptomyces; species Streptomyces sp. NPDC057099. Next base: position 104,807 of record NZ_JBHUTX010000013.1, read on the forward strand.
GCCGAGCATGGTGCCCAGGCCGATGATGATCGCGACATGGCCGAGGATGCCGCCCATGCCGGACTCGATCGTGGAGACGGCGTCCGACTTCTGGACCGTGCCGAAGAGTTCGGTGACCGAGAGACCGGCCGCGAGGCCGACGGCTATGGAGACCGCGAGCAGCGCGACGAACGGCTGGAGTCTCATCTTGATGATGAGGAAGAGGAGAAGTGCTATGCCGAGGGCGGCGGTGAGCAGCAGTCCGGCCGTGCCGTCCACGAGGAGGAGCAGGCCTCCGGTGTGGGGTGGGGTCTCGGCAGGGGCGGCCGCGGCGAGCGGAAGGGACATGGGGGGTCCTCTACGTAAATGCATTCGGTTTCGGGGTAGGGGGGAGCGCGGCGCGGCGCACTGAAGGCGCCGCGCCTCAACGAAAAGAGGGGTGTGTCAGCCGAGGACGGCCAGCGCGTCGATCTCGATGAGGAGACCCGCGGGCAGGCCGACGTAGACCGTGGTGCGCGCGGCGGGCGGCTGGGTGAGGCCCTGCTCCTCGAAGTACGCGTTGTAGATCGCGTTCATCTCGGCGAAGTGGTCGACGTCGGTGAGGTAGACGCGGATCATCATCACGTCGTCCCAGCCGGAGCCGCCCTCCTCGAGGATGGCCTTGACGTTGGCCAGGGTCTGGAGGGTCTGCTCGCGCAGGGTCGGCCCGGCGGGGGTGGGCGCCTTGCCCTCCTCGGCGGGCAGGAAGCCGACCTGGCCGGCGACCTGGAGGATGTTGCCCTTCCTCACCCCGTGCGAGAACTTCGCCGGCGGGGTGGTGTGGGTCTTCGGGGTGAGTGCGATCTTGTCCGTCATACGGTGCCCTTCACTGGTGTCCTGCCGGAGTACTCGCCGCTGATGGCGTCCGCCGTACGGCGCACCAGCGGCAGGAGGGTGAGGAGTTCGTCGGCGGTGACGACGACGTTCGGCGCGGAGACCGACATCGCGGCGACGACCCGGCCGTCGGCGCCGCGGATGGGCGCCGCGACGCAGTTGATGGACTCCTCGTGGCCGCCGAGGTCGGTGGCCCAGCCCTGTTCGCGCACCTTGTCCAGCTCGCGCAGGAACGCGCCGGCGTTGGGTGTCGAACGGGCCGTGTACGTGGGGTAGTCGAGCTTCTCGGCCACGGCCCGCCGCTCGTGCTCGGGCAGGTCGGCGAGCAGCAGCTTCGCGACCGCGGCGACGGTGATGGCGACGGGCTTGCCGATGCGGGAGTACATCCGCACGGGGTAGCGGCTCTCGACCTTGTCGATGTAGAGGACCTCGTTCTCCTCGTACACGGCGAGGTGGACGGTGTGCCCGCAGCTCTCGTTGAGGCGGATCAGATGGGGATGGGCGATCTCGCGGACGTCGAGGTTCTCCATCGCCTCCTGGGCGAGCGCGAAGAGCCGGGCTCCGAGGCGGTAGCGCTGGTCGGACTGGCGGTAGACGAGGCCGTGCTCGTGGAGGGTGCGCAGCAGACGCAGGGCCGTGGACTTGTGCACGTCGAGGCGGTCGGCGACCTGCCCCAGGTCGGCGGGGCCCTCGGCGAGCAGCGGCAGGATGCTGAGCGCGCGGTCGACGGTCTGGCTCATGGCGTACGTACCTCCTCGTCGGCCCGCTGTGCCTCCGCGGTCCAGCCCGGGCCGAGTCGCAGTCTCCCCCATGCCGCGTCGTCCAGGGCGGCGAGCCGGTCGGCGTGCTCCCGGGAAGGCGGCGTGGCGTGGTCGCCGGGGACGGTGAGCGCGGCGGCGGCCATCAGATGCCCGTGCCGCAGCCGGTCCCGGACGGGCAGTGCGCGCAGGGTGGCGGAGAGGAACCCGGCGGCGAAGGCGTCGCCGGCGCCGACCTCGGCGACGACGTCGACCCGGGGGGCGGGGACGAAGGTGACGTCCCGCTTCTCGAAGACGGTGGCTCCCGCCGCGCCCTGCTTGACGACCAGCACGTCGGGTTCGGGGAGGGCGGCGCGGACGGCCTGGGGGCTGTCCAGCCCCCAGGCCTCGTCCTGTCCCACGAAGACGAGGTCGGCGCCGCGTGCGAGGTCCCGCAGCACCTCGGGGGCGTCGGTGTCGCCCCAGAGTCCGGGCCGGTGGTTGACGTCGAAGGAGACCAGCGGGCGGGCGGGGCGGCGGGCGGTCAGCTCGCGCATCAGCTCCAGGCAGCTCACGGAGAGCGCGGGCGTGATCCCGGACAGGTGCAGCACGCGCCCGGCGCGCACCGCCGCCGGATCGGGGTCCGTGACGCTCATCGCCGACGCCGCCGAACCGGCCCGGTAGTACGCCACCTCGTGCGCGTCGGTGGCCCGGTCCCCGGCGGTGCGGAAGTAGATGCCGGTGGGGCGGCCGGGGTCGCGCCGGACGTGGGCCACGTCGACCCCGTACCCGCCGATCGCCTCGACCAGGTGATCACCGAACGGATCGTCCCCCACCCGGCTCACCCACCGCACGGAATGCCCGGCGGCGGCCAGCACGCACGCCACGTTCGACTCCGCCCCGCCGATGCCCCGCTCGAAGGAGGGCACGTCGGCGAGCCGCCCCGGCCGGGAGGGCAGGAACGTGACCATGGACTCGCCGAGCGCGACGACGTCCACGACGTCGGGGGCGTTGCAGGGTCCGGTGGGGGTCACGATGCTCGTGGCTCCTCTTCGAGGCGTCGGGCCGGCCGATGACGGTTCATTGACCGGGGGTGGCCGAGATGTTAGACAGCGTGCATCGACATACGCAACGACGGTTGCACAGAACGCAACATTGCTGATCAGGAGGCTCCATGACAGCCGACACCGCCGCCGAGTCCCTCGCCCGGCTCGCTGCCGAGCGCGTCGACCACCGCTTCAAGGGCCTCCCGCCGGACGCCGACGGACTGACCGTGGGCGAGCTGGCCGACCAGCGCCGCAACCTCTTCACCGGCGGCTTCGCCACGCCCGTGCTCGCGCTGTCCGCCGAGCGCCTGGAGCACAACCTGAGGCTCATGGAGACGTACGCGGCCCGGCACGGCCTGGCCTTCGCGCCGCACGGCAAGACCTCCATGGCCCCGCAGCTGTTCCAGCGGCAGATCGAGCACGGGGCGTGGGGCATCACCCTGGCGGTCCCCCACCAGGCGCGGGTGGCGCGCGCGTTCGGGACCCGGCGGATCTTCCTCGCCAACGAGCTGGTCGACGCGGCGGCCCTGCGCTGGGTCTCCGCCGAGCTGGACGCCGACCCGGACTTCCGCTTCGTCTGCTACGTCGACTCCGTGCGCGCGGTGGAGCTGATGGACGCGGCCCTGAGCGGTTCCGCGCGGCCGGTGGACGTCGTCGTCGAACTCGCCGCCGGGGAGGGCGCCCGGACCGGGGTCCGTACGGAGGCGGAGTGCGCGGCGGTCGCGGACGCGGTGGCGCGCACGCGGACGTTGCGGCTCGTCGGTGTCGCGGGCTACGAGGGCGAGGTGCCGAAGGCCGACCAGGAGCGGGTGACGGCGTGGCTGCGGCGGCTGGTCGCGCTCGCCGCCGGCTTCGACGAGGCCGGGCGCTTCGAGGGCCTGGACGAGATCGTCGTCAGCGCGGGCGGCAGCGCCTGGTTCGACGCGGTCGCCGAGGTCTTCGCGGAGATCCCCGGACTCTCGCGTCCCGTGCTGAAGTTGCTGCGCTCGGGCGCCTACGTCTCGCACGACGACGGCCACTACCGCAAGCTGACGCCGTTCAACCGGGTCCCCGAGGAGGGCGCCCTGGAGCCGGCGTTCCGGCTGTGGACGCAGGTCGTGTCGCGGCCCTCCGCCGAGCAGGCCTTCGTCAACGCGGGCAAGCGGGACGCGGCCTACGACCTCGATCTGCCCTTCGCGCAGGTGATCCGCCGGGACGGCGCCGAGCGCCCGGCCACCGGGGTGTCGGTGACCGGCCTGTCCGACCAGCACGCCTGGCTGAGCACCACGCCGGAGGCGGATCTGGAGGTCGGGGACTGGGTCGGTCTCGGTCTGTCCCATCCGTGCACGTCGTTCGACAAGTGGCAGCTGATCCCGGTCGTGGCGGCGGACGGCACGGTCGTCGACTACGTCCGTACGTTCTTCTGAGGAGGCCCGCGATGGAAGAGCTCGTCATCCGGGACGCGGAGGTCGTGGACGGCTCCGGCGGACCCCCGTACCGGGCCGATGTCGTGGTCGACGGCGGCCGGATCGTGTCGATCGTCAAGGAGGCGGCGGCGGCCGGCTGCCAGCGGCCGAGGGCGCGCCGGGAGCTGGACGCGGAGGGGCTGGTCCTCTCCCCCGGCTTCGTCGACATGCACGCCCACAGCGACCTGGCCCTGCTGCGCGACCCCGACCACAGTGCCAAGGCCGCGCAGGGCGTCACCCTGGAGGTCATCGGCCAGGACGGACTGTCGTACGCGCCGGTCGACGACCGCACGCTCGGCGAGGTGCGCCGGGCGATCGCCGGGTGGAACGGCTCCGGTGACGACATCGACTTCGACTGGCGGTCGGTCGGCGAGTATCTGGACCGGCTGGACCGGGGGATCGCGGTCAACGCGGCCTATCTGATCCCGCAGGGCACGGTCCGCGCGCTCGCCGTCGGCTGGGAGGACCGGGAGGCGACCCCCGAAGAGCTGGACCGGATGCGGCGGCTGGTCGCCGAGGGCATGGAGCAGGGCGCCGTCGGCATGTCGTCCGGGCTGACGTACACACCCGGCATGTACGCGCAGGACGCCGAACTGACCGAGCTGTGCCGGGTGGTGGCGTCGTACGGCGGCTACTACTGCCCGCACCACCGCTCCTACGGCGCGGGCGCCCTGGAGGCGTACCGGGAGATGGTCGCCCTGACCCGTGAGGCGGGCTGCTCCCTGCATCTCGCCCACGCCACCATGAACTTCGGCGTGAACAAGGGCCGGGCGCCGGAGCTGCTGTCCCTCCTGGACGAGGCGCTGGCGGCCGGGGCCGACATCAGCCTCGACACCTACCCCTACACCCCGGGCTGTACGACGCTGGCGGCCATGCTGCCGAGCTGGGCGAACGAGGGCGGCCCCGAGCAGGCCCTGAAGCGGCTGGCGGACGAGGAGACGGCGGCGCGGATCCGCCACGACCTGGAGGTCACGGGCTCGGACGGCTGCCACGGCGTGCCCATCGAGTGGGACACGATCGAGATCTCGGGCGTGGGCGATCCGGCCCTGGCGGAGTTCGTCGGCCGGACGGTGCGGGAGTCGGCGGACCTACGCGGCGAGGCGCCCTGGGCGACCGCGCGCGGGCTGCTGCTGGCGGACCGGCTGGCCCCGACGATCCTCCAGCACGTCGGCCACGAGGAGAACGTCCGGGCGATCATGCGCCACCGGGTGCACACCGGCGGCTCGGACGGCATCCTCCAGGGCGCCAAGCCGCACCCGCGCGCCTACGGCACGTTCCCGCACTACCTCGGGCACTACGTGCGGGAGTTGGGGGTGCTGTCGCTGGAGGAGTGCGTCGCGCACCTCACCGCACGCCCGGCGGCCCGGCTGCGACTGCCGGACCGGGGCCTGGTGCGCGAGGGGTATGTCGCCGACCTGGTCCTCTTCGATCCGGCGACGGTGGCGGCGGGGTCCACTTTCGACGAACCCCGCACGCTCCCTACGGGCATCCCGTACGTCCTGGTCGACGGCCGCTTCGTGATCGAGGACGGCCGGCGCACGGACGTCCTGGCGGGCCGGGCGGTCCGCGGAACCGCTCTCGCGTGACCACCCGGCCCGGCACCCTGCCCTACGGCTTGGGCAGGGTGCAGCCGCTCGCGCTCAGGTCGAGCTTGTTGTCGACGCCGAAGCAGGCCGGGATCTGGTAGGTCTGCTGGGCGTAGTTGATGCCCTTGCGGACGGTCACGTTGCCGTTCGCGTCGACCTCACAGGGGTTGTTCACCGTGCAGCGCTCGCCGTCCTCGTTGCCGGTGTTGTTGATCGCGACGACCTTGCCGGTGGCCTGGTCGACGACGGGCGAGCCGGACGTGCCGCCGATGGTGTTGCAGGCGGAGGTGTAGCGGACCGAGTCCTTGAAGGTCCAGTCGCCCTCCTTCAGGGTGTGGGCGAACCCGTCGATGTCACAGCTGTAGATCCGCTTCCAGTAGCCCGAGACGACGCTGATGGCGGTGCCGGCGGCCGGGTGCGAGTCGTTCAGCGTCAGCGCGTTGATGCCGTACGAGCTCTTGATCTGCCCGTACGTGGTGGTGAGCTGGTAGAACGCGACGTCCGTGTCGGTCATCGTGCCGTACGCGAGCTTGTTGGCGCGCAGGGTGGCGACGCGCGAACCGGAGGCGTTGAGCAGGCCGAAGGTACGGCTGGAGGCCTGGTCGACGCGGACCTCGCCGGGGCCGGGCATGCCGCCGTCCAGACAGTGGCCGTTGGTCATCACCAGCGCCGGGTCGTTGTCCTCGGAGTCCGGCATGCGGACGACGGAGCCGGAGCAGTTGCTGAGCGCGACGGTGCCGGCGAAGTTCACAGCCTTGGCCGACGGGCTCCTGAGCCCGGACAGGGTCTCCGTTGCGGACGTGACCACGTCCGAGACGGCGGACGTGACCTTGCCCGTTTCCGCGCCCTTGCCGAAGCCCTGGGGGCCAGCCTCGGCAGCGGTCGCGGGAGCCGCGCCGGCCCCGGCTATCGCCAGGGCGAAGAACGCGGCGGCGAGAGGTTTTCTCATGGGGGGTCCCCTCTTGCGACGGAGGCGGCCGGAAATCCTCCGGCCGCCCGCACTGTTGTCATGTGCATTGTGATCGTCGCAAGGCGGGCGGCACAAGAACCTGTTTCACAACGGGCCCCTCGGCGTCCGGGCCGACCCTACGCAACCGCCGTGACCCGCCGGGAACTTGGGGGGCACGGTTGGGGGACTTGATGGCCGCTTCCGAGCTTCGTCGGGCTTTGCCCGGGTACCGGCGTCCCGCCCCGGGCTGCGGGGAACCGCGCACCCGTCGCCCCTTTGGCCCAATCCGCCTCCGCGCCCACTCCCGGCGCCCCTGAGGGCCAATGAGGCTGCGTATGGCGATTTCATGCGAAACCGGCGCGTCTCGCGTGGCGGAAAACACGAGCCACGAGGCATTACCGGGCCGTAAGCTCCCTGACATGCAGGTGATCCAGTCGACCAAGCTCGCCAACGTCTGTTACGAGATCCGGGGCCCGGTGCTCGAGGAGGCGATGCGCCTGGAAGCAGCAGGTCACCGCATCCTCAAGCTCAACACCGGCAATCCGGCGGCGTTCGGCTTCGAGTGTCCGCCCGAGATCCTGGAGGACGTCCTCCGGAACGTGTCCTCGGCACACGGATACGGGGACGCCAAGGGACTGCTGGCCGCACGGCGCGCGGTCGTCATGCACAACCAGACCCTCGGCATCGAGACGGACGTCGAGCACGTCTTCATCGGCAACGGCGTCTCCGAGCTGATCGTGATGGCGATGCAGGGGCTGCTCGACGACGGCGACGAGGTCCTCGTCCCCGCGCCGGACTACCCGCTGTGGACCGCCGCCGTCTCCCTGTCCGGCGGCACCGCCGTGCACTACCGGTGCGACGAGCAGGCCGACTGGATGCCGGACCTGGCCGACATCGAGCGCAAGGTCACCGACCGCACCAAGGCGATCGTGATCATCAACCCGAACAACCCGACCGGGGCCGTCTACGACGAGGCGATGATCAAGGGGCTGACCGACATCGCCCGCCGCCACAACCTGCTGGTCTGCTCGGACGAGATCTACGACAAGATCCTCTACGACGAGGCCACGCACACCCCGACCGCCGCCGTCGCCCCCGACCTGCTCACCCTCACCTTCAACGGCATGTCGAAGGCGTACCGGGTCGCCGGCTACCGCGTCGGCTGGATGTCGATCTCCGGGCCGCGCGCCCACGCCGACTCCTACATCGAGGGCCTGACGATCCTCGCGAACATGCGGCTGTGCGCGAACATGCCGGGCCAGCACGGCGTGGTCGCGGCGCTCAGCGGACGGCAGACGATCAACGACCTGGTACTGCCGGGCGGGCGGCTGCGCGAGCAGCGGGACGTGGCGTACGAGCTGCTGACCCAGATCCCGGGCGTGAGCTGCGTGAAGCCGAAGGGCGCGCTGTACCTCTTCCCGCGGCTCGACCCCAAGGTCTTCAAGATCAAGGACGACCGGCGCATGGTCCTGGACCTGCTCCGGCGCGAGAAGATCATGGTCGTCCAGGGCACCGGCTTCAACTGGCCCGAGCCCGACCACTTCCGCGTGGTGACCCTGCCGTCGGTCGGCGACCTGCGGGACGCGATGGGCCGGATCGGGCACTTCCTGGACGGCTACAGCCAGCCCTGACCGAAGAGACCCCGCTCACACTGCGTGTGCGACCGGTCCGGTTTTGTGAACAACTCAACTTTAGACGAAATCTAAGCTAGGATGGCTTCCTGAAGCACTCAGGAGGCCGTCCCATGTACGAACCGATCCGCGCCAAGTCGGTCCACAGCTCGATGGCCGGCACCACCGCCGACTTCCCCCACCGATCGCGTGAGGAAGAGCTGGACATCCAGCTCGCGGGCCATCTCGCCGCACTGCTCGCCGTCACGGACGAACTCCGCGCGGCAGCACCCTCGGCCGACCTGGACACCTCGGCGGAGCGGCTCACGGAGCAGGTGGCCCGGCTGAGGGGTGGGCGTACGCCGACCCGTGCGTCCCGGGGGCGCCGCGAGCGGAGTGCCGTGGCGCTCCATCGGCGGGCGCACGCCCTGGCGGGGCGGGCGCTGGTTGTCGCCGCGTCCCGGGCCGATACGGCGGCGGCGATTCTGGCCGCCGAGCAGATGGACGTGCACTCGGCGGCCCTCGATCCGCGCGAGCTCGCCTCCCACTGAGCCTCTTTCACGGGCTCCCTTGAACGGCCCCGGTCCGCGCGCACCCGCAGCGACGCGCGGGCCGGGAGCCACCGTTTGCGGGTGGGTGCGGGTTGAGTTGGGCCGGTCGCGCCCACGCGGCGGAGCCGCACATCGATACAGCCCCGCGCCCCTTGAGGACGTGCCCCTGACGGCATCGCAACAACTAGCGTCTGACGTAGGTCTCCGCCGATGCCGTCGAGTTCTCGTGCAGGGCGTCGCCCGGCCAACTGACCGTGTAGGTCGTGTCGCCGTAGGTGCGGGGGATGTCGTTGATGGTGAAGGTGCCGTCGGCGGCGGCGGTCACCGAGGAGAGGGTGCCTCTGCCGAGGCGGTCCTCGCGGACGACCTTGAGGACGGCTCGGTCCGCCAGCGCCTTGCCCCGTGCCTCGAATCTGCCGGTGATCTCGATGCCGTCGGACAGGTTCGCCTCCGCCGGTGCCGTGAGGGCGATGGTGGTGGGGGCCTTGGCGACGGTCACCGTGTGGGTGATGTCCGTGGCCGGGCGGTGGGTCAGGTCGCCGAGGTAGGAGACGGTGTAGGTGGCCTCGCCGAGGCGGTCGGGCTCGTCGAGGACCGTGAAGGTGCCGTCCGCCTTGACGGTGGCGGTGCCCAGGTCGTGGGTGCCGCTCGCGTCGGTGCGGGTCGCCTTGACCTTCAGCGGCTCGGCGGGCGCCGGCCCGTCGTGCTCCAGCTTGCCGCGCACGGCCAGCGGCTCGCCCGCCACGGCCTGGCCGGGGCTGTGGGTGAGGCCGCCGGTGAAGCGGGCGTCGTACTGGACGGCGGGCGGCTTGATGATGTGCAGCCAGTACTGGCCGCCGGACGCGTTGGTGGTGACCGCGAACAGCCGGGAGCCGTCCGCCGACCACTTCATGCCGCGCGGCACGACCCGGTCGCCGTCGAGGCTGCCCTCGAAGACGAACTCCAGCGGGGTGGTGGAGTCGCCGGGGTCGGCGGGCTGCACCAGCAGGTCGGGCACGGCACCGGTGGCGGAGGCTCCGCGGGCGATGTACTTGCCGTCGCCGCTGAAGGCGACCGCGCTGGCGGTGGCCCCCTCGGGCAGGGCCCGGTAGCCGGTCGCCGCGTCCGACAGGTCGCCGGTGTTGAGCAGCCGGGTGCCCGCCGTGGCGTCGGCCAGGGCGACCTTGCCGCCGTCGGCGGAGAACGCCAGGTCCTTGAGGTTCAGGGCGCCGTTGCCCTGGCCGTCGGCGAAGCGCCGCGCGGCGTTGCGGACGAGGGCGCCGTCACTGGTGTCGTACACGGCGAGGAAGGGGTCGGCCGCCTTCGCGTTGAGCGGCTGGCCCATGAGCATGCGGTCCCCGGCGCCGGCCTCCAGCAGCAGATCGCCGCTGTCGTTCCAGCCGGTGCGGGTGTGCGTGCCGTTCACGATCCCGTCGAGGTGGGTCTCGGCGGTGGCGCACTGGGAGGTCGAGGACGCGTAGGGCGTCGTGAAGTAGGTCTGGCCGCCGGACTGGGCGACCTCCCGGCCGCAGGTGTCGGTGTTGGCGGAGGCGACGGTGGTGCGCTGGTAGGTGGTGGTGTCGAAGGCCTCGATACGGTCGCGCAGCCCCGCGTACAGCGTGTTGCCGTCGGCGCTGACCGCGAGGCCGGAGACATGGGCCTGGTTGGTGGTGAGCGTCGTCAGCCGCTCACCCTCGAAGGTGTAGACGGCGATGGTGCCGGAGTTGAGGTAGTAGCCGACGTTGCTGTCGGCGACGAAGACGCGCTGGTGGACGTTGTCGACGGCCAGCGCCGAGTACGACGAGATCGGCAGCTTGGCCACGGCGTCGGAGGCCGCCGCGTGCGCCGCGGGTGCGGCGGCGACGGTCAAGCCGGTCCCCGCGAGTAACGCGGCGGACAGCGTGGCGGCGAGCCGTCTGGAACGGTGTGCGGTATTCAACTGTGCCCCCCACAGACTGTTTTGAGAGCCTCACCGGGACCGGTGAGGCACCTGAAGAGCATGAAACAGCCGTGAAGAATCGGTGAGCAAGGGGGCGCGACGGGAACGACGAAGGCAGGGCTCGCACGCCGTTGTGCGAATCCCTGCCTCCGGTGGTGCTGGCACCGCGGCCGGCCGTGACGATGTTGCTGGTCAGGGCACTCTCGGTAGACCGGCCGCGGAGTCTTGGATGGGGGCTCAGCCCAGGCGCTTCACCAGCGCGCGGTACTCGTCCCACAGTTCCTTCGGCGTGTGGTCGCCGAAGGTGTTGAGGTGCTCGGGGACCAGGGCGGCCTCCTCGCGCCAGACCTCCTTGTCGACCGTGAGCAGGAAGTCCAGGTCGGCGTCGGACAGTTCGAGGCCGTCCGTGTCGAGGGCACCCTTCGCCGGCAGGACGCCGATCGGCGACTCGACGCCCTCGGCCGAGCCGTCCAGGCGGCCCACGATCCACTTCAGGACACGGGCGTTCTCACCGAAGCCGGGCCACACGAACTTGCCCTGGTCGTCCTTGCGGAACCAGTTGACGTAGTAGATCTTCGGCAGCTTGGACTGGTCCTTGTCCTTGGCCACGTCGATCCAGTGGGCCATGTAGTCGCCCATGTTGTAGCCGCAGAACGGCAGCATCGCGAACGGGTCGCGGCGCAGTTCGCCGACCTTGCCCTCGGCGGCGGCGGTCTTCTCGGAGGCCACGTTGGCGCCGAGGAAGACGCCGTGGTTCCAGTCGAAGGACTCCGTAACCAGCGGTACGGCGGTGGCGCGGCGGCCACCGAAGAGGATCGCCGAGATCGGCACGCCCTTGGGGTCCTCCCACTCCGGCGCGATGATCGGGCACTGCGAGGCCGGGACGGTGAAGCGGGCGTTGGGGTGAGCGGCCGGAACGCCCGACTCGGGCGTCCAGTCGTTGCCCTTCCAGTCCGTCAGGTGGGCCGGAGTCTCCTCCGTCATGCCCTCCCACCAGATGTCGTTGTCGTCGGTGAGGGCGACGTTGGTGAAGACGGAGTTGCCCCAGAGCGTCTTCATCGCGTTGGCGTTGGTGTGCTCGCCGGTGCCGGGGGCGACACCGAAGAAGCCGGCCTCGGGGTTGATGGCGTAGAGGCGGCCGTCCTCGCCGAAGCGCATCCAGGCGATGTCGTCGCCGATGGTCTCGACCGTCCAGCCGGGGACGGTCGGCTCCAGCATGGCGAGGTTGGTCTTGCCGCAGGCGCTCGGGAAGGCCGCGGCGACGTACTTGGCCTCGCCGCGCGGCGGGGTGAGCTTGAGGACCAGCATGTGCTCGGCGAGCCAGCCCTCGTCACGCGCCATCACGGAGGCGATGCGCAGGGCGTAGCACTTCTTGCCGAGCAGGGCGTTGCCGCCGTAGCCGGAGCCGTAGGACCAGATCTCGCGGTCCTCGGGGAAGTGCGAGATGTACTTGGTCTGGTTGCAGGGCCAGGGGACGTCCTGCTGGCCGGGCTCCAGCGGGGCGCCCAGGGTGTGCACGGCCTTGACGAAGAAGCCGTCGGAGCCGAGCTCGTCCAGGACCGCCTGGCCCATGCGCGTCATCGTGCGCATGGCGACGGCGACGTACGCCGAGTCGGTGATCTCGACGCCGAGCGCGGACAGCGGCGAGCCCAGCGGGCCCATGCAGAAGGGCACGACGTACAGCGTGCGGCCGCGCATCGAGCCGCGGAACAGGCCTCCCTGGCCTCCGGAGCCCTGGAAGATCTCCCGCATCTCGGCGGGGGCCTTCCAGTGGTTGGTCGGGCCCGCGTCCTCCTCCTTCTCGGAGCAGATGAACGTCCGGTCCTCCACGCGGGCGACGTCGGTGGGGTCGGAGGCCGCGTAGTAGGAGTGGGGGCGCTTGATCGGGTCGAGTTTCCGGAAGGTGCCCTTCTGGACGAGCTCCTCGCACAGGCGCTCGTACTCGGCCTCGGATCCGTCACACCAGACCACGTTGTCCGGCTGGGTCAGCTCGGCGATCTCGTTCACCCACGAGATCAACCCCTGGTGAGTGGTGGGGACGGTGGGAGCCGCGATGTCGCGCGCCACGATTGCTCCTAAATGAGGGTTTTTTTGTCGATGTGGAGGCCCCGTGGGGGCTGCGACCCGGATGCTTCACGGTGCAACTTGGCGCTCATCCGGTGCCGACCGCACTCATTTGATCATCCGACGTCCGCGCCCATCTGTCCAGAGGAGCGCACAGGTGAGCAACGTGAGGATCGCCACGGTTTCTCGGAGACGCTTTGCATGCACGTTGGGTTCACATGACCGTCCGTTTGCGTGACCATCATTCGGTGACGATGAGAGGATGGCCACTCTTCATCGGCCAAACGACCGGACTGATGGGTCACTTACGCTTCCGTAGCTACCATTCGGCCATGACTGCGTTCGTCCCCGACGCGCCCACGGATCCGCCGGCCGACGGCCGTGGCCCGGTGGCGCTCTCCTTGCCTCACCCGGTGAAGCCCAAGCTGCGAGGCTGGCTGCACCTCGGCATGTTTCCGGCCGTTCTCGTCGCGGGCCTGGTGCTGACCGCCCTCGCCGACTCGTCCAGAGGGCGCGTCGCCTGCGGTATCTACGTGCTGACGGCCTGCCTGCTGTTCGGCGTGAGCGCGCTGTACCACCGAGGCAACTGGAGTCCGCGCATGGACGGCGTTCTGCGCCGTCTGGATCACGCCAACATCTTCCTGATCATCGCGGGCACGTACACACCGCTGACCATGCTGCTCCTGCCGGGCGCGAAGGGGCAGTGGCTGCTGTGGGGCGTCTGGGCCGCGGCGGCGGCCGGGATCGTCTTCCGCGTCTTCTGGGTCGGCGCCCCGCGCTGGCTCTACACGCCGTGCTACATCGCGATGGGCTGGGCGGCCGTGTTCTATCTGCCGGACTTCATGCGGGCCGGCGGTATCGCCGTCCTCGTCCTGGTCATCGTCGGCGGTCTGCTCTACAGCGCCGGCGGCGTGGTCTACGGCATAAAGAAGCCCAACCCGTCACCGCGCTGGTTCGGCTTCCACGAGGTGTTCCACTCCTTCACCCTCGCGGCCTTCATCACGCACTACGTGGGGATCTCGCTGGTGGCGTACCAGCACGCGTAGGCAGTGAATGCCTTTTGACAGTTACTGTCATGTCATGACGGCCCCACGCAGCACCCCCGCCGACCGGCCCCCGCTGGGACTCCGGGAGCGGAAGAAGATCAAGACCCGCCAGGCGATCCGCGGCGCGACCTACGCGCTGATCGAGGAGCAGGGCTACGACGCCACGACGATCGAGCTGATCGCCGACCGTGCCGAGGTGTCGCCGTCGACCGTCTTCCGCTACTTCCCGACCAAGGAGGACATCGTCGTCACCGACGAGTGGGACCCGGTGATGACGGCGGAGCTGCGGGCCCGGCCCAAGGACGAGTCGTGGGCCGACGTCCTGAGGCACGTGATGCGCAAGGCACTCGACCTGAGCCTCGCCGAGGAGCCCGAGGTGACCCGGCTGCGGGCGCGGCTCGGGGTCGAGGTGCCGGCGGTACGGGCCCGCATGATCGAGAGCACGGCGGCCACCGGCCTGCCGCTCCGCGAGGCCCTCGCCGAGCGCTCCGGGCTCGACCCCGACAGCCTGGAGCTACGGGTCTTCGCCATGTCCGTGATGGGCGGGCTGATGGAGGTCTCCCACTACTGGGCCGGGACCGGCCACCGGGACGACATCCGGGACCTCGTCGACCGCGCCCTGGACGTCCTGGAACACGGCCTGCCGACCGCAAAACCCTGAGGCGGCGGCCCGCCGCCGTGTCATCCTGACCGAGTGAACGGTCCCGAGATCCACGTCGAGTTCGCCCCCGAGCTGCATGTGTTCGTCCCCCGGGCCCGGCCTACGGGCTCCGTGCCGGCCGCCACCGACGGATTCTCCAGCCTCGGCCATGTCGTCGAGTCGCTGGGCGTGCCGCTGACCGAGGTGGGCGCGCTGGTCGTGGACGGCCGCGAGGTGCCCGTCTCGCACGTCCCGGTCGCCGGCGAGTCCGTGTCCGTACGGACCGTCGCACGCCCTCAGAAGGTCCCGGGCGCTCCCCTGCGCTTCCTCCTCGACGTGCACCTCGGCACGCTGGCCCGCCGGCTGCGGCTGCTCGGCGTGGACACGGCCTATGAGTCGACCGACATCGGCGACCCGGCGCTGGCCGCTCGTTCGGCGGCGGAACAGCGGGTCATGCTGAGCCGGGACCGGGGGCTGCTGCGCAGGCGTGAGCTGTGGGCGGGGGCGTTCGTGTACAGCACGCGTCCCGAGGAGCAGCTCCGTGACTTCCTGGACCGGTTCCGGCCCGAGCTGCTTCCCTGGACGCGCTGCACCGCCTGCAACGGGGTGCTCCGCAAGGCGACCAAGGACGAGGTCTCCGACCAGCTGAAGCACGGCACGCACGCGACGTACGACGTGTTCGCGCAGTGCACGGAGTGCGGCCGGGCGTACTGGAAGGGCGCGCACCACGAGCAGCTGGAGGCCATCGTGGAACGCGCCCTGGCGGAGTCACGCGGTCAGCGCTGACCCTTCCTCACATCACCCTTTCCACAGGCGATGCCGTCCCTGTTCCGGTCCAGACCCAGCGGGTCGTCCTTGCCGTTGACCTTCAGGCGGCCGTAGTCGTTCGCCTTCAGCCACGCGCAGCGGGCGGCCGTCGACGTCCTCACCTCCGCCGGGAAGTCGGTCGGGACGCAGACGTTGATCGAGCCGTAGTGGCGGTCACAGCCGGAGATCGTCGGGCTGACCTTCTGCGACACCCGCTTCTCGCCGGGCTTCACCACCTTGCCCTTCGGCGCGTCGGCGAAGTCGTGGACGTGCGCTGACGCGTCCGTGGCCTGGAGCGCCCGCGGACCCTGGAGGTGCACCCACTCGGCCACCGACGGCACCCCGTTGGCGTCCACCGCGAAGAGCATGTACCAGCCGGGCGGGGCCAGGTTGGGGTTGCTCGTCACGTTCAGGTCGACGTTGTCGCCGTCCACCGACAGGGGCAGGTCCACGAACCGCTGGTTCGGGTCGGAGGAGTGCGTGACGGCGGCCGGGCGGATCAGCTGGGCCTTGGCGATGGGCCGGTCGACGGTGATCCGCTGGGTGTCGCCGTAGGTCCACTCGGTGTCGATCACCGAGGTGATCGTGGGGCGCGGCCCCTTGAACAGGTAGGGCGGGCTGTACACCGACACGTCGTGGTTCCAGGTGCCGTTGCCCGGGTTGTCACCGGTCGTCATCACCCGGCCGTCGGGGAGCAGGAACGCCGACGAGTGGTAGCCGCGCGCCTCGGGGTCGACGGCCACCGGGTCGAAGGTCTCCGCCTCCGGGTCGAAGATCGACGTCTCGTAGACCGGGTTCGCGCGGTTGTGCAGCGCGCCGCCCGTCTCCAGCACCTTGCCGTCGGGCAGGAGCACGGCGGAGACGTACATCTTGCCCTGGTTGCCGCTCTGCGGGACCGGGCCGTTGCCGAGGTCGACCGTGCCCTGCGGGATCGGCGGTCCGGCCACGTACGAGGGGTTCGGCTGCTTGAGGTCGATGATGTCGGTCAGGCGGTTCGCCTCCGGGTTGGAGTCGATGTTGCCGCCGCCGAGGGTGAGGACCCTCTGGTCCTGCGCCGGGGGTAGGAGCACGCTCGCCGACTGGTCGCGCTCGTCCTTGTTCCGCAGGCCCGGCACCTGGGTGGTGGTGTTGGCGCCGTAGTCGTAGATCGCCGACCCGGTGCCCGGGATGTTGTTGCCGAAGACGTGGCTGCCCGAGTAGAAGAGGCGGCCGTCCTGCATCAGGATCATCGACGGGTACAGGCCCCAGTACGACCAGGTCTGGTTGACCTTCCACAGCGGCTGCCACTGCTGCTCGGCCTCGGAGAACAGCTCGGCGGTGACCGAGCCGGTGGAGTCCTCGCGCAGGCCGCCGAAGGAGATGACGTCACCGTTGCCGAGGATCGTCGCCGACGGGTACCAGTGGCCGTCGTTCATGTCGTTGGTCTTGGAATAGGTCTCGGTCTCCGGGTCGAAGATGTACGAGTCCTTGTAGCCCTCGTAGCCGTGCCCGCCGGGCACCGGGTACGCCTTGTTGCCGCTCATCACCAGCACGCGCCCGTCCTGGAGCTGCACGTGCCCGGCGCAGAACATGTCCTTCGGCGTGGGGACGATCTTGTAGGAGCCGTCCGCCGGGTCGTAGACGGAGGAGGTGAAGGTGCCGGCCTCGAACATCGACTCGTCGTTGCCGGAGCCCGCGATGAGCAGCACCTTGCCGTTGTGCAGGACGACGGAGTGCATGGAGCGGACCGGGTTCCGGGTGGGCAGGACGTCCCACTTGCCGTTGGCGCACTGCTCGGCGGTGCCGGTGCACCGCGGCGGCAGGACCGGGTCGGGGACCTGGTCCATCCGGTAGTCGTCGGTGGTGGCGGAGCCGGTGCCGTAGACGGAGACGCCCCAGGAGATGCGGTCGGTGCCGGCCGGGACCTCGGGGGTGCGGACGGTGGCCTCGGTCCAGTTCCCGGCCAGGTCCAGCGTCTTGAGATCGGTCCAGTACTGCCAGCCGGCCGTGGCGTCGTGCCGGAAGAGGGTGAGGGCCGCGTCCGGGGTGGTCGTCTTGTACCAGAGGCCGAGGTCGTACTGCTTGCCCGGCGTCACCACCGGCGCGCACTCGGCGGACTCGGTGATCAGGGCCTTGCGGTCGCCGTCGGCGCGGCGGGTCAGCTCGACCTTCATGGCCTTGCCGCCGGAGTGCGCGTCGGCCGTGGTGGTGAAGGTGAAGTCGTTGTCGCCCCAGCCGGACTTCTCCCAGCAGTACGGCATGTCGCCGGTGCCGGCGGTCTCGAAGCCCGGGTTCTTGATGAGGTTGGCGGCGGAGGCGGTCTGCGGAGAGGCCAGCAGCAGGCCCGAGGCGAGGCCCGCCACGGCCAGGAGTGCGGTAGCTCTACGACGTCTGTTCACACGGCTCTCCTTGCTCTGCGGTGCTCCCGCGCACGGGCTTCTCACGCCCCCGGCGCGGCAGATAGACCAGCGCTTCGGTCCCCGCGAAGCGCAGGACGAACGTCGTCACCAGCGCGAGCGCGGTGGCGGACAGCACACCCAGGTGGAACTGGTGCACGAACAGGGCGATCAGCGGGATGCGCAGCACCAGATCGGCGTTGGCGAGCAGCGCGAACCGCCCGGCCCGGTCCCACCAGCGGCGGTGCCGGCGCCGCTCGCGGAACAGCAGATGCTCGATGAGCAGGAAGTTCCAGGCGACGCCCAGCTGGTTGGCGAGGATCTCCGCCGGTACGTAGTGCATGCCGAGCGCGGTCAGCGCCCACAGGCCGACCAGGTTCGGCAGGAAGCCGGTGAGCCCGATCAGGCCGAAGCCGACCATGCGCGCGGCCGGCGAGGCGGTGCGCAGCCCGGCCAGGTGGCGCAGGAAGCGGAAGCCCTCCTGGGCGGTCGACTTGGACTCCCCGGCGAACCGGTCCTGGAAGACGAAGGGCACCTCGGTGACCGTGCGCGGGCGGCTGCGGACGGCGAGTTCGAGGAGGATCTTGTAGCCGAGGGGCTGGAGGACCTCCGCCGTGACGGCGCTGCGGCGGATCGCGAAGAAGCCGCTCATCGGGTCGCTGATGCCGCGCAGCCGGCGCGGGAACAGCGCCTTGGTCAGCCAGGTCGCCCCGCGCGAGACGAACACCCGGTAGCTGCCCGCGAGCCCGGCCCGGCTGCCGCCCTTGATGTACCGGGAGGCGACGACGAGCCCGGCGTTGGCCCGCTCGCCGGTGGCGACCAGGTCGGGCACGAGCGAGGGCGGGTGCTGGCAGTCGCCGTCCATGACGACGATCCAGTCGGAGGTCGCCGCCTTCAGGCCCTCGACGACCGCGCCGCCGAGCCCGCCCACCGGCTCGTCCCGGTGCAGCACAGTCACCGGGAAGGGGCAGTCCCGCGCCGCCTTCTGGATGACCTCGGGCGTGTCGTCGGTGGAGTCGTCCACGAAGACGACCTCGCAGGGCAGCCGGGCCGGGACCGCCTCGGTGATCCGGTGCAGCAGCTGCCGTACGTTCGCCGACTCGTTGAACGTCGGTACGACGACGGTGACGGCGCCCGGTTCGGGGATCTCGGTGGTCTCGGTCTCGACGACCTCCCCGGGGGCGGTGGACTCCTGGCTCATCGCGCGCCTCCGGCGGACGTCTGGATCTGGCGGATCTCGATGCGGTCCTCGCCGGTGCCGAAGGTGGCGACCGGGTCCGAGTGCTCCATGGCGGCCTTGACGTTGGGCAGGTCGGCCGCGTCCCGCCGTACCGTCGGCGAGGCGACGACGTAGTCCAGGTCCTTCCAGCCGCGCGGCATCGTCTTCGTCACCGCCGGGTCGAGGTCGGCCTTGTAGAACCAGATGACGCCGAGCCCCGGCCGGTAGCCCTGGTGCACCAGGTCCAGCCAGAGGGCGTCGTCCACCAGTACCCGGGTGCGCTCCGGGTCCTCGACCTCCGTGGCCAGCCACTTCGAGGCGGCCCGGTAGCCGGCGTTGGCGTCGGTGGTGACGGCGATGCGGGCACCGTCGTACCAGCGCGGTACGACGTAGGCGCAGGCGGCGAGGGCCAGGACCGCGGCGAGTGTGTACCGGCCCAGGCTGACGTACCGTTTCTCCGCCTCGGTGCGCCGGCGGCGCAGCACCCCGTGGGCGATGGAGGCGGTGCCGCCGGCGAGGACGAGCGCGAGGAACGGCAGGGCCTGGATGACGTACATCGCGGGCAGGTAGCCGTTCGGGCGCAGGGCCAGCGCGGCGAAGATCGCGACGGCCAGGGCCGGTCCGGCCAGGGCCCGGGCGGTGACCGACCAGCGCCAGGTGACGAGCAGGAGCAGCGCGCCCGCGAGGCCACCGAGGGGCAGGATCTTGTCGTAGTACAGCCACGACTGGAGCACGCCCCAGGAGCCGGAGCCCTGGTCGAGGACGAAGCCCGAACCGGGTCTGGTCATCTGGTACTTGACGCCGTCCCAGAGGGAGACGTGCCCGGCGCCCGGCAGCAGCTCGCCCTTGAGCAGGGCGAACAGCGGGTACGAGAAGCCGATCAGCGTGCAGGCCGTGACGGCTCCGGCGAGGGCGAACTTGCGGGTGTCCTTGTGACTGTGGCGCCACATGGTGAGGAACAGGGCGGGCAGGACGAGCAGCATCGTCTCTTTGGTGAGGACGGCCGTGGCGGCCGCGATGCCCGCGCCGAAGTGGTGCCAGAGGTGGCGGCTCGGGGACGCGGCGAGGGTGAAGGCCAGCAGCGTCCACATCACCGCGAGGTTGTCGAGGAAGATCTCCCGCTGGAGGACCACGGACAGCGGGGAGAGCCCGAAGAACACCATGCCGAGTCCGGCCGCCCAGCGGGGCAGCGCCAGACGGCGGCCCAGCACGAAGACCAGGACCGCGCTGACGCCGCTGACGAGCAGCATCGCGGCGCGCATGGTGCCCACCGTCATCGACTCGGGGCTGATCAGCGCGGGGATCCAGGTCAGCACGGCGATCTGGATCCAGCCGAGGGGCGGGTGGTCGTACCAGTAGGTGTAGTGGGCGAGGCCGTCGCCCTGCTGGACCGACCAGGCCTGGGCGAGGTAGGTGCCCTCGTCGTCGCTGAGGGCCGGGTAGTCGGCGATGTTCCAGCCCTGCACGGTGAGGACCGCGACCAGCAGGACACCGCAGAGGATCAGGTCGGACCGGGAGGAGCGCAGCCGGCTCGGCGGCTCGGGTATGCGACGGGCCGCCGGAGCGGTGCCCCGCACAGGCTGCCGCTGCGCGGGGACCTTCGGGGTGGTCGCCGCGGGAAGGGTGGAGGTCACGCGGGAACGTCCTCTCGGGTCACGGGAACGTCGTGCCGCGTCTCGTCGAGATGGGCGCCGACATGGGTCGTCAGCTCCCAGTCGTTGCGGCCGCGCTGCTCACGCCATACGGCGCGCACGGCCGCCCCGGCGAGCAGGACCTGGTAGAAGGGGCCGCCCAGGACCAGCTTGAGGTAGTGCGCGAAGCGGACGCGCAGCCCGTACTGCCTGCCGAAGTCGTGCAGTCCGACGATCTCGAAGACGAAGGTGACCAGGGCGGTGACGGCCGGCAGGAAGGTGATGAAGGCGATGCCGACGGGCACGTCCAGGAACAGCGCGATCGCCACGTTCAGCGGGATGATCAGGCCGGTGAAGGCCTGCATGAACGGGGTCATCAGGGTGTAGCGGGCGAGCAGCCGCTGCCCGAGGGTGGGCAGTTGCTTCCAGTCCTTCTTCCGGTACACCTGGAGGAACCCCTGGTTCCAGCGGGTGCGCTGCTTCAGCAGGGACATCAGCGAGCCCGGGGTCTCCTCCCGGGTCACCATGTCGGAGTCGTAGGCGACCACGACCTTCTTGCCGACGCTGGAGAGCCTGACGCCCAGGTCGCAGTCCTCGGCGAGGCAGTCCGGATCCCAGCCGCCGGCCTCCCTGAGGACGTCCGTGCGGACGAAGACGGTGTTGCCGCCGAGCGGAATGAATCCTTTCTGCGCATGCAGATGGAGCCGCGAGCGGAACCAGAAGAAGTACTCCAGGCAGTTGCGCAGGCTGTACCAGCTGGAGTGGAAGTTGATCAGCTGCACGCCGCCCTGGACGACGTCCGCGCCGGTGGTGCGGAAGGCGTGGTCGACGTGCGCGAGGAGCTCGGGGTGGACCTGGTCCTCCGCGTCGAAGACCCCGACGACATCGCCGCGGCAGTGCGGCAGGGCCGTGTTCATGGCCTTCGGCTTGTTCTTCTTCTCGTGCGTGTCGACGACGACACGGACCCGTGGGTCACGTGCGGCGGCCTTCTCGGCGACCTCGGTGGTCTCCGGGTCGTCGTGCCCGACGATCACGATGATCTCGAAGTCGGTGTGGCTCGACTCCAGCAGCCGCTGGATCGTGTGGTCCAGCACCGCCTGTTCGTGCCGGGCGGGCAGCAGCAGCGAGAAGGAGACGTGCTCGTCCCCGTCCGGGCTGCTGAACCGCGTGGAGGCGAGCACTTCCGGCGTACGCCAGGCGTGCATCTGCCACCACAGGGTGAAGGCCGCCATCCAGAACAGAGCCAGTGAGACGGCAGCGATGAAGACAGACGTGAGCAAACAGATCCCCCCAGATCCCAGAACCCCCAGGCGTGACGGTGTGCCGGTGCGGCCCCATCCGTCACGTCACCGTGCAGAGATTAGGGGGGAACTGTGAAGCCTGGGGGCTGTTCAGATAAAGAGCGTGTTTCCCTTGATTCCCGACTTCAGTCGTTCAGCACCGCACGCAACCGGTCAACTTCCGTTGTCGGCGCGTCACATGTGAAGTTACGGCAGACATACGCGGTCGGTTCACCACCGACAAGAGAACGGTCCGCGAGCAGCGGGAACTCGTCGCTCTCCGGAGCGCCGACGGCGACGACCGCGCCCGGCGCGGTGCCCAGGAGTGCCGTGCGGTGCAGGGTCCTCGTGCCCTCGTGATCGAGCGACGGTCCCACGATCGCGACCTCGCGTGGCCCGTCCAGCACGGCCTCCGCCGCGGCGAGCCCCCAGCCGATGAAGCGGGGCACGCGCGGCCCGAGCGCCTTGACGACGCCCAACGCCCGCTCGGCGGCGGTGCGATGGGGCTCGGAGCCGGTGTGCGCGGCATAGCCGAGCAGGGCGTTCGCCGCCGCGGTCCAGCCGGACGGGGCGGCGTTGTCGGTCGGGTCCTGCGGGCGGCGGATGAGCTGCTCGGCGTCGGCGGCGGTGTCGTACAGGGACCCCGACTCCGGGTCGGTGAAGCGGACCAGGACGTGGTCGACGAGGAACCCGGCGAACTCCAGCCAGACGCCCTCACCCGTGACGGACGCCAGCGCGAGGAAGCCCTCCGCCACGTCGGCGTAGTCCTCCAGGACGCCCGCGTTGGCACCGGCGTGGCCGTCCTTGCTGGTGCGGGTGAGCCGGGCCTGCTCGTCCAGGTGCAGCCGCACCAGAAGATCGGCGGCGGCGACGGCGGCCTCGACGAGGTCGGGCCGGTCGAAGTAGGCGCCGGTCTCGGCGAGCGCGGCGATCGCGAGGCCGTTCCAGGCGGCGACGACCTTGTCGTCCCGGCCGGGCGCGGACCGCTCGGCCCGCGCCGCGAGCAGCCGCTCCCGCACCGAGGCGATCTTCCCGGCGTCGACCAGCCCTTCCTGCTGCTGCGGCAGCTGCAGAACGGAGGCGCCCTCTTCGAAGGTGCCTTCCTCGGTCACGCCGAAGTACTGCGCGGCGAGCTCGGCGTCCTCCTCCCCCAGCACCTCACGCAGTTGCTCGGGCGTCCACACGTAGTACGCGCCCTCGACGTGCTTGCCGGTCCCGTCGTCGCTGTCGGCATCGAGCGCGGAGGCGAACCCGCCCTCGTTCGTCCGTAGTTCGCGCACCATGAAGTCGGCGGTCTCCAGAGCGACCCGGCGCGCGAGTTCCGACCCGGTGGCACGCCAGAGGTGGGCGTACACCCGGCACAGCAGGGCGTTGTCGTACAGCATCTTCTCGAAGTGCGGCACGACCCAGTCGCGGTCGACGGAGTAGCGGGCGAAACCGCCGCCGAGCTGGTCGTAGATCCCGCCCCGGGCCATGCGCTCGCAGGTGTCGGATGCCATCTGCAGGGCGCCTTCGGCGCCGGTCCGCGCGTGGTGCCGCAGCAGGAACTCCAGCGCCATGGACGGCGGGAACTTCGGCGCCCCGCCGAATCCGCCGCGCTGCGGGTCGTACTCCCGGGTGAGCCCGAGCAGCGCCTGCGCGAGCTCCTCCTCACCGGGGGTCCGGTCGTCCCCGTAGGAGATCTCCCGTCCCGCCAGATCCCGGACGATCTTCCCGGCGACCTCGGTCACCTCGTCCCGCCGCTCGTCCCACGCCTGGTGCACGCCCTGGAGCACCTGCCGGAAGGAGGGCATGCCCTGGCGGGGTGCGGGCGGGAAGTACGTGCCGAAGTAGAACGGCTCGGCCTCCGGCGTGAGAAACACGGTCATGGGCCAGCCGCCCTGCCCGGTCGCCGCCTGCACGGCCTCCATATAGACGGCGTCCACATCGGGGCGCTCTTCGCGGTCGACCTTGACGCTCACGTAGTGCGCGTTGAGGTACTCGGCGGTCTGCTGGTCCTCGAAGGACTCGTGGGCCATGACGTGGCACCAGTGACATGCCGAGTAGCCGACTGACAGCAGAACGGGCACGTCGCGCCGCCGTGCCTCTTCGAACGCCTCCGCCGACCAGGGCCACCAGTCGACCGGATTGTCAGCGTGCTGCAGCAGATAAGGCGAGGTCACACCAGCCAGCCGGTTCATGCGATCCAGCCTCTCACAATGCCCAGAACATCCTGCCCAGCGAGCTATTCGGGCGGGGTGCACCTTGGGACCGGCGCCTCTGGTGAGTCCAAAGGCTCCGCAGCGCCGACGCAGTACGAGCCTGGCGCTCGCTTCAACCACCTGGGCGGTCGACCTTCGGCCGCCCTCTTGCTTGCGTCCGCGCATCACCTAGAGATCAAGGTCGTCACTATCGGTAATCATCTACGCTGCCCAATGGCGTCACACCTGGTCGGCTCTCACGAACTCAGCAAGTGCACTGGCTCCCCCACCGGCTCGAGGGTTGCCGGTGCGCCCAAATGGCGAAGGGGGCCATCGCGCTCTTCCGAATCAGGCGCCCCGGCATCACAGGACAGTAGGCTGATGGGCGCAGCAGCCCTGGAACTGTAGAGGCTCCTCGGAGGAGGTACACCATGACCGCCGAGATGGTGGCGCCCGCGTGGATGCATAAGCAGATCAGCGCGGAGCAGTACGACTCCTGGTCCGAGGAGCAGTGCGCCGGCATTGAGATCGTGGACGGAATGGTCGTTGTGAGCCCGAGCGCATCCAAGCGGCACAATCGGCTGGCCCGAATCCTGGCCAATGCCCTGGACGCCGCCGCAGGCCCGGACTGGAATGCCGACACTGACTTCGACGTCCGCCTGCAGGACGTTCCACTCACCAACCGCCGTCCGGATGTCATCGTCTACCGGGCGGAGACCATCGACCTCACGCCCACCCGCCCCGAACACGTACTCCTGGTCGTCGAGGTCGTATCGCCCGGCTCGGAGACCACCGACCGGATCGTGAAGGTGGATCAGTACGCCAAGGCCGGCATCCCCTTCTACTGGCGTATCGAACAGGCCGCCACCGGTGTCCCGATCGTCTACACCTATGTTCTCGACCCCGCCACCACCGCCTACAGGGACGGCGAGATGTTCACCGGCGTGATCAAGGCTGCCGCACCCTTCTCCTGCACCGTCGACCTGGGAACCATCTGACAGCGCTGGAGAGTTACTCCCCTCATGGCTGCGCACAGGGGAAGGCTGAAGTTCCGGGAGCACCTGGAGGCGCTTTTCGCTGCCGCCGGCTCCCCTAAGCCGACCGCGATCTGCTCTGCGAGCAAGGATCGCCTTGGACGAACTTCCCTGTCAGTACAGCGCATCAGTGATTGGCGAAGCGGAAAACACCTACCGACAAGCAAGCTCTTTCGACAGTTCCTTCGTGCGATCGACACCTTGGCTCGGCAGCGAAACATCACCCTCCCCGCCGCACTCGCCGACCCGGCAGCCTGGGATCGCCTACTGCGCGCAGCACGAGCAAAGAATCCCACTCCGGCGCAGGAAGAATCGCGTCACATCACGGTCGGCCCAGTCCAGATCCCGGTCCGTCCGGTGACTGACGCCAATCCCCTGGAACTGGGCGTACACCGAACGAGTCGTCTGGAGGATGCTCCTTCACTACCGAGTTACGTGCCACGGGACGCGGACAGGGCAGTCTCAGCTCAACTGCTGGAAGCCAGGGAGAACGGTGGCCTTGTCCTGTTGGTCGGCGAATCCACGGCCGGAAAATCACGGTGCGCCTTCGAGGCTGTACGACGCGAACTTTCCGACCACTGGATCATCGCACCGCCTGCGGCAAGCGAGCTGAGCCCCGTACTGTCGCACATCTCCCTACCGGAGACCCGCCGTCGGAAGTGGGTGCTCTGGCTTGACGACCTCGACCGGTCTATCTGTCTGACCAGGCACTTCGAGCGCCCTGGCGCACATGGCGCCTCGGAGTTCCGGTACCACGCAGCCTTGTATGAGCGGCAGCGCACCAGTCGGTGCGCCGTCGTTCCGAAGGGGCTCTCATCGTGACCGTGGCACTGCTGTCCACCGTGATCTGCGCTGGCGTACTCGCCCTCCAGCGCGCCATCTACCCGCTGGCCCTTCTGGTCGGCTTCTTGTCAGCGCTGCGCGGCCTGAGCACCCGTGAACGGGTCTCGACCTTCCGCGTCTTTGCCCAAGCAGTCGCGGACGCGAGCAGCCACCCCACGAGCGGTTCCGCTCGATCGCCCCTACGCCGCGCCTCAACTCATCCGCATTGATGAGGCATTCAAGTGCTCAGCGCGATGTCAGACGCAGCCGCTGCACCAGCACCGTTGGTGTCCACACGAAAACGGCCATTCACCATCCTGCCGCAGGAGGCCCCGCGGCGAGGGACGGCCCTCCCGGCCGGGGCGTCGGGGTGGTGATCACTTTGGGTTTGCTCTTCGCTACCGGGGCGCCGTAGCTTGCGTGAGGCCTGTCAGTGGGTTCGGGGACGAGGGGGGCGTGTGTTCGGCCGAGGGACGGGGCGTGCGGGGACCTCGTGCGTCCGGTGTCGCCGGAGACGGGAATGCGGCGGCCGTGCTCCGGTGGGCGGGCCGCTGTGAAGGACTTCGTGAATCTGCTGGCCATCGTGACGCTGCTCGGCGGCACGGCGTGGACGCTTCCGCTGCTGATCCGGCAGCGCTTCCGTGCCCCCATGCGGCTGCAGCTGTGCCTGTCGCTCTTCCTGCTGGGCGCGGGCAACGTGCCGGCCCAGCTCTCCGATCCGGCGGCGCTGGACGGCCTCGCCTTCACCGGCTTCACGAAGCTCGCGTACAACGTGGCGATCCTGACCGGGCTGTGCCTCATGGTCAGCTTCCTGTGCGAGCGGCGCCGGGCGCTGTGGCGCAGCTGGGAGGTGGTGTTCTGCCTCCTCTGTCTGACCGCGATGGCCGGCGTGACCGCGCTGATGCCGCCGGGCCTGCGCGACCACACCTTCGCCCTGCCGTATCTGGACCACTGGCAGGTGCGCGCCTTCTACGACATCGGCGGCGCCTATCTGGTCTTCGGCTACACCACGTGCGCCGTGCTCGCCGTGCGGCACGCCCGGAGCAGTCGCCGGCCGCTGCTCCAGGCGGCCCTGGGGACCGTCTCCGCGGGTCTCCTCGGGCTCGCCCTCAGCTGCGTCCTGCGGATCCTGTGGGTCAACTGCCCTGCCTGCCGTGGCTTCGGGCATCACCTGACCTACCCGAACATCTTCCTGTTCGGCCAGCTGGCCACCATCGCGGTGTGCGCCGGGCTGAGCCTGCCGTGCTTCGCGAGCGCCGCTCAGTTCCTGCGGGAGCGCTCCGTCCAGCGGGCCCGGTTCCGTGAGCTGGGAGAGCTGTGGCAGCGGCTCGTGGACTTCTATCCGGAGCTGGTCCTGGAGCAGCGCCGGGGCCGTCGGTGGCTGCCGCTCCTGGACTACACCTCGGCCGTGTACCGCAGGTACGTGGAGTGCCGGGACGGGCTCACCCGGCTCAGCCCCTATCTGCACCTCGCCTCGCAGGAGACGGTCGCGGAGAAGGACGGGGAGGGGGCCGGGGAGCAGGCCTCGCCTGCGGCCGGGCCCGACCTGGTGCGTCTGGTCGACCGGTCCTTGCGGCTGCGCGGTGAGGCCGACCTCGCCGCTGCCGCGACACCGGAACCCACGGTGTTCGTGGCCCCGGGGGACAGTCATGCCGCCGACTACGAGAGCGACCTGGCGGGCCTGATCGCGCTCTCCCGGGGGCTGCGGGAACTGCGTACCGCCCCGGCGGAGAACGACTCCCACGCCGTCGGCGTCTGACACACCGCGAGACCGGGGTCGGGCTCAGGCCGCCGGCGACACGAGGACCGGTTCGGACGGGGTCCGGGGCGTGCTGCTGCTGCGGGGCCGGGCCCACCGGCGCATGACGGGGCGTTCGACGCACACCATCAGCAGCCAGCCCAGGGCGAGCGTGACCAGCAGCATGACGAGCAGTTCGAGCACGCCGCCGACCAGGCCGTAGGTCCTGTTGTGCAGGACGTGGGTCCGGCCGTAGTAGAGAACCACGTACTGCGCGAGGTAGAAGCCGAAGGACACCTCCCCCAGCCAGCGCATCACGCGGCCGCCGAGCAGCGTGCGCTCGTCGCGGAGGTCGGCCAGGGCCACCGCGCACACCAGCACACCGACCGGGACGACGGTGGCCACGGTGAACCCGTAGAGGAACGGCACGTTCAGCGCGAGTGCGTAGCCGGCCACGGCCAGGGCGAGCGCACCGGCGAGCGGTACGCGGGGGAACCGGCCCGCGAGAACCAGCCGGGCCAGCAGCATGCCGAGGACGAACTCGAACAGGCGGCCAGGGGGGAAGTTGTAGCCGAGCCAGAACTGGAGGGAGGAGATGGGGAATCCCTCGGGGGTGCGCGGCTGCGCCGGGACCAGCAGGTCGACGGCGGCTTCGAGGGCCACCATGCCGGCCACCATGGCGCCGGCCCAGGCCCACAGCCGCTCCGTACGGATGCGCCGCACCGGCCGGATGAGGAAGGGGAAGAGCAGGTAGAACAGCAGCTCGCTGCAGAGCGACCAGCTCGGCGCGTTGACGCTGATGTAGATGCCGTGCTGCGGGAACCAGGAGTGGATCAGGAAGAGGTTCGGCAGCCATGCGGTGAGCGGGGTCGCCGCCCCGGCGAAGAGCACCATCGCCAGCGCCCACATGGCGACATGGTTGGGAAAGATCTTCAGCAGCCGGCGGCGCCAGAACGCCACGACCGTGTCGTCACGCCTGCTCGACCAGGTCAGGACGAAGCCGCTCAGCACGAAGAAGAAGGACACCCCCATCCAGCCCGCCTTGCTGAACAGCCACTGGAATCCCTCGGCCTGGCCGCGGTCCGCGAAGGGGTTCGTCAGGGGCTCGAAGAAGGAGGAGTGGAAGAAGAAGACCAGGACCGCCGCGATGAACCGCAGGCCGGTCAGCGAGGGCAGGGGTGCCGGGCGTCTGGAGGGGGTGTCGTGCGGTGTGGTCACCACGGGTCACCTCTTGGGGGTAGGGACGGCGAGAGGGAGGGGGTCCGGCGTGCGGTCGGCCGGGGCGCGGCGGGCCGCACGGGCCAGGCCGAGCACGAGCAGCGCGCCCGCGGCGGTGAGCGCGGCGGCGCCGAGGGGCACGGCACGGGTGCCGAGGCCGGAGTCGATGAGGAGACCGCCGATCCACGAACCGAGCGCGGCGCCGAGCCCGAAGGCGGACATGTTGGCGGTCAGGGACAGCGTGGGCGCGTCGGCCGCCTCGGCCAGCACCTTGGCCTGGAGGCCGGGGATCAGGGCGAAGGTGGCGAGCGAGAACAGTACGAGGGCGAGCGCGCCGCCGGCCGGGTGCGGGGCGAGGAGCCAGGCGAGCAGGCAGACGGCCACCAGCGCCCAGGACAGCCGTCCCACGGCCCGGTCTACGCCGTGGTCCGCGTACCGCCCGCCGAGCAGATTGCCCACGATGGAGCCCACTCCGTAGGCGAGGAGCACGGCGGGCACCCACTGCCGGGAGAGATGGCCCACGCCGGTCAGCAGCGGCACCATGTAGGTGATCAGGGTGAACATGCCGCCGGAGCACAGCACGGTGGCGCCCACCGTGCCCCAGACGGCCGGACGGCGGAACACCCGCGCCTCATGAGCCGCCGACACGGTCGGGCGGGGGGTGTCGGGCACCCAGAGGAGGACGAGCACGATGGCCACCGAGGCCAGCGCCGCGACGATGCCGAACGGGGCCCGCCAGTCGTAGTGCTGGGCGAGGAAGGAACCCATGGGGACGCCGAGGACGGTGGCGAGGTTGATCCCTAGCTGGGTGGCGGCGACGGCGGCGCCGCCCTTGCCCTCCCCCACCATGGCGCCCGCGGTGACGACGCACACCGCCATGAAGGTGCCGTGCACGACCGCGGTCAGTACCCGGCCGGCCATCAGCACGCCGAAGCCCGGCGCCAGGGCGCAGACGACGTTGCCCAGGACGAAGACGGCCAGCAGGCCCACCAGCAGCGTCTTGCGGCGTACGCGTGTGGTGAGCGCGGTGACCAGCGGGCCGCCGACGACCATCGTCAACGCGTAGGCGGTCACCAGCAGGCCGGCCATGGCCAGGCTCACGGTGAGATCGGCGGAGAGATCGTCCAGCATGCCGCTGGGTGACAGCTCCGCGGTGCCGACACAGAAGATCGCGAGGATCAGGGCGGCGAGTCGGAACGGCATGAGTGTGTGCACCTTCGAGTCGTGCGGGAGGGACAGCGGGCGGCCGCCGGGCCCGGGGCGTCGCCGGTCAGGCGACCGCGGCGGCGGGGGCCTTGGCCCGCGGGCGGGCCCAGCGGCGTACCAGCGGCTTCTCGACCCAGGCGTACATCGCCCAGGAGACCAGGACCGACACGGCGCACTCGGCGACGACGAAGGCGGTCACGGCCCAGCCGGACTCCAGGCGGGCGCCGAAGAGGTCGCGCGCCTCGGAGAGCACGATGAAGTGGAGCAGGTAGAAGGCGAAGGAGACCTCGCCGAGCCAGACCATCGCGCGATGCCGGAAGGGGGTGGGCCGGCCCGACGCGTCCGCCAGCGCTCCGGCGGCGATCAGCAGGGCGCACGGTACGAGGCACACCGCGCGCTGGGCGAACAGGTACGGCACGCCCGGGAGTTCGGCGATCACGTAGCTCGCCGCAAGCAGCAGGCCGGAGGGAACGAGGCCGATGTCGCGCCAGCGGCCCAGCATGACGGCGCGGGCGACCAGGATGCCGAGCAGGAAGTCGAGCAGCCGGGCGGGCGGGAAGACGTAGGCGAACCAGAGGTGGAGGCCGGAGACGCCGGGTTCGTTCGACATGTAGACGTCGCCGGGCGGGATGAAGGTGGTGGCCAGCCAGGGCGTGGCGCACACGGCGGCGATGACACCCGCGATCCAGAACTTCAGCCGCTGCGGGGCGATCCGCCGGACTCCGGCGAACAGGGGCGGGAAGCAGAGGTAGAAGAAGACCTCGGTGGACAGCGACCAGCCCGGGGAGTTCACGGCGAAGTTGGTGGCGTAGTCCGGTACCCAGGACTGGAGCATGAAGAAGGTGGCCGCCGACTGCCACGGGGCCGTACCGGCCGCGATCAGCAGCATCGCGAGCGCCCAGGCGACGACGTAGTTGGGCACGATCTTGACGTACCGCCGGCGCCAGAACGAGGTCCGCGGGTCCCCGTCGCGGGCGGACCAGGCGAGGACGAAACCGCTGAGGAGGAAGAAGAACGTGACGCCCAGGCCGCCGGCCTGCTCGACCAGGCGGGCGAAGAGGGTGCCGTTCGCGTCGCCGGCCATGAGCCAGTGGGCGGGCAGGGAGAGGTGGAACAGGAAGACGAGCAGGGCAGCCGGGAACCGCATGCCGGTCAGGGAGGGCAGCCGGACCGCCGGGCCGCCGACACGGGGTGCGGCCGTGGGTTCTGCGGCCGTGGGTTCTGCGGCCGTGGGTTCTTCGCGTCTGAGTTCCGGAGGCGACGGCGGTATGAGTTCGGTCGGGGCGGTCTGGGGTGTGGCCATGGGCGGGCTTTCTTTGACGGGATGGGCTGGCGGGCAGTGCTGTTGGGGCGGGGCCGCGGGCGGAGCGGTGACGGTGACCTGGGGCGGCCCGGGCGGCTGAGGGCGGGTCAGGGCGCGCCGGGGCCACGGCCCGAGGGGGCGCGAGGGGCGCGGGGCGAGGGGGCCTGCCGGGGTCGGGGCCGGATGGGCAGGGCGCGCCGGGGCGGTTTAGCCGGGAAGGGCAGGCGGTGAGCGTTCGGCCGAGCGGGTCCGGGCCTAGCAGGGCCGGGCCTAGCGGGGCGGTTCAGCCGAGAAGGGCGGTTCAGCCGAGAGGGGCCGGCGAGGGTGGGAGGTGGCCGGCCGGGCTGGACCAGGGTGAGAAAAGGGAGAGCCGGTGAGGGCGGGCCCCGGGTGGGGCGGGCGGTGGGGCGGAAGGCGTCGGCCGGCCGCCCCGAGGGGTCCGTGGCGTCCGGGTCAGTCCAGGAACTTGCGGATGGCGTTCACCAGTTCCTCCGGCGCCTCGGCCGGCACCAGGTGGCCGCTCTCGATCTCCAGGTAGTCACTGCCCGGGATCGACTCGTGCAGCTCGCGGGAGTGGTCGACGGGCACGAGCTGGTCGTGACGGCAGCCGACCACCAGCGTGGGGACGCCGATCTTCGGCAGCAGCTCCCGGATGTCGGCGTCCAGGCCGAGCTCGATCTGCCGCAGCGTGCCCTCGTTGACCTCGGCGCCGCCCACGGCCGCGTCGAACCCCTCCTCGTCCAGGTTCGCCAGGAAGCCCGGGGTGAAGAGCAGCAGGCTGATGTAGTGCGAGTACAGCTCCGGGCTGAGGTCGGCCAGCCGGCGCCAGACGGTGAAGCCCAGGCGCTTGCGCAGGTCGTCGTTGCGCGCCCAGCCGGCCACCAGCACCAGCCGGCGGACCCGCTCGGGGCGGCGGGCCGCGGCCATCACGGCGATGAGCGCGCCGAGCGAGAAGCCCACGACGTCGACGGGCTCGTCGGTCGCCTCGTCGGCGGCGCCGAGCACCTGGTCGGCGAGCCGCTCCAGCGACAGCGGGCTGCCGTCGTCGACGGTCCCGCCGCTGCCCGCGTAGTCGGGGAGGATCACGGTGCGCCGGTCGGTGAACTCCTCCACCAGGTGACCGTAGTTGGTCTCGCCGGTGGCGCCGGTGCCGTGCACCAGGAGCAGACCGGGGCCCTGGCCCTCGGTGCGGTAGTGCACGGTCGCGCTGTCGACGGACGTCTGGGGCATCTCATTGCCTTCCTGCGTGGGGGGAGAGGGATCGGGACTGGAACCGACTCTATAAAAGCTTAGCTGCCACTATATAAGCAAGTTGATTTTCAGGAGTGCGTCGGTGCTTCGGCAGCGGGCACCGGGCGCAGTACCAGGACCGCCAGCAGCACCGCCGCCACGAGCGCGGTCGAGGTGACGGGCAGCCAGAGCGAGGAGTGGCCGAGCAGCGCTGCGCCCAGCGCCGAGCCGCCCGCGATCCCGATCTGAAAGCCGGTGACGTAGACCGAGGAGGCCCGGTCGGCGTCCTGGCCGGCCAGGCGCATCACGCCCGTCTGGAAGACGGGTCCGGCCGCGGCGAACGCGCCGCCCCACAGGGCGACGGCGGCAGCGGCCGCCGCGCCGCGCACGGCGGCGGAGCCCAGGGCCGGTGACAGCGCCAGCAGGGCGACGCCCGCGGCGAACACCCCGATGGTCACGACCGCCGTCCGCTGCGGAGCCGTGTCGTTGTTCCGGCCCGCCAGATACGTGCCCACGGCCCCGGCGAGCCCGAAGACCGCGAGCAGCGCGACCACGGCGCCGGAGGTGCCGGTGATGTCGGCGACGAGAACGGCGAAGTAGGTGTAGCTCAGGAAGTGCGCCGTGATGAGCACCACCGCCACGGCGCACAAGGTCAGTACGCGCGGCCAGTGCACGGCCCCTCGCGCGGTCTCCGGGGCGGTCGTCCCCTGCGGTTGCCCGGTCTCCTGCCGCGCGGCGTCGCGCGGCCGGAGGGCCCACACCAGTCCGACGGTCACGGCCACGGTCGCCGCCGCGAGGACCAGGGCCGTGGCACGCCAGCCGATCAGCTCGCCGATGAGCGTGGTCCCCGGGCTGCCGGCGATCGCGGCGAGCGTGGACCCGCCGAACACCGCCGCGGTGGCGGTGCCCACCCGCGACCGCGGCACCAGCGTGGCCGCGGCCGGGGCGATGAGCGACCACAGCACCCCGTGCGTCAGGGCGGCGGCGACCCGGCTGACCACCATCATGGAGAAGCTGGTCGCGGCTGCCGCGAGCAGTTCGGCGGCGACGAGGACGAGCAGGGAGACCACCAGCGCGGTGCCCCGGGAGACACGGGAGGCCAGCGCGACCGTCGGCACGGTGACGATCGCGGCGACCACGGCGTACCCGCTGATCAGCAGCCCCACCCGGCCGGCCGAGACGTCCAGGCTGCGGGCGATGTCCGCGATGAGCCCGACCGGGAAGACCTCGAAGGTGACGTAGACGAAGGTGGCGCTCGCCAGGACGGCCAGCCGCGCGGCGGTCGGCGCGTCGATCCGTTCCCTTTCCCGTTCCCGTTCCCTTTCCCGTTCCTTTTCCCGGGCCACTTCCGTGCCGCTCATACGGCGGACGCCGGGTCGTCGGATGCGCCGAGCGCCGGGCCGAGCCGGACGAGGACCTTGGGGCGGCTCCGGTTCCCGTCGGTGAGACGGGCGAAGGCGGCGTCCAGTTCGTCCAGCGGGAAGACCCGGTCGACGAGGGCGTCCAGGTTCACCGCGCCCGACTCGACGAGGCCGACGAGCCGGTCCCAGTAGCCGATGCCGGACAGTACGCCGTGCAGCGTCACGTCCCGGATCACCAGGCCCGCCGCGTCGAATCCGTCCACGGCGTGGTGGGGGGTGCCCAGCTGGGCGATGCGTCCGCCCGCCGCGACCAGGCGGACGGCGGAGCGGACCGCCGCCTCGTTGCCCGACGCCTCGATCACGGCGTCGTAGGCCTCCTCGTCCGCCGCGCCCGGGCCGGCCTGGGCGCGCAGGCCCAGCTCGGCCGCCAGCTCCCGGGCGGCGGGCTGCGGGTCGAGGACGACGGTGTCCGCGCCGCTCGCGCGGGCCGTCTGCGCCGCGGCGAGTCCGAGCGTGCCCGCGCCCAGCACCGCGACCCGGTCGGAGGCGGTCACGGCGAGCCGGTCCACGGCGTGCACCGCGGCGGCGGTCGGCTCCAGCAGGGCACCCGCCGCGTCGGACAGGGCGTCCGGAATCCGGGTGAGGGTGTCCACCGGCACGGTGATCAGCTGCGCGCCGGCGCCCGGGCGGGGGCCGAGCACACCGATCTCGCTGCGGTCCGGGCAGGAGCGGACGCGTCCGGCGCGGCAGTGTGCGCACGTGCCGCAGCCGCGGAAGTTGTGGCCCGACACGCGTCGGCCGAGCAGTTCCGGGTCAGTTCCCGGGCCGGTCTCCACGACGGTGCCGATCCACTCGTGGCCGAGGACGAAGGGGTAGCTCTTCAGCCCGTCCCGCAGGTAGTTGCTGCTGCCGTCGAAGAAGCCGAGGTCGGTGCCGCACAGCCCGAGCAGGCCCACCCTGACGAGGACTTCGCCGGGGCCGGGTTCGGGCGGTGCGGTGTCGGTGACCGACAGGGTGCGGGGGGCGATGAGCCGGATGGCTTTCATGGTGCGTCCTTCGGGTGACGGGTTTCGGCCGCGCGGCGGCACAGTGCGATGTCCTCGCGCAGACGGTCCGGGGCGTCCCGGTAGTCGTTCTCCACCAGCACCGAGCGGGCGCCGGAGCGGCGCAGCAGGGCCGGGAGGCCGGCGGTGGGGAAGGGCGTACGGGAGCCGTCCTTGATGTGCGGGTCCGGCAGCAGCAGCCCGGCTCCCCCGACCAGTTCGGCGAAGGCGAGCGGCCGATGCCCCGCGTCGAGCAGGTTGCCGGTGTCCAGGACCAGGCGCAGGGCCGGATGGTCCACCGCCCGGGCGAGCTCCAGGGAGTCGTGCGGGCCGAGCGGCGACTCGTAGGCGACCAGCAGGTCCGCCCTGGCCAGCCGCTCGCACAGGCCGCGCAGCGCCTCGGCCGTCCCGGCGCGCAGGGAGGCGGTGACCGGCAGGCTCCGTCGGAACCCGGGCACGTGCAGTACGGCGACACCGAGCCGTCGTGCGCAGTCCAGGGCCCGCAGCAGGAGGTCGACGGCCGCCGGGTCGGGGGTGCCGTCCTCCCGCGCCAGGCCGATGTCGTTGAGGTGGTTGACGGCGAGCACGGGCACCGGGATCTCCCCGGCGGCCGCCTCGGCCGCCCGCAGCGCGATGGGGTCGCTCAGCGGCGGCCCGCGGTGGGCGCCGCCGTAGTCCAGGTGCAGTTGGTCGGCCCCCGCCGCGACAGCGGCCCGGGCCGCCGCCCGGCGGTCGGTGCCGATCCGCCACTGCGGCGCGGCGACGGCGATCGACGCGGTCATGACTTGCTCCCGATACGCACGGCGGCCTTGAGCACCCGGCGCCCGCCGGCCCTGCGCGTGGAAGAGGTCAGCACGGTGTTGACGAGATCTGCGGCCTCCTCCAGGCCGACCTGGTGGGTGAGCGCCTCCTCGCCGAGGGCCGGGGTGGTGCGCAGCAGGTCGACCGCCTGCCGCAGATGGTCACCGGAGACTCCCCGGTGGCCGCAGAGCAGGAGCCTGCCGTGCGGGCGGGTGAACTCCTCGACCTTCGGAGGCCAGGGCGTGCCGCCGCAGTTGGCCGCGCGGATCGCGGCGGCGTCGATGTCGCCGGCGGTCAGCGGGACCGGCCCCGAGGGCACCCCGGCGTGCAGGTCGACCAGGAGCGTGCCCGGTACGTACCGGTCCAGGGTGGTCAGTGCCTCGCGGGTGCCGGTGCGCGGTGTGGCGATCACGGCGACGACCGGCGAGGGCAGGCCGGCGAGCAGCCCGGGAAGACCGGCGGCGCGCGGGTCGGTGGCGTCGTCGCCGTGCCCCACGAGCAGGGTGTGCAACCCGGGCCGCTCCGTCAGCCACAGGTCGCGTGCGAGGCGACCTACGATGCCGTCTCCCCAGACGACCAGGGCCGCCGGGGTCAGGGTGTGGCGTGCGATGCGGGCGCCGTACAGGGCGGAGGCGAGCGGTTCCGCGAGCGCGGCCACGCGCGGTCGCGCGGCGTCGGCGGGCACCGGGACGACCAGTCCGGCGCGTACGGCCGTGGCGGGGATGCGGGTGCGCTCCGCCCACAGGCCGGGGAGGTTATGGCCGAGCAGGAAGGACGCGTCGTGCGGATGCGTGGGGTTCACGGTGACCGGCGTGCCGGCCGGCAGCCCGGACTCCCCCGGCTCGACCACATACGCGACGCCCTCGTGTCCGAGGACGGGGCTGGGGTCGTCACGCAGGCCGCGCAGGATCTGCCAGTCGGTGCCGCAGATGCCCACGGTCGTCGGTGCCAGCAGCATGTCGCCCGGGTCGAGGCGCGGTGTGCGCACCTCGGCGACGTCGACCAGGGTGCGGCCCGAACGGTCTGCCGTCCGGCGGACCAGGGCGCGGTGGGTCGCACCGGTGACCGGCCGACCTACGACGCTCATCGTCTCGCCCGCGGCGCTCATCGACTGACCCCCGGTATCCAGTCGCCGACGCGTCGTACTCCGCGCAGCGGGTCCACCTGCCCTGGTTCGCAGAACACGAGCCGGTCGTCGAGCCAGGCGTCGTCGCGCCCCCGGTCGGCGTAGGAGGTGGCGGTGGTGAGGCGGCGGCGGATCTCGGCCGCGTAGGGGGCGGCGAGTCCCTCGGCCACTCCCCCGCCGATCCCGATCAGGTCGAGGTGCGGGTCGAGGCACCACAGGGTGCGCAGCAGCTGGGCGACCGGGGCGACGCACAGCTCCAGCAGCCGGCGGGCGCCGGGGTCGTCCGACGCGAGGGCGCCTGGGAGCCAGTCGGCGACCTGCGGGGCGGCGGGAAGTCCGAGCCGCCGGGCCGCGCGGACGAGGCCCGGCCCGGAGGCGACCGAGGCGAGATGGTCCGTCTGGCCGCACTCGCAGGACAGCCCCGCGAGGACGTCCGCGCCGGGGTCGGTGAGCGGGACCGGCAGATGGCCGACCTCTCCCTGCAGTCCCCAGGCGTCGACGGGGATCCTGGTCCGCTCCAGGTCCGCGATGCGCAACGCGATGCCGCTGCTGACGGTCAGATAGGCGACCCGGCGGGTACCGGGCCGGGCGTGCACGGCGGCGAAGTCCAGCAGCGCGGCGGTGACGTCGTTGACGAGGTGCCAGGTGACGTCGGGCCGGCGCCTTCGCAGATCGGCGGCGAGATCGTACGGGGCGGCCTCGTCCCCCCACAGCGGGGCCGATCCGTAGACGGTCCCGGTCAGATGGTCGATGGCCGCGCCGAAGGACAGGGCGGCACGGGCACCGGCCGGAACCCGGTCGCCGAGCAGCTCCACCATGTCCGCCCGCAGCCGGGCGGTGGAACGGTCCGGATGGCGCAGACGGCTCGGCGAGGGCACCCGCTCCACCGGCGCGTCAGCCCCACCGACGCGCATCCGCACCCAGGTGCCACCGATGTCCGCCGCGAAGGTGGCGGCCGGTGCCGTGGGGCTGGCCCGCCGGCCCTCAGAGGCACCCCGCCCCACGGCAACACCCTCGAGCGGCATGACACCCCGGCTCACAGCCCCACCACCGCCCCCGCAGCGACCGGCTCGGGTACGTCCAGGGTCACCCCGGCCCGCCCCGGCTCCGGCGCGGCGACACGGAATCCGCGGAAGTCGGCCCAGCGCGGGGCCACGTCGTCGTAGGCGTCGAGGCCGCCGATGACCACGGTGTGCCCGCAGCCGGCGAGTCCGGCACGCACTCCGGCGCCGGAGTCCTCGACGACGACGGCGTCCTCCGGCGCGCAGCCGAGCGCGGCGGCGGCACGCAGATAGCCCTCGGGGTCCGGCTTGCCGTGGGTCACGTCGTCGGCGCTCACCAGGAGCCGGGGCAGCGGAAGCCCCGCCGCCGCCATCCGCACCTCCGCGAGGCGGCGGCCGGCGGAGGTGACGACGGCCCAGGCGTGCGGCGGCAGCGCGGTCAGCAGCGCCCGGGCGCCGGGGACCTCCGTGATGCCGGTGGTCTCCGACTCCTCGTGCGCGACGAGGCGCCGGGTCT
The DNA here is from genome assembly GCF_042671245.1 of Streptomyces sp. NPDC057099. Taxonomy (NCBI): domain Bacteria; kingdom Bacillati; phylum Actinomycetota; class Actinomycetes; order Kitasatosporales; family Streptomycetaceae; genus Streptomyces; species Streptomyces sp. NPDC057099. Next base: position 143,143 of record NZ_JBHUTX010000013.1, read on the forward strand.
CCTCGGCCGCCCGGCCGGGGTCGGGGAGGAAGTGGCGCACGGTCTCCCGGGTGGGGCGCCCGTGGGCGAAGGCCAGCACCTCCGTGAGATCGAGCCGGTGCCGTTCGCAGAAGCCGGCCCAGGTGGCCTCGACCAGCGCGGTCGAGTCCACGAGGGTGCCGTCCATATCGAACAGCAGTGCTGCCGCGTGCAGTTGAGGCAAGGGTTGCTCCTGGGAAAGGTCACTGGGAAAGGGCGGCGGGCGGACGCGACTGGGACACCGGAAGGTCCTCGGCGACGGACGACCAGGTGGTGTCCTGGTGCACGACGAGCGCGTCACCGGCGTACGGCACGCCCCGGGTACGGGCGAGCTCGGCGGCCAGCGGCGCGAACGTGGCCGGGGACATGTAGCCGCTGTAGTCGAAGTCCGCGGACCGGCGGGCCCTGATACCGGGGCTGTCCACCATGCCGGCGGGCAGCGCCTGCACGAACGTCGTCTCGGCGGGGTCGATCTCCTGGGCGACCGACCGGATCAGCGAGTCGGCGGCGGCCTTGGTGGCGGCGTAGCCCGAGCGGTTGGGACCGGCGTTGTAGACGACCTCGGACGAGATGTGCAGGAACAGGCCGGGGCCGGCCGCGCGCAACGCCGGGAGCGCCGCGCGCAGCGCCCAGGACAGGCCGTGCACGTTGATCGCGAACTGGTCCAGCCAGTCGGCCTCGCTCACCCGGGTGAACGGCTCGCGCCGGGCGGTGAAGTAGACGGCGGAGTAGCAGGCCAGGTCCACCCGCTCCGGGATCCCCGTACGCAGCGCCTCCTTGGCCTGCTCCGGGTCGCGGAAGTCGAGCCGGTGCCAGATCAGCCGGTCGCCGCCGTCACCGGCGGGCCGGCTGCGGCTGAAGACATGGGTCTCGATGCCGGACGCGGCCCAGGCGTCGGCGACGCCCCGCCCGATCCCGGTCGATCCGCCGATCACCACGGCCCGTTCGGGCCTGGGCACAGAGGTGCGATCGAGGATGCTCGCGGGGGTGCGCTCGGGAATGCGCGCGGGGGTGCTCACGCGCCCACCAGGGCCTCGGCCGGAGCGTCGAGTGCCGTTCCCGTGGCCGCGCCCCGGGCCCGGCGGCGCAACAGCTCCGTCGCCGCGCGCAGTTCGGCGGGTTCGACGTCGTTGACGAAGCGGTGGCGCCCGATGCCGACCGGCAGCGGCAGCCGCTGGTGGCCGTCGCGGTGGCGCACCGTGTCGCGCAGCGCCTCCTCCAGCAGGCTCGGGTCGTCCAGCACGTCGTTCCACAGCGGCAGCCCGAGTGCCTGGATGACGGAGAAGATCCGGTCGGCCTGCGCCTGGCTGACGTCACCGCGCAGGGCGCTCAGCGCCGTGGTGAGCGCCATGTCGATCACGACGGCCTCGCCGTGCAGCAGCTCGGGGAGGGCGTGCATCTCGATGGTCGGGCTGAAGGTGTGGCCGTAGTCCACGCAGCGCTCCAGCGCGGACTCCCACAGGTTGGGCTGCAGTTCCTCGAGCATGAGGTGGATGGACTCGGCGACGATGGCGTCGGCGGCCTGGGCGAGGTCGCCGGTGGAGCCCTGGAAGCGGTCCGCCCGCACCTCGGGGCCGCGCGTCTCCAGCAGCTCGAACAGCTCCTCGGAGCGGATCAGCGCCATCTTCAGTATCTCGGCCAGGCCGTTGCTGATGTGCCGCAGGTCCAGGCTGCTCAGGAAGGAGCGGTCCAGGAAGGTGGCCGTGGCCGCCGCGTACGTGCCCAGCCGGTTCTTGCCGGTGTCGTAGTTGACCCCGGTCTTGACGCCGACTCCCGCGTCGACGAGGCCGATCAGCGTCGTGGGGATACGGATGTACGGGGTGCCCCGCCGGTAGAGGCTCGCCGCGAATCCGACGATGTCGGTGAGCACTCCGCCGCCGATGGCGATGACGGGCTCACGGCGGCGGTCGATGCCGAAGTCGTTCATCGCGTCGACGACCCGGGAGACGGCGTCCCACTGCTTGACAGTCTCGTCGGCCCGCAGGGCGAGCACCGTGATCTCGATGCCGTGGAAGGCGAAGAACTCGCGGATCCGCGCGCCGTGCAGCGCGTCCACGTTCTCGTCGATGACGACGAGCCGCCGCTCACCGGCGCGCAGCGGGGTGTCCGGGCAGCCGGTCAGCAGCGTGGTGTTGTCCGGCGAGAAGAGGTGGTCGGAGCTGACGACGTGGTACCGCACCTGGCGTACGGCCTCGATCGTCCAGGCCGGACCGTCGTCCATGGCCAGGCGGAGCCCCTGGGTGAACTGAGTACCGCTATGCATGTCCCCTCCGAAGATCTGGTGCCACATCACTGAACAGAAGGCAGGTTTATCGGCACTGCGTCCAATATAGTAGCAGCGTGACCCGCTGGGTGCCGCAGTGCTACGCTCGTGATCAAGGAGACGAGGTTGTCGGCGCACGGGGGAGCGCGCTGCGCGCACCCGTCGGACAGAGCCGCCCGACGCATTGCCTCCGCCCCCCTGAGTCGCCGGAGCCTTAGGAAGGTCGACCCGCATGGCCACGCTGGCAGAACGCCTGAATGCCTGGTTCGCGGATGCCGCCACGGCCAATGCCGTGGGCCGCCTGCGTGAACCGACAACCTCCGAGGTCGCCCAGGCGATCTCGCAGGACCCGAGCCACGACGTCACCATCTCCCGGAGTTATCTGACGGCGTTGCGCAACGGCTCGCAGACCAACCCGACGGTGAGTGTGCTCTCGGCGATCGTGCGCTACTTCCAGTCCCGGGAGATGACCCTGCCGGTGTCGGTGAGCGCCCTCATCTCCGAGGCCGCGCCGCCCGCCGCCGTCCAGGAGGAGAAGGACGAGTGGGCCGAGGCGCTCTCCGACCGGCAGGTGCGCTCGATCGCGATGCGCGCCGGCCGGCTCACGCCGGAGATGCGTGAACAGCTTTTGTCGATCATGGACGTCCTGGACGACCCGAAGTCCACGAGGTCCGGCAGCGAGGAGGACGACGTATGAGGGCCGTCTGCATGTCACGGACCGGCGGACCGGAGGTGCTGGAGGTCCGGGACGTGCCGGAGCCCGAGGCCGCGGAGAGCCTGGTCGTGATCAGGACGGCCGCCACCGCCGTCAACCCCGTGGATCTGGCGACCCGTTCGGGCCAGATACCCACCTCCCTGCCCGCCGTCCTCGGCTGGGACCTGGCGGGCACCGTCGAGCACGCCCCCGAGGGCTCCGCCTTCCGGCCCGGCGACCGCGTCCTGGCGATGACCGCCCAACTGGGCACGGGCGTGGGCAGCATGGCCGAGTACGTCGCCTTCGATCCGCGCTACGTCGCACACGTCCCGGACGGAATGACGCTCACGGACGCCGCCGCGCTGCCCCTGGCGGGCGTGACCGCGGTGCAGTTGCTGCGCCGGACCCCGGAGCGCCACGGCAAGCGGATCCTGCTGATCGGCGCCCAGGGCGGCGTCGGCGGTCACCTCGCGGCCCGCCTGCTCGACGAGGCGTCGGCCCGCACCGACCTGCTCGTCCGGCCCGCCGACCGGGCCGCGTGGCAGGAGCGGCGGGCGGGACGCCCCGCCGAGGGCGTAGTGCTCACCGACCCCTCGCAGGCCGAGGCCGGGGCCTACGACATCGTGATCGACGCCGGCGGCGCACCCGGCCTGATCGAGGCCGTACGCCCCGGGGGCGCCTTCCTCACCATCACCCCGTTCAGCGCCCCGGACCCGGACTCCCGCCCCGACGTGGCGTACACCCTGATCGGCGTGGAGCTGGACCGGGACGACCTGGTGAGCGTGGCCGAGGCCGCGGCCCGGGGAACCGTCCCGGACCAGGGGATCACCGTGCTCCCCTTCGAGGAGGCGGCCGAGGCCCACCGCCGCCTGGAACAGGGCGGCTTCCGCGGCAAGCTGGTGCTGGTCCCTTAAGGGCCTCCGGGACCTTCAGGGACGTTCACGTCAGCCCGTTCTCGAAGACGAGGCTGCCGTGGACGGAGGGCCGCCACGGCTCGTCCAGACCGTAGCGCTGTGCCTGCCGCTGCATCGACATCGCCTGGTGCATGAGCGTGGACGCGACGATCTCGGCGTCCCGCTCGTCCCGATCGGAGTAGCAAGTGCGCCACTGCGGCTGCTCGGGCCGTGCACCGGCGAGGTCGTAGGCGACGATGTGGCCGACCTCGTGCAGGATGATGTGCTGCTGGTGCGCCCTGGTGGTCTTCGCCTGGTAGACGATGACGTCCTCGTCCTGACGGGAGAGCAGGATCCCGAAGGGGCCGTCGGCGGGCAGATCCCACTTCAGAAGCCTGATGGGGGTGCCACGCTGCTCGGCCAGTAAGGCGCAGAGCGTGGTCACGCCGAGCGGCAGCGGAGGCGCGAGTTCCCGCATCAGCCGACGGCTGTGCGCTCTCAACTCGGCGTCTCTGCGCCGGTCCTCGAAAGCCGCCGGGAAACGCCCCGCCCCACGCCGGAACAGCCTGCTGAACACCTGACCCCCTGTGTTTCACGACGTCAACGCACGGACCGCATACGACGCACCGTTGAGCCAGAGCAGGCCGGTACCCAATCTACGCCCCCGGGCCCCGGCCCGTCCGCCGGGCCCACGCACCCCTGCGGGCCCGGCCCTTCACACCATCGGGCCACGCACGCCCTCTCGCCCCGATGCGCCGTCCACCGCACACTTGACCAAGAAACGACCGTGGGCATGAGCAGGGGCACACCGGTGCCGCCGAAGGGGGACGTGACATGCGGGACAGTCATCGGGCGGAGGCCGAGGGGCTGTTGGCACGGGCCGTGGAGGAGGAGGTACGGCGGACCGGCGGGCGCAGCGACGGAAAGGTGCTGCTCGCGCGGGCACGCGGGGGACTCGACGGGATGGCGCGGAGCGCGGCCGAGGAGTACGAGGCCTACACGCGCGCCCTGGACGAGGCGGCGGCCGGACAGCTCACCTTCGGGCAGCGGTACGCCCGGGAGGGCGCCGGGACTCCGCTGCTGGTGGCCGGGGTCGCGGCGGTCGCGGCCGTCGTCGCCGACATGTCCCTCGGCACCAGCACCGGGACGGCGCTGGGCGCGGGCGTGGCCGTCGGGGTCGTGGGCGCCGCGGCGACGGTCGTCAAGGTGGTCGGCTCCCATCTGCCGGCCGCGCACCACCGCGCCGGGGCCGTGAGCCAGCCGGGCGGTCCCGAACAGCTGCGGCTGCAGTGGCTGACGGCGCTGGAGGTGCGGGGCATCCGGCCGTTCCTCGACCAGCAGCGGGTGCTCGCCGCCTCCACCGGGCCGAAGAAGACCGGGCCGCGGCTGCGGGGCGCCGACAAGAGCGCGGCGGCGCGCGGGCGCAATGTGCTGGAGCAGTCCTTCGCGCAACTCCCGGATCCGGCGGAGCCGTTCGCGGGGCGGCGACCGGAGCTGGCGCAGATCCGGCAGTGGGTGCAGGCGGCCCGCGCGAGCACGGAGACCCGGCCGACGGTGGTCGTCCTGCACGGCACGCCCGGCAGCGGCCGTACGACGCTCGCGGTGCAGGCCACACACGAGCTGCGGGACTACTTCCGCGGCGCCTGCGTCGTCGACCTGCGCGCCGAGGGCCCGGCCGGGTCACCGCTGTCCACCCGAGACGCCCTGCTGCATCTGCTCAACCGGCTCGGCGCGCCCCGGGAGCAACTGCTGTTCCGTGAGCGCTCCTCCCCCGACCAGCAGGTCAAGCGGCTGAGCGAGCTGTACCACCAGCATCTGACCGGCCTGCCCGTCACGATCGTCCTGGACGACGCCTCGGACGCCGAGCAGATCCGCGCCCTGGTCCCGGAGCGGTCCGACAGTCTGGTGCTGGTGACCGCGCGGGGGCCGCTGGAGCCGGCCGAGCTGCCCGCGCGGGTGCATCAGCTGGCGGTGGAGCCGCTGGACGCGGCGGGTGCGGAGGAACTGCTGGGCGCGGCGGCGCAGGACCGTTCCGGGCCGTACGACGCCGAGTCCGCCGACCAGGTCCGGGAGCTGTGCGGCGGGCTGCCGCTGGCGCTGCGCATCGTGGGGTCGTGCCTCGGCCCGCGCTCCCCGCGCGCGCTGGCCACGGACCTCGGCGCGTACGGCCCGGTCGAGCCGGTGGAGCGCGCCCTGTGGCTGCGCTACACCGACCAGTCGGACACCGTACGGCGGCTGCTGCGCCGGCTGGCCCTGGCCGGCCGGGCCTCGCTCGGCGCCGCGGCGGCCGCCGCGCTGCTGGCCACCGACGAGACGGAGGCCAAGCGCCATCTCCAGGCCCTGACCCGCGCGGGCCTGATCGACCACGTCCGGGGCGACCGCTACCGGCTGCACGACCTGGTCCGCGCCTTCGCCCAGGCCCGCCTCCTCGACGAGGAGGAACCCGCCGAGCGCACGGCGGCGCAGGAACGGCTGATCGTGAACTACGCCGAGCTGGCCGACTCGGTGCTGCGCATGGTCGACGGCAACATGTCGACCCGCACCAACCGCTTCAGCCCGTACGGCTTCACCTCCCTCGACGAGGCGCTGCGCTGGCTGGACGACGAGTCGAGCTTCATCACGGCGGCGCTGCGGCACGCCGAGGGCGTGAACCAGGCGGCGGTCCTGAACCTCCTGGGCGCCCTGTGCGACTACTGCCTGCTGCGCGGCGACCTCTACCGCCTGGGCGAGATCAGCGAGCTGGCACAGGCCGTGGACGAGGGACTGCTCGTCCGCTCGGTGCAGTGGCGCACCGGCATCGCGGCACGGCAGCTGGGCGAACTCGACAAGGCCCGCACCACGCTCGCCTCGGTCGTCGACCTCTACCGGGAGGCCCACCACGACGCCGGTGCCGCCCGGGCCCTGTGCTCCCTCGGCATCACCCTGCACCACCAGGGCAATCTGACGGAGGCGTCGGCGAAGCTCCGCGAGGCCCTGGCCCTGCAGTCCTCCGCCGAGCTGGCGACGGACCGGGCGTGGACGATGCACGCCCTCGCGGCGGTGGAGCGGGACCGCGCCCGGGTCGCCGAGGCCCTGGACCTGCTGACCGAGTCCCTGGTCCTGCACCGCGCCGGCGAGTCCGTGCACGGCCAGGCGTGGGCCCACTTCCAGCTCGGTCAACTGGGCCTGCGCATGGGCGACGTCCCGCGCGCCGAGTCCGAACTGCGCGCGGCCCTCGACCTCTACGGCCGTACCCGAGACGCCCGCGGCGAGGCCTGGGCCCTGACCCAGCTGGCCCGGGCCCTGCTGGTCGCCGGCGACGCGTCCCCGGCCGTGGAGGAACTGCGCGGCGCGGCCGCCCGGCACCGCGACAACGAGGACGCCCGGGGCGAGGCCTGGACCCTCTACTACCTCGGCCAGGCCCTGGAGGAGACCGGCAACCTCGACCAGGCGGTCCGCGAACTCGAACGCTCCCGCACGATGTTCTCCCGCATGCGCGACGTCTACGGCCTGGCCTGCGCCCGCCACCACTCGGCCCGCGCCACCCGCGACCAGCGCGCCGCCCAGACCGGCTCCCTGCGCAACTCCGGCTTCGCCCGCCAGCTCCTCGTCGACGCCCGCGCCGACTTCCAGCGCATCGGCGTCGCCCACGGCGAGGCGTGGACCTGCCTGGAACTGGCCGTCGTGGACGCGGGCAACGCCCGCACCCAGCAGGCCCTCGCCCTCTGCGAGGAGGCGACGGCCCTCTTCACGTCCTACGGCGACCGCCGCGGCGAGGACTGGGCCCGCTTCCTGCGCTGCACCCTCCTGCCGTACGCGGCCCCGGGCGGCGCGGAGGTCGGCACGGCCGTCGCCCAGGAGGAACTGGCCCAGCTGTCCCGCGCGGGCCATCCCCTGCGGGACGAGAAGCTCGACGAGTACATCGACGCCTGGGGGCTGCTGCTGGAACGGGGCGTGAGCCTGGAGTCGGGGTGGCAGGCGTGGGGGCTGGGGATGACGCCGAGCCGGCATGCGCGGGAGGTGATGGGGGTGGCGGTCTCGGCGGCACGGGGGTGAGGCGGGCCCTTACGGGTCATTGTCGGACGTTTCGCTGACGGCCGGACCTGGGGACTGCAACCGTTGACGGACAGTACCGATGGAGGCGGGCCGACGGGGGGGAAGCCATTGGGACAGGACCCGCGCGATCCGACACCGCCTCCGACGTTCGGGGGATTCTTCGGGCGGGCGGACGAAATCCGCCGCATCGGGACGTGGCTGGAGCTGCGCACAGCCCCGCCCCCGCCGTCCGGCCGCAGCCTCCCCACCCTGATGGTGCTGCACGGCCCGGCAGGCGTCGGCAAGTCCGCCCTGGCCGCCCAGGCCGTCCACCGGCACGCCGTAAGCACGCACTGGATCTCCCTCTACGACGCCACTCCCGCGGACGTGGAACCCACACTGTTACGGCTGCTCGGCGAGAGCGGCGGGTCACGCGCCGCCATCGTGGGGGCGGCCCTGGGCGACGACCGCGCGTTCCGGCGCGCCCTGCGCGGCGAACTCACCCGGCAGCTTCGCGACCGCCTCGTCGTCCTGGACGGAGCCGCGCCCCCGGTGGTGCGGGGCATGCTGCCCTTCCTGCGTGACTGTCGCGGCCTGGCGGTGCTCGTCACCTCACGGAAGGAGGCCGGCTGGCGGCGCATCGGGGCCCGGCTGCTCGCCGTCGATCCCCTGGGTCCCGAGGCGAGCATGGATCTCGTCGCCCGGATGGCGACCGGAGCGCCCTGGAGAGGCCGCGACACCTGGTACGGGCTCGCGTCCTGGCCGGGCGCTCTGGTCAGAGCGGCGCAGGGGTTGCCCGCGCTCGCCCGGATCGCCGGCTTCTTCATCGCCAACAGGATGGCGCCGCCGCGACCGGGGCCGCGACCGGGCGAGTCGGGGCCCCAACGGCTCGTGCGACTGGCCTTGGACGACTGCACGACCGATCAGCGGGCGCTGCTGAGACGTCTGGCGGCGCGGAACTCCGGGGCACCGTTCACCCAGCGCACGGCGGAGTTGCTCTGCTCGCTGGACGGCGACCCGAGCGACGTGCGCTCCGTGCTGGGCGGCCTGCTCGCCAAGGAGCTGGTACAGCGGTGGAGCAGCGACGGAACCTTCTGCGTTCCCCAACCGGTGGCGGACGTCGTCCGGGCGGTGGAGCCGGGGCCCTCGGTAGAGATCGTCACGGCCTTGTGGGCGGAGCGCTCCCTCCAAGGCGCCGCCGTCGCCCTGGACGGCAGGCCCCTGCCCGAGCACCACATCGGCCCTTCACCCGAAGGACTCGCCCCTCGGGAACTCGACCTGCCGGAACTCCTCCCCCACCTGGACGAGTTCCTGTCCCTGCTCGCCAACAGCGCGCACCGGGGGCGACAGGAGGACGCGATCGCGGACGGCCTGGCCCTGCTGCTGGCCGTCCTCGGTGACGCGCACCGGCTCGTGGCGCTGCACCGGCTGTGGCCCATCCTCTCCGTACGCCGGGCGCTCAGCTCGCTCGCCGCCGATCTGGGCCTGCCGGAGCAGGCCGGAGCGCTGTACGACACCGACAAGTGGAGCAACCCGGACGCCATCCATCACGCCGCCGCCCTCTGCCATCAGTCAGGGCGGCTGACCGAGGCGCTGAGGCTGCTGGACGGGCTGCTCGGGAACGATGCCCGCCCCGACGACCGGCACACGGCCTGGGCGCTGCTGGTCCTCGGGGCCGTCCGGTGCGACCAGGGCGAGGTGGCGAAGGCCGAGCAGGCGCTTCTGCGGGCGGCCGCCCTGCACCGGGCCTCGGGGTGTAGGCGCGGGCTCGGCTGGACGCTGCTGCACAGTGCCCGGGTGTGCCTGCTGAGCGGCCGGGACACCGAGGCCGGCCGCCTGCTCGACGAGGCCGACGCGTTGCTGCTGTCCGTCGCGGACACCCGCGGTGGGAACTGGGTCATGACGGGGCGGTTCCGGCTCGCGCTGCGGCGCGGCCGGCCGGAGACCGCCGATGAACTGGGCCGGCAGGCACACGCACAGCACCAGCGCGCCGGGGACGTCCGCGGAGCGGCGTGGACGAGCCTGTACCGGGCCGTCGCGGATCTGGAACGGGACCTCCACGGTGCCCGCGGGTCGCTGGCGCATGCCGCGCGGCTCTTCCGGGAGTGCGGAGACGGCCTGGGCAGCGCCTGGGCGGAGCACCGGACCGTTCTCCTGCCCTCCGCCCGCTACGAGTCCCATTCGGCCTCTGTACTGGTGTCGCTGGGGCCCGTCTGGGCGCGGTTCGGGGAGATGGGATGCCCCCTCGGGACGGCGTGGACCGAGCTGGAGATGGTGGCCCGCCGCAGGCCCAGCGGCCTCAACCTGCCGCTCCTGGACTCGGCGGAGGAACGCTTCCGGGCCCTCGGAGACGTGTACGGCCTGGTGTGGACGGCCACCGTCCGGGCCGCGACACTCGACCACCTGCGCGGGGACGGTCCGCGCGTGGTCGGGTCCCTTCTCGCCCCCTTCCCGCGCGACATCCCGATCCCGGACCCGCAGAGACTGATGCGGGACATCACGCGGTTCTGGGAGGCCGGGGGTGTGCTGGGAGGCCGCACCATCCCCTCCCACGCCCGTGACACCGTCGCCGTCCGCCACAGCGGCCCCTGGTTCCTGGACGTGCCCGGCCCCGCCGGCCCCCACTGCCGCGTCCGCGTCACCCTGCTCGACGACACCCCCGCCGAGGACACCACCGCCCGCCTGCTCCTGCGGGTCTCCCCCGAGGACGGCCACCCCTGGGGAGCCTCAGGGGCGGACCGGCCCTGGCTGATGGTGACGGCCGCGCCCCTCACCCCGGCATCCGTCGACCCCGCCAGCTCCCTCCTGCGCCCCTCGGAACAGGCCGCGCACGGCGCCGAGTTCACCTTCACCGCGCATCGCACCGGCACCCACCGCATCCGCTTCACCATCGCCCTCGAACGCACCGGGACGGTCCTGCAGCAAGTGGAAACAGAACTCGACATCCTGGATCACGACGAGCACGGCGGGCTGTCCTCGCCCGAAGCCGTCACGCACCGAGGCCGCTAGGAACGCCCCGCGCATGCCAAGAGAGCTTCACGTACGCATCATCCAGGACCCCAGCCGCGGCTTCACCGCCCTGCCCGACGCGCTGACCGAGGGGCCGGACATCACGGTGTCCCTGGACGTCCTGGGCGACGACCGTCTCAGGGCGCGGCTCTACGGCCCGGCCGTGCCGTCGCTGTACGGCACGGAGCACCGGGTGGATCTGGCGGTGCATCCGGCCGAGGTGCGGTCCGCCGCGGCGCGGCTGTGCCGGATGTGGAAGGAGGTCCTGGTCGACCACCGTCCCCAGACGGCCGACGGCCGCCCCGCCGCGGGCGAGCCGGAGACCCCGTACGCCTCCCTGGTGGACCTGCGCTCCCGTCCCGTGGACGAGCTGACCACCCTGATGGAGGAACTCGCCCTGGTCGGCTCGGAGTTGTTGTACGGCACGCTGCTGGGCGGCACCGACCCGCGCATCGCCCGTTTCCGCGGCTATCTGACGGAGGCCCTCGCCCGGGGCGAGGGCCTGCGGGTCCGTTTCGACTCGGATCTGCATCTGCCCTGGCCGATGGTGTGCCTGGCGGCGGAGGACCTGCCGCCCGACCCCGAGCCCCCCGCGGAGGCCCTCCCCGCGCTGTTCCGGCGTTTCCTCGGCCACCGCCATCAGATCGAGCAGACCGGCGGCGCCTACCCCTGGCTCGCCGGCCTGCGCGAGGCCCCCCACGTACCGGCCGTGAGCCTGAACCACGACACCCGCGTCGACCGGGCGGGCCGCACCCGCGCCGCCGACGTGGCGGCCCTCCTCGCCAAGGGCACCCGGTTCGTCGAACGGTCCACCTGGCAGGAACTGGTGAGCGCGCTGGCCCGGTCCGATCTGTGCGAGCAGCTGATGTACTTCTGGTGCCACGGCCGCTTCACCGCCGACGGGGCACAGCCGCCCTCCCTGGTGCTCAGCCTCACCGACCACAAGAGCATCGACGCGCACACGATCCGCGAACGGCGCCGCCGCTTCGGCGTCGACCACCCGTTCCAGCCGTTCGTCGTCCTCAACGCCTGCCACGCGGGGCTGCCCGAGGGAAGCACGGACGCCAAGTTCCTGAGCCGGGCGTTCGTCGACGCGGGGGCGCGGGGTGTGCTGGGCCCGCAGATAGAGATACCCCAGGTCTTCGCGGCCGAGTACGCGCTGGAGTTCCTGACCCGCTATCTGGACGGGACGCAGACCGCGGGCAGCATCGCCCTCGCGGTGACCCGGCACTTCGCCGGCGAACTGCACAATCCCCTGGGCCTGGCCTACGCCCTCCACCACGGCATGGACACCCGCCTGGAACGGGCCGACGCGCCCGACACGGACGCCGAGCGGGAGGTGCCCGTATGAGTGCCACGGATGTGCCGGTGCGCACCGTCGACCTGGGGCCGGACGGCTGGCTGCTGGAGGAGACGCGGCGCGGTCCGCGCCCGGTCCCCGCCGACCGGCTGGCCGACCATTTCCACGAGGAGCTGTCCCCGCCCGCGTGGGCGACGGACCTCCTGGTCTATGTCCACGGCTGGCGGACCGAGCCCGACGCGGCCCTGGTGGCGGTCCGCCGCCTGCTGGCCCTCGCCTCGGCCCAGTACGACCGCCGCCCGGCCCTGTACCGGGGGCTGCGGCCGTGGCAGCCGTGGACCGTGCTGGTCCGCTGGCCCTCCCGCTCGCTGCCCTCGCTCGGGGGCTACCGGCGTATCCGGGACCGGGCGCACGCCATGAGCACCCGGGGTCACGCGGCTCATGTCATCGGCCGGCTGCTCGGCTGTCTGGACGGCCTGCGCGGGGACCCGGCCGCCCCGCCCGTCCTCACCAACCGCGAGGGCCAGTATCTGCACCTGATCGGCCACTCCTTCGGCTGCCGCTTCCTGTGCGAGGCCGTGCAGTGGGCCGCCGACGAGCCGCTCACCCTGGGCTGGAGCACACCGGAGCCGCCCGGCCGGCCCTTCACGGTGGACTCGATGCTGCTGTTGCAGATGGCGGCCCCGCGCGACGCGTTCGCGACCGGTTTCCCCGCTCTCTCCGAGGCGCCGCTGCGCGGCCCGGTGGTCGCGACGTACTCCCGGCACGACCGTGCCACCGGCTTCTGGCATCTGCGGGCCGAGAAGCGGGCGGGTGTCGGCCACGCGGGCATCGGGACCGCGCCCGCCCCCGTCTCGGCGATCCGGATGCTGCCGCGCGCCGAGCCCTACCCCCTCGCCGCGCTCGACCATCGCTTCGTCAGCGTGGACGCGAGCGACGTCTTCGTCCGGGGGCACGGCCCGGCGGGCGCCCACTCCGACCATCTGCGGCCGGAGACGGCGCACCTGCTGCTGTCACTGGCCGCCCACAGCCGGTGACAGCGAGCTGCCGACGGGCGGCAGCCGGGTTGGTCAGCCGTTCGCGGACGGCTTCTTCGCGGGCCCGGCGGCGCTCTCGGCGGACTCCTTCGACTCGGCTTCCGAGTCCGGCTCCGCATCCGCCTCGGCCTGCTCGGCCTCGGGGTCCGGGACCTGGGTGAAGTCGACCCTGTTCATGTGCCGGCTCATGGACTTCATCAGGGCCCACACCGCCAGGGCCATCGCCGCGAAGACGATGAAGCCGAGGACGCCGGGGGTGACCTTGTCCTCGTCGACCTCCTTGGCGAAGGAGACGAGGTGCGTCATTGCCAGGCTTGCGCTTGCGCTCATGTCAGGCATTGTCGCGGACGCCCGCGAAGAGGTCGTCCTCGGGGAGGGAGGTATCGGCGAGAGACTTCGCCAGCTCGTACTCCTCCGTCGGCCAGACCTCCTTCTGGATGTCCATCGGCACCCGGAACCAGCCGCCGTCCGGATCGATCTGCGTGGCGTGCGCGATCAGCGCCTTGTCGCGGATCTCGTAGAAGTCGGCGCACGGGACATGCGTGGTGAGCGTGCGCTGCTTCATACCGAACTCGTCCCAGCGCTTGAGCCAGTCCCCGTACGGCGACTCCAGGCCCCGGTCCAGCATCGCCTGGTGCAGCGCCTCGGTGCGGGGGCGGTTGAAGCCCTGGTTGTAGTACATCTTCAGCGGCTGGTACGCCGGGCCGTACTCGTCCTCCGGGTACTTCTCGGTGTCCGCCGCCCCCTCGAACGCGACCATCGAGATCTTGTGGGTCATGATGTGGTCGGGGTGCGGGTAGCCGCCGTTCTCGTCGTAGGTGGTGATCACCTGGGGGCGGAAGGCGCGGATCTTCCGCACCAGCTCCCCGGCCGCCACGTCCACGTCCTCCAGGGCGAAGCAGCCCTCCGGCAGCGGCGGCAGCGGGTCGCCCTCGGGCAGCCCCGAGTCGACGAAGCCGAGCCACTCCTGCTTGACCCCGAGGATCTCCCGGGCCTCGTCCATCTCCTTCTTGCGTACCTCGTGGATGTGCTCCTCGATGTACGCGTCCCCCTGGAGCTTCGGATTGAGGATGGAGCCGCGCTCCCCGCCCGTGCAGGTCACGACCAGCACGTCCACCCCCTCGGACACGTACTTCGCCATGGTCGCCGCGCCCTTGCTCGACTCGTCGTCGGGGTGGGCGTGCACGGCCATCAGTCGCAACTGGTCAGTCAAGACTCAATCCTCAGTAAGTCGGCGCCCTCTGTGCGTCGGCGCAATCAGCGGCTTCTATAGTGACCGAACCGGGGGGCGAATAATTCCGGGACCGGGCCACGGGGCCTCTTCCAGGACGTTCGCCCCGGCCCTGTCTGGAGGACGATCATGAGTACGGCGAGCACGCGACCGCCCGAGGGCCGTTACGGCCGTACCTCGGACGAGCGCGCCGACCGCAAGCTCAAGATCATCGGCAGCGTCCTCGCGGTGGCGCTGCTGACCCTGGTCGGCTGGTTCGGCTACCACTACGTCGTCAAGAACGAGATCAGCGCCGAAGTGATCAGCTTCGAGCCCGGCAAGGAATCCGTGAAGGTGCATCTGGAGGTCCGCAAGGACGCCGGTGCCACCGGCTACTGCACCGTGCGCTCACAGGCCGAGGACGGTTCCGTGGTGGGCCGGGCCGAATTGCGCTTCACCGGGGACGCCACCGTCATCGACAAGGTCTTCACGCTGCGCACGACGGCGCCCGGGACGACGGCCGAGCTGCAGGGCTGCCAGGCCGACTGAGGCCCCACGGACGTCGCCTGCAATACGTAGCGCCTGACCTGCGTTGACGCGATTCTGATGGCTTATGTCCTCCCCCTTCTGCCCCTGAATTGTTAGGCTCGTGGTTTCGCCCATCCGTGAAGGAACATTCTTCTGGGTAGGGCGATGCTTTGTATTCCCAGTACCTACGAGGAGCACCTGTGACCCAGACCAGCGAGAACGTCACCTGGCTGACCCAGGAGGCGTACAACAAGCTCAAGGCTGAGCTTGCGCACCTTACTGGTCCCGCGCGGGCGGAGATCTCCGCGAAGATCGCCGCCGCGCGCGAGGAGGGCGACCTGCGTGAGAACGGCGGGTACCACGCGGCCAAGGAGGAACAGGGCAAGCAGGAACTCCGTGTGCGCCAGCTCACCCAGCTCCTCGAGAGCGCGAAGGTCGGCGAGGCGCCCGCGGCGGACGGTGCGGTGGCGCCGGGCATGGTGGTCACGATCGCGTTCGACGGCGACGAGGACGACACGCTGACGTTCCTGCTCGCCTCACGCGAATACGCGAGCTCCGACATCGAGACGTACTCGCCGCAGTCCCCGCTGGGCAGCGGCGTGATCGGCCACAAGGTCGGCGAGGACGCCGAGTACGAGCTGCCGAACGGCAAGAAGGCCTCGGTGAAGATCATCAAGGCCGACCCGTACGACGGCTGAACCAACCGAGCCTTGACCTGCCCCCGGCGTCGCTGCGGCGCCGGGGGCATTGTCATGCCGTCGCTGAGCGGTACTTGCGCACCGCCAGCGTCCGGAAGACGACCAGGATGAGGACCGAGTAGATCAGCGAGGCCCAGACGGGGTGCTGCATGGGCCAGGCGTCCGACGGCGACTGGCCCGGGTTGGCGAACAGCACGCGGCAGGCCTGGACCGTGGCGCTGAAGGGGTTCCACTCGGCGATGTGGCGCAGCCATGGGGTCATGTGGCTGGTGTCCACGAACGCGTTCGAGATGAAGGTGACCGGGAAGAGCCAGATGAGCCCGCTGGACGTGGCCGCCTCGGGTGTTCTGACGGACATGCCGATCAGGGCGCCGATCCAGGTGAACGCGTAACCGAGCAGGAGCAGCAGGCCGAAGGCCCCGAGCACCTTGCCGGCGTTGGTGCTGCCGTCGGACCCGACGCGCCAGCCCACCAGCAGGGCCACCACCGCGAGCACCACCAGGGTCAGGGCCGTCTGCACCGAGTCGGCGAGGGTGCGCCCGGTGAGCACCGCGCCGCGTGCCATGGGCAGGGAGCGGAAGCGGTCGATGAGGCCCTTGTGCATGTCGTCGGCGATGCCCGCGCCGGAGCTGGCCGTGGCGAATGTGACGGTCTGCGCGAAGATGCCGGCCATGAGGAAGTTCTTGTAGTCGACGGCGCTGGTGCTGCTGCCGATCTGCATCGAACCGCCGAAGACATAGGTGAACAGCACCACGAACATGATGGGCTGAATCAGACCATAGATAATCATCTCGGGAATGCGGGACATTCTGATCAGATTGCGTTTTGCAACGACCATCGAGTCCCGGATCGACTGGCTGACCGGGTTCGCGGCCGGCGCGACCCGCACGGTGTCGGTGACGGCGCTCACTTGGCTGCCTCCTTGACCTCGGCCACGTGTCCCGTAAGGGACAGGAAGACGTCGTCGAGGGTCGGCCGGCGCAGGCCGATGTCGTCGATCTCGATGCCGCGGGTGTCCAGTTCGCGGATGACCTCGGCGAGGAGCTTGGCGCCGCCGGTGACGGGCGCGGTCAGCTTGCGCATGTGCTCCTCGACCGTGGTCTCGCCCTTGCCGAAGCCGGCGAGGACCTCGGCGGCGGCCTGGATGTGCTCGCGCTCGTGCACCACGACCTCGACGCGCTCGCCGCCGGTGCGGGCCTTGAGCTGGTCGGAGGTGCCCTGGGCGATGACCCGGCCCTGGTCGACGACCGCGATGTCGTGGGCCAGGTGGTCGGCCTCTTCCAAATACTGGGTGGTCAGCAGCAGCGTCGTGCCGCCGGAGACCAGTTGCTTGATGACCTCCCACAGTTGCTGGCGGTTGCGGGGGTCGAGGCCGGTCGTCGGCTCGTCCATGAACATCACGGGCGGTGAGACGACCAGGGCCGCCGCGAGGTCGAGCCGGCGGCGCATGCCTCCGGAGTAGGTCTTGGTGGGCCGGTCGGCGGCGTCCGTGAGGTGGAACTGCTCCAGCAGCTCGACCGCGCGCTCCTTCGCCGCCTTCGCCCTCATCTGGTAGAGCTGGCCGACCATCTGGAGGTTCTCACGGCCGGTCAGGTATTCGTCGACGGCCGCGAACTGGCCGGACAGGCCGATCGAGCGGCGGACGGCGTCGGGCTGTCTGAGCACGTCGATGCCCGCGACGACCGCCCGTCCGCTGTCGGGTCGCAGCAGGGTGGTCAGGCAGCGGACGGTCGTCGTCTTGCCCGCGCCGTTCGGCCCGAGCAGGCCGAGGACCGTGCCCTCGGGCACGTCGAGGTCGACGCCGTCCAGGGCTTTGACGTCACCGAACGTCTTGACGAGACCTTCGGCATAGATGGCGCCTGGCATATGAGTCTCCACGTCTTCGGGGATCACCGGACAGGTAGCTAATGCTTCGCACGAACACACCATAACGCGATGTATCGCGTCTCACAATAGGTTTCATCGGTGTCGCGTTCCGTGAGAAAAAGGGATCTTGACCGGCTCCGGCGCGGCTCAGCTCATGACCGTGTAGCCCGCCTCGCGGAGTGCCCGGCCGACCTCGGCGCAGTGCTCCGGGCCCTTCGTCTCCAGGTGCAGCTCGACCTCCGCCTCCGTGAGCCCGAGCCGTGGGTCGGTCCGTACATGGCTCACATCGAGGACGTTAGCGTCCACCACTGACAACACGCCCAGAAGTGTGGCGAGAGCGCCGGGACGGTCCGTCAGCCGCAGCCGTACGGCCAGGTAGCGGCCCTGCGCGGCCATGCCGTGCCGCAGCACCCGCTCCATCAGCACCGGATCGACGTTGCCGCCCGACAGCACCGCGACGACCGGCCCCTCGAAGGAGCCGGGCTCGCTCAGCAGCGCCGCGACCGGGCTCGCCCCGGCCGGCTCCACGACCAGCTTGGCCCGCTCCAGGCACAGCAGCAGCGCGGCGGACAGCTCGTCCTCGCTGACCGTGCGCACCTCGTCGACCAGCTCGCCGACGAGCCCGAACGGCACGTCGCCGGGCCGCCCGACCTTGATGCCGTCGGCCATCGTCGCCGGGTTCTCGACGGTCACGGGCCGCCCGGCCGCCAGTGAGGGCGGGTAGGCCGCGGCGCCCTCCGCCTGGACGCCCACGATCCTGAGGTCCGGCCGCAGGGCCTTCACCGCCACCGCGATCCCGGCGGCGAGACCGCCCCCGCCGATGCCGACGACGATCGTGCGCGCCTCGGGGCACTGCTCGAGGATCTCCAGGCCCACCGTGCCCTGGCCCGCGATGATGTCGGGGTGGTCGAAGGGGTGGATGAACACCGCGCCCGTCTCGGCCGCGTACTCCTGCGCGGCGGCCAGCGTCTCGTCGACCACCTGGCCGTGCAGCCGCACCTCGGCCCCGTAGTCCCGGGTGGCGCTGACCTTGGGCAGCGGGGCGCCCTTCGGCATGAACACCGTGGAGCGCACGCCGAGCAGCGAGGACGCCAGGGCGACGCCCTGCGCGTGGTTTCCGGCGCTCGCGGCGACGACACCGGCGGCGCGCTCCTCGGGCAGCAGCCCTGCGATCCGGACGTACGCGCCGCGCAGCTTGAACGAACCCGTCCGCTGGAGGTTCTCGCACTTGAGGTGCACCGGTGCGCCGACCATCTGGGAGAGGTGCCTGCTGCCTTCCATCGCGGTCACCCGCGCCACACCCGAGAGCATCTTCTGGGCGCCGCGCACATCGTCGAGGGTGACGGGTCGCAAGGAGTCAGCCGTGCTGTAGCTCATGACACCAGCATCGCAGTTCACAGGCGGGAACGACGGTTGTGACCAACCTCCGAGACCCGCTTTGTGAAGCGCCGGTACGACCCGCCCCCCGGCCGCGTACCCTGTCCCCCAATCAGCCAGCCCTCCACGAAGTGAGCCCCCGGCGATGCCCACAACACCTGAAATGTCGATGGACATGACGACCGTCGGTGACACCGGTCTTCTCGACACGCTGCAGCACGAGGTCGCGCTGTTCGCCCGCCGTGCCGAACAGACCCGGCTCGGCGGAGTCGGACAGGTGCGCAACTCCATGGACCGCGCCGCGTACCTGCTGCTCAACCGTCTCGACAAGGAAGGCCCGATGGGCGTCAAGGCGCTCGCCGCGAGCATGGGGATCGACTCGTCGACCGTCACCCGGCAGGTGGCTCCGCTGGTCGACACCGGTCTGGTGAAGCGGACCTCGCACCCCGAGGACGGACGCGCGGTGGTGCTCCAGCTGTCCCCGCGCGGGCAGGCCCGGCTGGAGGAAGTGCGCTCGTCGCGGCGGCAGTTGATGGCCGAGCTGACCGAGGAGTGGGAGCCGGAGGAGCGCGAGGCGTTCTGCACGCTCCTCACGCGCTTCAACAGCGCGCTGTCCGCCCGGATGGCGGTGCCGGGGGTGCCGGGGCCGGAGACGCAGTCGCCGTCCTGAGCGCCGGCCGTGCGCGGCTCTTGACCTCGGGGCCGACCCTGGCCTGATATGAGACCGGGTCCTGTCGTACGCGGCCGTCGCGTCCGTACGCGGCCGGGCCCGCATCCTCGGGGTCGCCGGCGGGCGGGAGGCGCGATGCGACAACGGCATGCGTCCCAGGCGGCCCGTCGGGCCCGGGAGTTCGAGGCGTTCGTCGCGGGCGCGGCGGGACGGCTGCTGCGCACCGCCACCCTGCTCACCGCCGAGTCCCCGGACGACAATCCCCGCGCGCGGCGCCTGCTGACCCTGTCCTTGGCGCACACGTACGCGTGCTGGGACCGGCTGCGCGGCGAGGATCCCTACGACCGCACCCGGCAGTACCTCGCCACCCGCTTCGCGCGCGGCACCTGGCACCGGTACGGCGGCCGCGCCCGCCCGCACCCCGACAGCCCCCTCGCGCCGCTCACCCCGCAGGAACGCCTGATCCTGGTCCTCAGGCTCTACGAGGGCGTCGCCGAGGAGCAGACAGCCGCCCTGCTCGGCCTGTCCGCGGAGCGCGTACGGGCCATCTGCCACCGCGCGACGTCGACCCTGCTGCACCGCCCGCGGGGACCGGCACCGTCGGTGACGGCCGCGAAGGCGGTGCCGTCATGAGCCTTCCGGCGACCGGGGGCCGGCACCGGCGGCAACGACAGGGAGCCGACCGTGCGCCGGCTGAGGGCGGGGCCGGCATGAGCCCTTCCCCCGACCGGGGCCGACATGAGCGGCAACGACAGGCAGGCGACCGTACGGCAACTGAGGGCGGTGCCAGCATGAGCCCATCCCGCGACCGGGGCCGGCATGAGCGGCTGCGACAGGCAGGCGACCATGCGGCAGCTGAAGGCGATGCCGCCATGAGCCCATCCCCCGACCGGAGACCGTCATGAGAGGGACCGACCGCGAGGCGACCGTGCGGCGGATGATGGAGCGGGCGCAGCGGCCTGTGCCGCCCGAGATCTACACGGAGGCGGTGCGCCGGGGCGGTCGCATGCTGCGGCGCAGGGCGCTGGCCCGCCGGATGCTGTGGCTGCTGCTGCTCACGGCGGCCGTGGCGTTCACGGTGTGGGCGCTGACGACGCGCCCGTGGGTGGAGCCGCCGTCGGACACGACTCCACCCCTCACCGGCTGGTGACCCCTGGAGGGCCGGGGTCTTCCTAGCCGAGCGCCTGCTGAAGGTCTTCCACCAGGTCGTCGGCGTTCTCGATGCCGACGGACAGACGCACCAGGTCGGCCGGGACCTCGAGGGCCGAGCCGGCGACGGACGCGTGCGTCATGCGGCCGGGGTGCTCGATGAGCGACTCGACGCCGCCCAGGGACTCGCCCAGCGTGAACACCTTGGCGCGGTTGCAGACCTCGACGGCCGCCTCCTCGCCGCCCTCGACACGGAACGAGACCATGCCGCCGAACGACTTCATCTGCTTGGCGGCGATCTCGTGGCCGGGGTGCTCCGGCAGGCCCGGGTACAGCACGCTCGTCACACGCGCGTGCCGGGTGAGCATGTCGGCGACCTTGACGGCGTTCTCGCTGTGCCGGTCCATGCGGACGGAGAGCGTCTTGGTGCCGCGCAGCACCAGCCAGGAGTCGAAGGGCCCGGCGACGGCACCCATCGCGTTCTGGTGGAAGGCCAGTTCCTCGCCCAGGTCGGCGTCGCTGGTGATCAGCGCGCCGCCGACGACGTCCGAGTGGCCGCCCATGTACTTGGTCAGCGAGTGCACGACGATGTCCGCGCCCAGGGCCAGCGGCTGCTGGAGGTAGGGCGTGGCGAAGGTGTTGTCGACGACGAGGCGGGCGCCCGCGTCCCGGGCGATCTGCGCGACGGCGGCGATGTCGGTGATGCCGAGCAGCGGGTTGGAGGGGGTCTCCACCCACACGACCTTGGTCTTCGGGGTGAGAGCGGCCCGTACCGCCGCCGGGTCGCTGGTGTCGGCGACCGACCACTCCACACCCCAGCGGGCGACGACCTTGGCGAACAGCCGGAAGGTGCCGCCGTAGGCGTCGTTGGGGATGACCACGTGGTCGCCGGGGCTGAGCAGCGTACGCAGCAGGCAGTCCTCGGCCGCCAGCCCGGACGCGAACGCGAGACCGCGGCGGCCGCCCTCCAGGGCGGCGAGGTTCTCCTCCAGCGCGGTCCTGGTGGGGTTGGCGCTGCGGCTGTACTCGTAGCCGCCGCGCAGACCGCCGACGCCGTCCTGCTTGTAGGTCGAGACCTGGTAGATCGGCGGGACGACCGCGCCCGTCAGGGGGTCGGCCGTGTTGCCCGCGTGGATCGCGAGCGTCTCGAAGTGCTGACTGATGTGCCTGTCGCTCATGAGGACCGAGGGTAGTGCGCCGAGACGAAGAGTGCCGGAGTACGAGTCGAAGCGCGCCCGGCGCCGGGTTTTCCACAGGTCCGCCGGGGGCCGCCCGGCCGGGTTTTCCACAGGTTCGGGGAGGGGGTTGGCCAATTGTCGGCGCGGTCTGGTTCGCTTGTTCCATGGAGATTCTCTGGGTCCTGATCGCACTGGTCATGCTGGGCTTCGTGCTGCTCCCCTTCCTGCGGCGCAGGCGCGGGGGTGCGATCGGACTGGTCTCGCCCGACCACCCGGACGCCGCGGACCCGGCGAACTACGGCTTCGTCCGCGAGGAGGAGCTCGACATCCGCATGCCCGGCCCCGACCAGGACCTGCTCGACGTCCTGGACGTGGTGCAGCGCTCGCAGGACTACCACGCGGCGCAGCAGCTCCTCGCGGGCACGGAGACGGAGGGCGAGCGGCGCTGGCAGCGGGTGCAGGCCTTCGCGGGTGCCGCCTCGCTGGAGCTCGCGCAGCGGCCCGGCGGGGTCGGCGAGGCGCCGGGCGGGCAGTGGCTGCGGGTGTGGCGGGCCGAGGCGCCCAAGGACGCGGGCGGCGCGGCGGTGCACGCCGAGTTCCTGGTGCAGCAGGCGTGGCGGACGGCGACGCCGGGGACGGACGAGTTCCGGATCATCATGGAGGAGGCCAGGTCGGCGTGCGGCGACGCGGCGTTGCTCTCCCCCGGCGATCCTGTCCCCTACATCGTCGAGCTGTCGGTGGCCCGCGGGCTGGGCTACTCGCAGAAGGACTTCGAGCAGGTCTGGCTGAAGATCCTGGACCGCGATCCGGCGCACATGGGAGCGCACCTGGCCGCGCTGCACTACTGGTGCGAGAAGTGGCACGGCTCGCGTGAGCTGGCCTACTCGTTCGCCGAGGCCGCGGCGGCCCGCGCGCCCCAGGGCTCGCTGCTCGCGGCGATGCCCCTCTTCGCGGTGTTCGAGCACCTCCCCGAGGTGACGCTGGTCAGCAGCTTCTGGCAGTCCGAGGTCGTCACGAAGGCGATGCACGGCGCCCTGCACGCGGTGCACTCGGCCCGCGCCGACGACCCGATGCTGGCGCACGCGCGGCATCTGCTGGTCTTCTTCCTGGTCCGCAGCGAGCGCTGGGCGGAGGCCATGAGCCAGCTGATACACATCGACGGCCATGTCGGCGCCCTGCCCTGGACCCTGTCCCAGGACCCGGCGGCGGAGTTCGCGGTGTACCGGGCGCTGGCGGTGGCGGGCTACGAGGCGAACGGCGGCAGCCCGGCGAGCCTGCCGCACTGAGGCACGGGCTGCGGCCGGAATTCCCCCCGGCCGCCGCACGTTGTAGGGAGCGTCGCCCCGGCGCGGCGTCGCCCCGATTGGAGACCGCATGTTCCTGCACAGCCGTACGCCCCAGCTGCCCTCCCCCGAGCAGGCGCTGCCCGGCCGCCCGGAGCCGGCGTTCACGGTCCCCGACCGCCACACCGTCCTCGGCAACGCCCTGCTCGGCCCCTACCCGGAGGGCCTGGAGGTCGCCGACTTCGGCCTGGGCTGCTTCTGGGGCGCCGAGCGCAAGTTCTGGCAGCTCCCGGCAGGAGTGTGGACGACCCTGGCCGGCTACCAGGGCGGCCACACCGAGAACCCCACGTACGAGGAGGTCTGCTCGGGCCTGACCGGCCACACGGAGGTCGTGCGGGTGGTCTTCGACCCGAAGCTGATCTCGTACGAGCGCCTGCTGAAGACGTTCTGGGAGTCCCACGACCCCACGCAGGGCTTCCGTCAGGGCAACGACGTGGGCACGCAGTACCGCTCGGCGGTCTACACCCACACCCCGGAGCAGGCGGCCACCGCCCAGTCCTCCCGCGACTCCTATCAGAGGGTTCTGGCCTCCTCCGGGTTCGGCGAGATCACCACCGAGATCGCCCCGGCGCAGGGCCGCCCCTTCTACCCGGCCGAGGGCTACCACCAGCAGTACCTGGACAAGAACCCGGCGGGATACTGCGGCATCGGCGGCACGGGCCTGTCCTGCCCGATCGGTGTGGCCAAGGCCGAGGGCTGACCCCCGGCCCCGCGGAGCGAGCGAGGGACGGGACCGCTGACTACGCGGGGGCTCCCTGGCAATAGGGTGCCCCCGTGACTGCCCCTTTGAGTTCGACCCTGAGTTCGACGAAAGCCCGTCACGCGCTGCGTCTGTCCGCGCGGGTGTCCGCGGAGCTGCTGCTGGTCTTCGTGATGCTGGCCGTGTCTCTGTGGCTGCTGGGCCGGATGTGGTCGGTGGTGTGGCCGCTCGTCGTCGGACTGCTGCTGACCACGCTGACCTGGCCCGCGGCCCGCGCCCTGCGTCGTCGCGGGTGGCCGCCCGCGCTCGCCGCGTCGCTCGTGACCGTGCTGTTCCTGCTGGTCGCCGTGGGCGTCGTGGCACTGATCGCGGTGCCGGTGGCGTCGCAGTCCGGTCAGCTGACCGACGGCGTGGTCGAGGGCATCCAGCGGCTGCGCGAGTGGGCCGCCGGGCCGCCGCTGAACATCGGTGACGCCCAGATCAACAAGGCGTTCGACACCGCGGTCGCACGCGCGCAGGACGGCCTGGGCAGCATGGTCACCACGGTCGTCACGGGCGTGAGCACCGTGGTGAACGGCGTGATCACCGCCGTCCTGGCCCTCTTCCTGATGTTCTTCTTCCTCAAGGACGGACCGAAGTTCCTGCCGTGGCTGTCCCGGCAGCTCCCCGGACGGTTCGCCGCCGACGTCCCGATCGTGTTCGCGCGCGGCTGGGCCACCCTGGGGTCCTTCGTACGGTCCCAGGCGGCCGTCGGACTGCTCGACGCGGTCCTGATCGGCCTGGGTCTGTGGATCCTGGGCGTGCCGCTGGTGCTCCCGCTGGCGGTGCTGACCTTCGTCTCCGCGTTCGTGCCGATCATCGGCGCCCTGTTCGCCGGTTTCGTCGCGGTCCTGATCGCGCTGGTCTCCAACGGCGTGACGGACGCGCTGATGGTGCTGGCCATCATCGTGGTGGTGCAGCAGCTCGAGGGGAATGTCTTCCAGCCCATGATCCAGAGTCGTGGGCTCGGCCTCCACGCGGCCGTGGTGCTGCTGGCCGTGACGCTGGGCGGCAGTCTGGCCGGCATCGTGGGCAGTCTGCTCGCCGTCCCGATCGCCGCGCTGATCGCGGTGGTGTGGAACTACGTGCGCGAGCAGCTCAGCGACCCGCCGCGGGAACCCGACGGCACCGACGAGCCGGACGCCATCGCGCCCGTCCTGTCGTAACGGCCCCGGGCGCGCGATCGGTCATGGACGCGCGAACGGCCCCGCCCGGGTCGCGGGGCTCCTCCTCGCTTGCGAATCTGCAGGCGAAAGGAGTCGCGCCACATGCTTCCTGTCAACGCGTCGCCCGTGCGTATCGAGGCGTCTGTGGACGCCCGGCTGTCCCGATGGCTGTGGCTGGTGAAGTGGCTGCTCGCCATCCCGCACTACATCGTGCTGTTCTTCCTGTGGATCGCGTTCGCGGTCGTGACGGTCATCGCGTTCTTCGCCATCCTGTTCACCGCCCGCTACCCCAGGTCCCTCTTCGACTTCAACGTCGGCGTGCTGCGCTGGAACTGGCGGGTCGGTTACTACGCCCACACCGCCCTCGGCACCGACCGGTACCCGCCGTTCACCCTCGCCGACGTGCCCGACTATCCGGCCCGCTTCGACGTCGTCTACCCCGAGCGGCTGTCGCGCGGACTGGTCCTGGTGAAGTGGTGGCTGCTGGCGATCCCGCAGTACATCGTGGTCGCGATGTTCGTCGGGGGCGGCTGGGGCGAGGGCAGTTGGCGCGGCGCTGGGCTGATGCCCTGGCTCTCCCTGGTCGCGGTGGTCATCCTGCTGTTCACCGCCCGCTATCCACGGCACCTCTTCGACTTCCTGCTGGGCCTCGCCCGCTGGTGCGCGCGGGTGACCGCCTACGCCGCCCTGATGACCGACCAGTACCCGCCGTTCCGGATCGACCTGGGCGGCCAGGAATCCCCGGCGAAGAGCCTCTGACAACGCCGCGATCCCCAGCGGAAGCGGTTCCTCCCGCTCTACGCTCCTTCGTATGGTTCTCAGACGAGCGTTACAGGTGATCATGGTCGTCACCCTGGCCCTCGCGGGGGCGGTCCAGGGCGGGGTGGGTTCGGCGCGGGCCACGGACGCCGGACGGCAATTGCTGTTCTACAACCACGCCTACGGCGTCCTCGACCGGGAGACCGCCGACGCCATCGAGCACTCCGCCTATCTGCGCGACTTCGCCAACTTCCAGGTCCGCACCACGACCGGTTCCGGCGGGCAGACCTGGACCGGCCGCTATCTGATGGGGCGCGAGACCTACCTGGAGCTGTTCGGGGTCGGCGACCTGCCCGGCAAGGACGGCACCCTCGGCGCCAGCGGCATGGGCGTCTCGACCGAGCGGAAGGGAGACCTGGTGACGGTGCTCGCGCGGCTGCGCGAGCAGGGGGTCGGCGACCCGATCGAGTTCCGGCAGACGCGCGACTTCGGCGACGGCGTCCCCGTGCCGTGGTTCGACGCCGTCTTCACCACCGACCAGTACGACCGCTTCGGCGCCTGGGGCATGGAGTACCGGCCGGAGTACTTCGCCGACCCGCGCGGCAACACCGAGCCCGCCGCACACCCCGGTGACGTGGGCCGGGAGCGCTATCTGTCCGACGCCTACCGCGACCACCTGATGCGGGACGTGACGGGCATCCGGCTCGCGGTGACCGCGCGCGACCTCACCAACACGGTGCCGCTGCTGAAGGCCGGCGGGTTCGCCGTGCGCTCCCTGCCGGACGGGGGCGTCGTCGCGAAGGGCGGCACCACCACACTCCGCTTCGACGCCGTGCCCCTCGACCAGGTGGGCCTGCGACAGGTCCGGATGTCCCTGAACCGGCCCGTGGCGTACCGGCACGACGAGCGCATCGGTCACTCGACCCTCGCCGTCGGCCCGGGGCCCCGTGCCGTGTGGACCTTCGACGACCAGGACCGGCCGGCTTCCCGGTAAGGCCCGTAAGGCCCCCAGGAGCCCCCTAGCCCCCTAGCCCCCTAGCCCAGCCGCTCCGCCAGGAACTCCTCCCAGGTCCGCTTCCCCTCCTCCGCCCCCCGCAGGGTGAGGTTCGCCCCGGCCCGGTACGCCCGCCCCGCCTTGCCGGGGATGCGCACCGGCAGCATCGGGCGGCGCCGCCCCCTCAGGCGGAGGTAGGGGCGGGCCAGGTCGGCGAGGCCGTGGACGTGCGGCCCGGTCAGGTCCGGGACGAGGCCGGACGGGGTGCCGAGGGTCAGTTCCGCGAGGCGGGCGGCGACTTCGCGGGAGTCGACCGGCTGGAGCCGCAGGCCGCCGGGGACCGGGAACACCGGCAGCTTCGCCATCTTCTCGACCATGGTCAGCGCGAGGTCGTGGAACTGGGCCGCGCGCAGGGTCGTCCACGGGATGCCCGAGTCGGCGACGGCCCGCTCCGACTCCAGCTTCGTCCGCATCCAGGCCAGCGGCACCCGGTCCGCGCCGATGACCGAGATGTAGACCAGGTGCCGTACACCGGCCCGGGACGCGGCGCGCACCAGATTGCGGGTCGCCTCGTCGTCGCCCTTGGGGCCGCCCGCCAGGTGCAGCACGGTCCCCGCGCCGTCGAGGGCGGCCTCGACGCCCTCGCCCTTGAGCAGATCGCCGGTGACGTACTCGATGCCGTCCGCGGCCGGACGGGCGTTCCTGCTGAGGATCCGCACCTCGTGGCCGGCCGCGCGCAGCAGCGGGACGACATGGCCGCCCAGGGTGCCCGTACCACCGGTGACCAGGATGGATGACGTCATGACCACTCCCCGATGTCGACTTCGCGGTTCGCTGTCGCGGTCCGCCTTCGCCGGTATGACGGAGGGCGGCGGGGAGATGTGACAGACGCGCGGCCAAGAGGAAAGTCAGCCGCCGCTGCCGTACGGCCTCGTGATGATCTCCAGTCGGTGGCCGTCGGGGTCGTCGAAGTACGCGCCGCGACCGCCGTCGTTGTGGTTGATCTCGCCGGGGCGGCTGTGGAACGGGTCCGCCCAGTACGTCAGACCGGCCTCCTGGATACGGCCGAAGATCACGTCGAACTCGTCCTCCGAGACGAGGAAGGCGTAGTGCTGCGGCGTGATGGTGCCGGGGGTGTCCATGTAGTCGAGCGTCACGCCGTTGGCGATCTCGACCGGGAGGAACGGGCCGTAGGGCGGGCTCACTTCGAGTCCCAGGAGGTCGGCGAGGAACCGGGCCGAGGCGCGCTTGTCGTGCGCGACGACGATGGTGTGGTTCAGCTGCACGGTCATGGTGGGCCTCCCCTCCCGACCCACCATACTCCGGCACACATTAAGGTAAGCCTCACCTTATTTCATTGATCGGAGTACGTGGTGCGTGCAGTGGGACTGAGGGCCGCCCTGGCCCTGGCCGTCGCCGGAGGGCTGCTGGCCGGTTGCTCGTCGCCGGGCGGCGGCAGCGGGGACGGCAAGCAGGGGGACGGCTCGCGCAGCGAGGTCATCGGCGCCGCCGAGGGCTCCGCCGGGCCCTCCGCCGCGCCGAGCGGCCTCGCGAAGGGCATGGGCGCCGACACCGACGAGGACGGGGTCTTCCCGCGCACCGTCAAGCACTTCGAGGGCAGTACGGCGATCAAGGCCGAGCCACGGAAGATCGCCGTCCTCAGCACCGGGCAGCTCGACGACCTGCTGTCGCTGGGGATCGTCCCGACGGCGACCACCCGCGCCGACAACGCCGGCCTCGTGCCCGGCTACCTGGCCGACGCCTTCCCGCGCCACAAGGACCGGCTCGCCGGCATGACCGACGCGGGCACCCGTTCCGCCCCCAACCTGGAGACCCTGGCCGCCGCCCAGCCGGACCTGATCCTCGCCAACGACTCGCTCGGCGAGCTCTACCCCAAGCTGTCGAAGATCGCGCCAACCGTGATCACCGCAGGCAACGGCATCAACTGGAAGCGCGACCTGCTGCTCGTCGGCGAGGCGGTCGGCAAGGGGCAGGGGGCACGGCGCCTGCTCGACGGCATCGCCGCGGACGCTCGCGCCAAGGGGCGGGACGTACAGGGCGACCCGGCCGTCTCCATGGTGCGGTTCACGCCCGACCGGACGCGCATGTTCGGCGTCTCCTCCTTCACCGGGTCCCTCTCCGTGGACATGGGGCTGAAGCGGCCGGAGTCCCAGCGGTTCACGGCGATCTCCGAGGACGTCGGGCCGGAGAGCATCGATGTCGCCGACGGCGACTGGATCTTCTACTCGGTGCAGGGCGACCCGGAGAAGACCGACGCCGGGAGTGTGCTGGCCGGGCCGCTGTGGAAGTCGATGAAGGCCGTCGACGCCGGGCACGCCGTGAAGGTCGACGACGACCCCTGGTTCCTCAACGCCGGTCCCACCGCCGCCCGCCTCGTCGTACGGCAGCTCGCCGAGCACCTCGGCAGGTGACCCGGCGTCTCGCCGTCCGGCCGCCGGCCGCGCTCTCCGTACTGGGTGCCGTGCTGGTGGTGGCCGTGGCCGGTCTCCTCTCCCTCGCCGTCGGCACCCGGCCGGTGGCGCCGGACCATGTGCTCGACGCGCTGCTGCACGGCGGCGGCTCCCCGGACGCGCTCGTCGTACGGTCCCTGCGGGTGCCGCGGACCGCGGTGGGGCTGGCCGCGGGCGCGGCGCTCGGCATCGCGGGGGCCGCGTTGCAGGCGGTCACCCGCAATCCGCTCGCCGACCCGGGGATCCTCGGGCTGAGCCAGGGCGCCGCGGCCGGGGTCGTGGTGGCCATCGCGTCCGGGCTCGCCGGCGGCTTCGGCGGCTACGTCTGGTACGCCTTCACCGGCGCGGTCGTGGCCGCGTGCCTGGTGTACGGGATCGCCGCACGCGGCCGGGGCGGGGCCTCGCCGGTGAAGCTGGCGCTGGCCGGGACGGCCCTGTCCGCGATGACGGCGGGTGCCATGACGGTCGTACTGACGGCCGGCTCGGCGACGCTGGACCAGTTCCGGTTCTGGCAGGTCGGCGCGCTCAGCGGCCGGGACGCGGACACGGTCGGCGCGATGCTGCCCTTCCTCGGCGTGGGGCTGCTGGCGGTGCTGGCGTGTGCCCGGGGCCTGGACGCGCTGGCGCTCGGCGACGACGCGGCGCGGGCCTTGGGGCATCGGGTCGGGCTGGTGCGGGGTGCGGCGGCTGCGGGGGCGACGCTGCTGACCGCCGCAGCGGTGGCCGCGGCCGGGCCGATCGCGTTCGTGGGACTGGCCGTGCCGCACCTGGCCCGGCGGCTGGTGTCCGGGGGACATCGCATCGTGCTGCCGTTGTCCGGACTGCTCGGGGCGGGCTTGCTGGTGGGAGCCGACGTGGCGGGGCGCGTGGTCCGGGCTCCCGCCGAGGTGCCGGCCGGGGTCATGACGGCGGTGGTGGGAGTGCCGGTGCTGGTGGTGCTGGTACGGCGCAGAGGAGCTGTGACGTGACCGATACAGCACGAATGTCCCCAGCCGAGCCGGCTCACCGCCAGGTCTCCGTCCTACGGCCCCACCCTCGCGTCTCCCTCCTCCTCCACCGCCGTTCCGCCGCCGTCGCCCTGGCCCTCGTCCTGCTCCTCGGCGTCGTCATGCTCCTCTCCGCCTGTGCCGGGCAGGCGTACGTATCGCCCGGCGAGGTGTGGCACACCCTGCGGACCGGGAGCGGCCCTCACGAGCTCGTCGTGGGCGAGTTGCGGGTGCCCCGGATCGTGCTGGGGGCGCTGGTCGGCGGGGCGCTGGGCGTGGCGGGGGCCCTGGTGCAGGCCGTGACGCGCAATCCGCTGGCCAGTCCGGATGTCATCGGAGTCGGGCACGGGGCCGCCGCGGCGACCGTGTTCGTGCTGGCGACGGGGGCGGTGAGTTCCCCGGGCGCGCTGCCCGCCGTGTCGGTCGCGGGCGGGCTGGCCGCCGCCGCGCTGGTCTATGTGCTGGCCTGGCGGCACGGCATGCAACCGAGCCGGTTCGTGCTGACCGGCGTCGGGATCGGCGTCGCACTGGGCGCCGTGGTGCAGCTGTATCTGACGGACAGCGAGCTGGAGGCCGCCGAGCAGGTCAAGCTGTGGCTGACCGGGAGCCTGAACGGGCGGGGCTGGGAACAGGCCGGGCCGCTGGCCGTGGTGTGCCTGCTGTGTCTGCCGGGGCTGGTGTGGGCGAGCCGGGCGGTGCGCCCGCTGGGACTCGGCCCCGAGACCGCGGCCTCGCTCGGCGTACGGGTGGACCGGGCCCGGCTGGGACTGACGGTCCTGGGCGTGGTGCTCGCGGCGACCGCGACCGGCGCGGCGGGCCCGATCGGCTTTGTCGCGCTGACCGCTCCGCAGCTGGCGAGACGCCTCACGCGAACACCGCAGCTACCGCTGCTCTCCTCGGCTCTGACGGGTGCCGTGATCCTGGTCGGCGCCGATCTGGCGGCCCGTACGCTGCTGCCGCCGCTGGAGATCCCGGTGGGCGCGCTCACCTCGCTGGTGGGCGGGCCCTACCTGCTGTGGCTCCTCGGGCGACGCTGAGGGCCCCGGCGCACGATCGACGTGCTTCCGAGGCCCCCATGATCAGTCTCAGATCGTCGCCGTGTCGATCACGAACCGGTACCGCACATCGCTGTCCTCCACGCGCTTGTACGCCTCGTTGATCTGGTCACCGCGGATCAGCTCGATCTCGGCACCGAGGCCGTGCTCGGCGCAGAAGTCCAGCATCTCCTGGGTCTCCGGGATGCCGCCGATCATGGAACCGGCGAGCGACTTGCCGCCGCCGATCACCGAGAAGAGGCTGAGGGAGACCGGCTCCTCGGGGGCGCCGACGTTCGCCAGCGTGCCCTCGGGCTTCAGCAGCCCCAGGTAGGCGTTGAAGTCCAGCGGGGCCGACACCGTGGACACGATCAGGTCGAACGTGCCGTTCAGCTCCTCGAAGGTCTTCGGGTCGCTGGTGGCGTAGTAGTGGTCGGCGCCGAACCGCAGGCCGTCCTCCTGCTTGCGCAGGGACTGCGACAGCACGGTGACCTCGGCACCGAGGGCGTGGGCGATCTTCACGCCCATGTGGCCGAGGCCGCCCAGGCCCAGGATCGCGACCTTCTTGCCAGGGCCGGCGCCGAAGCGCTTGAGCGGGGAGTAGAGGGTGATGCCGGCGCACAGCAGCGGGGCGGCGACATCGAGGGAGAGGCCGTCGGGGATGCCGACGACGAAGTTCTCGTCGACGACGACCTTCTGCGAGTAGCCGCCGTAGGTGGGCTCGCCGTCCCTGCCGACGGCGTTGTACGTCTGGATGTTGCCCTCGACGCAGTACTGCTCGTGCCCGGCCTTGCAGTTCTCGCACTCGCGGCAGGAGTCGACCATGCAGCCGACGCCCACGCGGTCGCCGACGGCGAACTTCGTCACGCCCGGGCCGACCTCGGTGACGACACCGGCGATCTCGTGGCCGGGGACCATCGGGAAGATGGCCTCGCCCCAGCCCTCGCGGGCCTGGTGGATGTCGGAGTGGCAGATGCCGGCGAACTTGATGTCGATCAGGACATCGAACTCGCGGACCTCGCGGCGCTCGATGGTGGTGCGCTCCAGCGGAGCCTTGGGGGCGGGTGCGGCGTACGCGGCGACAGTGGTCATGCCGGGGTTCTCCTAGCGGGGGTTGTGTGCCCGGCTGCCTTCTGGATCTTCTGACCGGGCACGCACACCAGCGTGCCGAAAACGCGAGCGTCTACCCAGACCACGGTTTTGCGTACGTACACGGTGCGTACCACTGGCGGGGTCAGGCTCGTGTGCGTACGACCATGAATACTGGAGGGCATGGACGAACAGCCCGAACCCGTACAGGAGCCCGCATCGCAGTCCGGCGGGGGCCTGGACCGGCGTGCCGAGCTCAGTGAGTTCCTGCGCACCCGGCGTGCCCGGCTGAAGCCGGAGGACGTGGGGCTGCCCGACTTCGGGCGGCGGCGCGTGCCCGGGCTGCGCCGTGAGGAGCTGGCGCAGCTGGCCGGGGTCTCCGTGGCGTACTACACACGGCTGGAGCAGGGCAACGGGCGCAACGTCTCGGCGGAGGTGCTGGACGCGATCGCGCGCGCCCTGCGGCTGAGCGACGCCGAGCACGCCCATCTGACGCACCTGGCGAAGCCGAAGCAGCACAAGAAGAAGCCGGTGGCGCGCACCCAGCAGGTGCGGCCGACGCTGCGGCATCTGCTGGACTCGATCGACACCGTCCCGGCGTACATCGTGGGGCGCCGCTCGGACGTCCTGGCCTGGAACCGGATGGCCGCGGCCCTCTTCGGCGACTGGGCGGAGCTGCCGGCGCCGGAGCGGAACTGGGCGCGGCTGGTGTTCCTGCGGCCCGAGTACCGCGACCTGTTCGTCGAGTGGGACCAGAAGGCGCAGGACATGGTCGGCTATCTGCGCATGGACGCGGGCTGCCACCCGGACGACCCGCGGCTGTCCGCCCTGGTGGGCGAGCTCTCCGTGAAGAGCGAGGAGTTCCGCCGGCTGTGGGCCGCGCACGACGTCAAGGAGAAGAGCTTCGGCGTCAAGCGGCTGCGGCACCCGCTGGTCGGCGACCTGACCCTGTCCTTCGAGACGTTCCGCCTGGTCGACGACGCCGAGCAGTCCCTGATCACGTACCACGCGGAACCGGACACCCCGTCGGCCCAGGCGCTGCGCCTGCTGGCGAGCTGGGGCGCGGACGCGACGCGGGCGGGGGCCGGGAGCACGACCCCACCGGCCTGACCTGCACGAACGGCCCGCCTCCCATGCGAACGGCCCCGCGGAAGCCGAGGCTTCCGACG
>NZ_JBHUTX010000014.1:0-175985 GCF_042671245.1 Streptomyces sp. NPDC057099
CAACCGGTCGTCGGTTGCGCGCTCCTTGGCTTTCGGGACTTCACGGCCGGAACGGCTCGCCCAGACCCACGACGATCTCCCGCTCTCCCGCGTACGGCTCCCGGCTGTGCGCGACACGGACGTTGTCGAGGACCAGCAGGTCGCCGCGCTGCCACGGTTCGCGCACCGTGTGCTTCTCGTACACCTCGTTGATGTGGTCGACGGTCGGCCGGTCGAGCGCGGAGCCGTCGCCGAAGAACGTGTTGAACGGCAGGCCCTCGGGACCGAACTCGGCCGTCAGGAACTCCCGTACCTCGGGCGCCATCGTCCACTCGTTGAGGAAGGCGATCTGATTGAACCAGCAGCGCTCACCGGTGTCCGGGTGGGCCGTGACCGCCGGCCTGGTCTGCACCGTGCTCAGCGCGTCGTCGCCCTGCCAGACCGCCGTGATGCCGTTCTCCGCGCAGTACCGCTCCACCTCGGCACGGTCCCGGGTTCCGAAGGCGTCCTGCCAGGCGGTGCCGACCAGGGGGTTGTAGCTGCGGGTCAGCCGCCAGCCGTGCGCCTCGAACCGGTCGACCAGATCCGCCGGAAGATCGCGCAGGACCGCGCGCGCGTCGGCGAGGGCGGTGACCCCGCCGGACACGGGCGGCGTGACACAGGCGAACGCCAGCAGTTGCGGCGCCGTCGCCACATAGCTCAGCTCGTGGTGCATGCACATGGGCTGGTCGGCCGGCCAGTGCGACGACGAGTACACGCCGGGGGCGTAGGCGTCGCGCGGTGCGAACCCCTCGAGCTCGGCCATGCCGTCGCCGATCACCGCGCGCACCGCGGCGACCGCGGCGGCCCGGTCCCCGAGCGCCAGCCGCCGTACGAGAACGGCACCGTGGGCGGCCACCGCCTCCCGGATCCGGTCGCTGTGCTCACGCACCCAGACGGCAGCGTCCGCTCCGAGATCGGCGTCCAGCAGGGCGGGCAGGCTCTGGTCGGGCATGTCGGTCTCCATGTCCTGGTCACGCCGTCGGCGTCGCGGCCGCGGACTCCTCGTCGGCAACGTCCGACTGCCGGGCGAATTGTGTGTGGTAGAGGTCGGCGTAGAGGCCGTTGTGGGTGAGGAGTTGGTGGTGGGTGCCTTGTTCGTGGATGTGTCCGTTGGCGATGACGAGGATGTGGTCGGCGTGGCGGATGGTGGACAGGCGGTGGGCGATGACGAGGCTGGTGCGGTGGGTGAGGGCGGTTTTGAGGGCTTGTTGGATGGCGGTTTCTGATTCGGTGTCGAGGTGGGCGGTGGCTTCGTCGAGGATGACGATGGGGGGTTGTTTGAGGAGGAGGCGGGCGAGGGCGATGCGTTGTTTCTCGCCGCCGGAGAGGCGGTGGCCGCGGTCGCCGACGATGGTGTCGAGGCCTTGGGGGAGTGCGTGGACGGTGTTCCAGATGTGGGCTTGGCGGCAGGCGTTGATGAGGTCTTGTTCGGTGGCGTGGGGGTTGGCGTAGTGGAGGTTGGCTCTGAGGGTGTCGTGGAAGAGGTGGGCGTCTTGGCTGACGACGCCGATGGTGTTGCGGAGGGTGGTGAGGGTGAGGTCGCGGGTGTCGTGTCCGTTGATGCGGACGGTGCCTTCGGTGGGGTCGTAGAGGCGGGGGACGAGTTGGGTGAGGGTGGTTTTTCCGGCGCCTGAGGGGCCGACGATTGCGGTGAGTTTGCCGGCGGCGGCGGTGAAGGTGAGTCCGTTGAGGACCCAGTTCTCGTCTGTTTCTGTCTGCTGGTTCTTGTGTTGTTGGGGGGTGTCGGCCTGGAGTGAGGTGAGGGAGGTTTCGTCGGTGTCGGGGTAGCGGAAGCGGACGTTGTCGAAGGTGATCTCGGGTGGTTCGTCGGTGGTGGGGAGGTCCCGGGCGTTGGCTCGTTCCGTGATGGACGGCTTCAGATCGAGCACTTCGAAGACCCGGTCGAAACTGACCAACGCCGTCATCAGGGTCACCTGCAGGGTCGACAGCTGATTGATCGGCCCGTACGCCTGCATCAGCAGGGCCACCATCGCGACCAGGGTGCCGAACGCGAGCTTCCCGTCGACCGTCAGGCTGCCGCCCAGGCCGTACACCAGGGCCGTGGTGAGCCCGGTGAGTACCGTGAGGACGACGAGCAGCATTCGGCCGTAGACGACCCGCAGGGCGACCACGTCACGCACCCGGGCCGCCTTGCCCGCGAACAACCGGGACTCAGCGGCGGGGTCGCCGTAGAGCTTGGTGAGTGTCGCCCCGGCCACGTTGAACCGCTCGCTCATCATCGAGCTCATCTCGGCGTCCAGCTGCATGCCCTCCCGTGTGAGCCGCTGCAGCCGGCGGGCCAGCAGCCGGGCCGGTATCAGGAAGAACGGGATCATCACGAGCGCCGCGAGGGCGATCTGCCAGGACAGGTAGAACATCGCCGCGAGGACCAGGACCAGGGTCAGCACCGTGGACACGGACTGGGTCAGCAGCGCGGTGAGCGCCTGCCGGGCCCCGGCCACATCGGTGTTGAGCCGGCTCATCAGGGCACCGGTGCGGGACCGGGTGAAGAAGGTCAGCGACTGCTGCTGGACATGCGAGAACACCGTGGTGCGCAGGTCGTAGACCAAGCCCTCGCCGACCCGTCCCGAACAGCGGACCTGCATGTACAGGGCGCCGGCGTCCAGCACCGCGAGCCCCGCGCCGGCGGCACACCACCACAGCACCGTCGACGTCCGGCCCGGCAGAACACCCTCGTCGATGATCGCCTTCAGCAACAGCGGGAAGGACGCCAGGATCACCGAGTGGATGACCGTCACCAGCAACAACAGCGCCAACGGCCCGCGTTGACGACGGGCGTAGGGAAGGATCCGGCGCACTGTGCCGGGCGTGATCCGCTGCCGGGTGACCGGGCCCCCGGACGCCCCCGTCCGTACCGACGCCTTCCCGGGACCGCCGCTGCGCGCCATGGGCACTGTCTCGCCTTCGTAAGGGGCCGTTCGTACGGGTCAGTACTTGCCGAGGAACTCGACGATCGCGGCGTTGACGGCGTCCGGGCGCTCCAGATGGCCCAGGTGCCCGCTGTCGGCGATCTCCACGAAGTCGCAGTCGGGGATGGCCTCGGCCACTTCGGCGACCAGGTGCGGCGGGCAGATCAGATCGTGTGCGAAGGCGATGGCCCGGCAGGGCACCGTCACCCCGCGCAGCGCCTCTCTGCGGTCGTCCATCTGGGACACCCAGGCCTGCCCGTCCGCGCTGCTGTCGCCACTGGTCAGTTCCAGGATCTCCAGCCAGGAGGCGATGGCTCTCTCGTCGTTCAGCGTCGCCGGGGACAGCATCTCCAGCACCGTCCTGGCCGCCTCGTACCGGGGCGGCAGACGGATCCCGCCGTCCCGCAGGGCCTGCTCCGCCAGTTGCAGCGCCCGCCGTGCCTTGTCCGAGCGCGCCCGGGTGGCGAGCAGCACTGCGGAACGCACCAAGTGCGGTGACTCCAGGGCCAGTTCCTGGGCGATCATGGCGCCCATGGAGGAACCGACGATCCGACACGGCCCCAGCTCCAGGCTCTCGATCAGCCCCCGGGTGTCGGCGACCATGTCGGCGAGCGAGTACTTCCCGTCCGGCGCGTCCGATGCTCCGATGCCCCGGTTGTCGAACACGATCGTCTCGTATCCGGCCTCGTTCAGCGCCGGTGTCTGATGCGTGGTCCAGACGTGGCCGGCGGCTCCCGAACCCATGATGAGCAGGATGGGCTCGCCGCGGCCGATGCGCCGGTAGGAGAGCCGGACGCCGTTCGTGTTCACGAAGGGCATGGCGCCCCCTCGATGCGAGTCGTCGTGTGCAAGAGGGCCTCCTGGCCATCGGTGAGGGAGATGGGTGGAGCAGGATCGCGAGGGAGAACCGCGAGAGAGAACAGCGGGACGGCGCGCCTTGGCCCTTCGCGCTCGGGCCACCACCATCGCACCGCGCCGTCACGCCGATCAAGGCAGCCGTTCCCCGCGTTCAACTGCAGCATCGCCGCAGTTGAACGCGTATGGAACGGCGGTCAGGCCTGGGTGCGACGGTCTTGGTTGACGGGCCGGGCACGCCCTGGTTCATAGTGATTCTCACGTGGGGCCGACCGGTGCCCGAGGCAGCCACCGAGCCCGGATGACGGCGTGGACCGCGCTCCGGTCGTCCGCTGCCCGCCACCGTCGTGGACCACATCGCGAACCCCGAGAGAGGACGACGTGGTGACCAATCCGTTCGAAGACCCCGATGCCGACTACCTTGTTCTGGTCAACGAGGAGGGCCAGCACTCGCTGTGGCCGGTTTTCGTCGACGTGCCGGACGGCTGGAAGTCGGTGTTCGGCAAGGCGCCCCGGCAGGAGTGCCTCGACTACATCGAGAAGAACTGGACCGACATGCGCCCCAAGAGCCTGATCGCGGCGATGGAGCAGAAGTAGCGGCAGTCCTGGCTCCTTCGTGGCTTCGCACCCGCTGGGGGGGTGCGAAGCCACGCGCATGTCAGGGCCGGTTCCCGGCAGCGTCCACCGAAGGGCACTCGATGAGCGGCACTCCGACCAGCCGGACGGACTCGGCGCCCCCGCACCCCGACGACTCGCCAGGCCCCGGGACACGAGTGAGGTCGGTCGCGCATGCCCTGCGCTGGGCTTCCGCGCGCTGCTCCTTCGTCGAGGACGAGGTGGCAGGCCTGCGCCCGCTGGTGCGGCCGGGAGCCGTCTGCCTCGACATCGGCGCCGAGTACGGGCTCTACACCTGGAGCATGGCCGCGCTGGCCGGGCCCTCCGGCGCCGTGCACAGCGTCGAACCGCTGACCGGCCCCGCGATCTGGCTGCGCACCGCGGCCGCCGTCCTCGGCTGCGCCAACGTCACCGTGCACCGCGTGGCCCTGGCCGGGCGTACCCATGACGGGTCGATGAGCCTGCCCCGCCGCCGACTGCTCCCTGTCCACGGCCGCGCCTACCTCACCGACGGCACCTCGGGCCCCGGCCCCAACGCCGAGTTCCCCGCGTCCCGAGCCGTGCCCACCAAGGTGCGTACGGTGGACGCTCTGTGTCACGGACTGGCGCTGGACCGGGTCGACTTCATCAAGGCCGATGTCGAAGGAGCCGAGGCCGCCGTACTCGCCGGGGCCCGGCACACGCTGCTGCGGCACCGGCCGGCACTGCTGCTGGAGATAGAGGACCGCCACCTCGCCAAGTACGCCACGAAGCCGGCCGAGCTCGTCACCGGGCTCGAAGGCCTGGGCTACCGCATGTACCGCTGGAGCGAGGGTGGTTGGCGAACGGCGACGGACGTCACGGACGACTGCCGCAACTACCTCTTCAGCGCCCGCCCGACGCCTTTCGGCTGACGGACCGGCACAACGAGGGCCCGAGGCATCGACTGCCTCGGGCCCTCGTTGTGTCAGCGGGCTCCGGTCCGCAGGGCGTCCGTCTCATCAAGGGCCTGGTCCGCGAATTGTGTGTGGTAGAGGTCGGCGTAGAGGCCGTTGTGGGTGAGGAGTTGGTGGTGGGTGCCTTGTTCGTGGATGTGTCCGTTGGCGATGACGAGGATGTGGTCGGCGTGGCGGATGGTGGACAGGCGGTGGGCGATGACGAGGCTGGTGCGGTGGGTGAGGGCGGTTTTGAGGGCTTGTTGGATGGCGGTTTCTGATTCGGTGTCGAGGTGGGCGGTGGCTTCGTCGAGGATGACGATGGGGGGTTGTTTGAGGAGGAGGCGGGCGAGGGCGATGCGTTGTTTCTCGCCGCCGGAGAGGCGGTGGCCGCGGTCGCCGACGATGGTGTCGAGGCCTTGGGGGAGTGCGTGGACGGTGTTCCAGCTGTGGGCTTGGCGGCAGGCGTTGATGGGGTCTTGTTCGGTGGCGTGGGGGTTGGCGTAGTGGAGGTTGGCTCTGAGGGTGTCGTGGAAGAGGTGGGCGTCTTGGCTGACGACGCCGATGGTGTTGCGGAGGGTGGTGAGGGTGAGGTCGCGGGTGTCGTGTCCGTTGATGCGGACGGTGCCTTCGGTGGGGTCGTAGAGGCGGGGGACGAGTTGGGTGAGGGTGGTTTTTCCGGCGCCTGAGGGGCCGACGATTGCGGTGAGTTTGCCGGCGGCGGCGGTGAAGGTGAGTCCGTTGAGGACCCAGTTCTCGTCTGTTTCTGTCTGCTGGTTCTTGTGTTGTTGGGGGGTGTCGGCCTGGAGTGAGGTGAGGGAGGTTTCGTCGGTGTCGGGGTAGCGGAAGCGGACGTTGTCGAAGGTGATCTCGGGTGGTTCGTCGGTGGTGGGGAGGTCCCGGGCGTTGGCTCGTTCCGTGATGGACGGCTTCAGATCGAGCACTTCGAAGACCCGGTCGAAACTGACCAACGCCGTCATCGCTGTCGACTGCAGCATCGACAACTGGTCGATCGGCCCGTAGAGCCGCGTCAGCAGGGTGGCCAGAGCCACCAGGGTGCCGAGCCCCAGTGCGCCGTCGATGGCCAGAACGCCGCCCATGCCGTACACGAGCGCCGTGGTCAGGGTCGTGAGCAGGGCGACGACGATGCCGGGCAGCCGGCTGTAGACGGCGGCCAGGACGGAGACGTCGCGGACCCGGCCCGCGTTCTCCCCGAACAGGTCCGACTCGTGGCGCGGATTGCCGTACAGCTTGACGAGCAGGGCGCCCGACACGTTGAACCGCTCGTTCATCATGGAGCCCAGCCGGGCGTCCAGTTGCATCCGCTCACGGGTCAGGCGCTGGAGCCTGCGGGCAACCAACCGGGTCGGCAGCAGGAAGAGCGGGACGATCAGGAGCGCCACGACCGTGATCTGCCACGACAGCACGACCATCGCGGCCAGTACCAGGATCAGGGTGAGGACGGTGGACAGCATGCCGGACAGCAGGCCCGTGATAGCGTCCCGTGCCCCGATGACGTCGGTGTTGAGCCGGCTCACCAGCGCACCGGTCTGCGTGCGTGTGAAGAAGGACAGGGACAGTCGCTGCACGTGTGCGAACACTTTGTTGCGCAGGTCGTAGACGACGCCTTCGCCGATCCGGCCGGACGCCCACGCCTGGGCGTACATCGCCGCGGCCTCCACCAGCGCCGTCCCGGCCACGGCAGCGCACAGCCAGAGCATCGTCCCGCGCCGGCCCGGCAGGATGCCCTCGTCGATGACCGCCTTAAGGATCAGCGGGCTCGCAGCCGTGGTCACGGCGCTGATGACCGTGGCGGAGAGCAGCAATGCCATAGGCCGGCGATACCTCAGGGCGTACGGGACGATCCGCCGCATCGTCCCCTTTCTGATGCGCTGCCGGGTGACCTTTCCGTCGTCGAACCGCAGCCCTTTTCGGCGTTCCGCCGGGCCGTCTTTCCTTGCCATGAAAACCTGCCTGGTGTTCGGGAATGGGCCGCATGGACGTCGGGCTGAACGAAAAAGAACGCCGTCCCGCCCAGTCTCAGACCCGGCGGGACGGCGGAGCTGTCGATACAGAGTCATGCAGGGTCCGAATTTCCGGACTCTCCGGTTATTGGGGAGGCGGGTGTTATCCTCCCGAAACGTTCAAGTTGCCGTGCTGTGTCAAACGCGGAGCAGAATAGACATGGAGAGTTGAACCGTCAGAAATTCGAGCGGGGTCGCGTGTTCAGCGGAGGGAGGTAAAGAGCGATCGGTGTCAGCCGACCGTCTTGCTGCGAGCCAGAAGGCGTTCGCGTTCATCCAGATGCTGGGCGAATTGCAGCCATGTCGCAGCGTATTGACGAGCGAGGCTTCCCACCAGTTCTCCACAGTGCGGCGGCACGGCCTCGGTCAGGTCGGACCACTCGGCCAGAGCATTCTGCTGCAGGAGCCGCAGGAGATGGCGTCCCTCCTCCTTCAGTCTCAGTGAGGGGTCTCGTAGCAGCTTCTCCAACGCGGCTGCCGGATGAGGGCTCAGCTGCGCCGCTCGTCCGGACTTCTGTGGTCCGCTGTTCTGGGCGGGGACCCCGACATCGATTCCGTCCGTCGGCCCGTTCGTCGCGTCGGGGGAGGGCTTGAGGGTCTCCGGCCGAACCGAGGACGGAAGTTCACCGGCCAGGATGCGCTTGCGGACATCGCTCGCGGTCGCCGGCGAGATCCCCGCGATCCGGGCTACCTCGCGCAGCGATGCGTCCGGATGCTCGGCCATCACCTCGGCGGCCCGCCATCGTCCCTCGGCGGTGCTCAGCGGACGAACTCGTCCGTCCCGGCCGATCCGCGCGTTCAACTGCGGCAGTGCGGCAGTTGTACGACGTCTGATGGAGGCCACGGCTTTGGCGCCCAGCCCCGAGGCCCGGGCTATGGCCCGGTCGGACAGGTGCGGGTGGGACGCGATGATCCGCGAGGCGGCCGCGCGCCGATCGGCCTGCGACAGCGGCAGGCCGTGCGCGATGTTGGCCTCGACGGCGCGCAGGAACGCGTCGGCCGTGGAGCCTTCGAAGTACTCGACGTCAATGGTGTCCTGCCCGCGGGCCAGGGCGGCCAGCAGTCGGTGCGTGCCGTCGATCACCCGCATGTCGGAGCGGCGGACGAGGATGGGGGGAAGTGGCCCGTCCACCTCGGCCAGTCGGGTCACGTGCTCCTGGTCGGGTCCCTGTGACCGGGGGGACTCGCCCGGCAGGAGCGCGGCGATCGGGACGGGCACGACTTTCGCCCTGCGGATTTCGGTCGGCTCGGAGACGCTGGTAGGACGACTGATGAGGCCTTTTCCTGCTGGAACGTGTCTCACATCGTCTAACTGATTCATCGATTCACCCCGTTGTCGATGCTCATCTGCTGCGTGCTGCTGAATCTCGAGCGAGTTGCCTGGTCCTTGCTCCTGGCAAGCGGGGGACCAGGCCAGTCCGGTCGCGAAGGGCATGGCGCTTCCCCGAAGTCGTTCAGGGGGGCTCTGTGCACGGCCGTGACTCAACTGCTCGGCGGAGTCTTCGCTTCGGTAAATCCAGCGCAGTTCTGAAAGTGATGGGTTCCGTCGCGCCGATGTGAGGGTAGCCGTTCGCCCCTCGGTTCGACTGATTCTGCCGTCGGGTCCATCACCCGCATGGTGCTCAAGGGGAGCGACGTCGCATCGGAAGACACCGTCCGTTCACCCTTCCAGGGAGACCTGTGTTTCTGCCGGATCTTGAGCTGTTCCACAATCAATGACCGTATACGGACGGTCGTTCGATTGGGAAGAGCGTGTGATCTTGTCTCGATGCGGCACCGTCGAGACGTTTAATGTTGCACCGTCTCGTGGGTGTTCGGCACTGCTACCAGTGCCGTGGATCAGGAATCCGGAACCGGTCGCCTAGAACGATGTGGGCCTTCTGTCCGTCCCTTTGCCGCCTTGTGGTGTGACGAGTCCCGTTTCGTAGGCGAGGACCACCGCCTGGGAGCGATCGCGCAGCGTCAGCTTGGCGAAAATCCGCGCCACATGGGTCTTGACCGTCGCCTCGCTGAGGACCAACTCCTCGGCCAGTTCAGCGTTCGACATCCCTCGTCCCAGGAACGTCAGTACCTCCAGCTCACGGGGTGTCAGGGCGGCCAGATCGCGATGCACCGCAGGGGAGTTCAGGTCCGGATGGGGTGGCGCGGTAGCGCTTCGTCCGGAACCCTGAGGCTCGCCGGCCGCGAAGCGCTCCACCAGCCGGCGCGTGATCGACGGCGAGAGAAGGGCGTCACCGGTGTTGACCAGGCGTACGGCGGCGGCCAGTTGTTCGGAGGTGGTGTCCTTGAGGAGGAAGCCGGATGCTCCGGAGGCCAGCGCGGCGTAGACGTACTGGTCCAGGTCGAAGGTCGTCAGCATGATCACCCGGCACTCCGGGACCCGCGCGAGCACCCGGCGGGTGGCCTCCAGGCCGTCCATGTTCGGCATGCGGATGTCCATCAACGCCACATTGGGCCGCAACCGGCAGATCGCCTCCACAGCCTCGGCCCCGTCCG
The DNA here is from genome assembly GCF_042671245.1 of Streptomyces sp. NPDC057099. Classification (NCBI taxonomy): domain Bacteria; kingdom Bacillati; phylum Actinomycetota; class Actinomycetes; order Kitasatosporales; family Streptomycetaceae; genus Streptomyces; species Streptomyces sp. NPDC057099. The sequence continues at coordinate 9,856 of NZ_JBHUTX010000014.1, forward strand.
ATGCCTCTCCCACCACCTCGATGCCCCGGGCGGTCAGGATCAGCCGGAAACCGGTGCGGACCAGCTGCTGGTCGTCGGCGATCACCACGCGGGGCGAGGCTTCGGCGGGCGAGATCATGTGCGCCCCAGGGGGATGCGGGCGCGAATGCGGTAGCCGCCGCCGAGCCGGCGACGGGCGTCCAGGTCACCGCCGTAGACGGCGACCCGCTCGCGCAGTCCGATCAGCCCGCGGCCCGCTCCCTCGGGCGACCACGGATCCGGGTTCCGGCGGCTGGGCGCGGATCCGCCGGTCAGCACGCTGGACCCGCTGTTCAATACCTCGACGCGCAGACAGTTGTCCGCGTACCGCACCGTCACGTCAGCTCGGGCTCCGTCTCCGTGTTTGAGGGCATTGGTCAATGCTTCCTGGATTATGCGGTACGCCGTCACGTCGATGGCCGTCGGCAGCGCCCGTGGCTCCCCGCTCACCCGGACCTCAACAGGAAGACCCGCGAAAGAGATACGGTCGACCAGCTGGCCGAGCCTGCTCAGGCTCGGCTGCGGCGCCAGGTCGGGGCCGTCTTCCGCTTCGCCGCGACCCGACGACGGAGCGAGCAGGCCCAGGAGGTGCCTGAGTTCGGTCAGCGCGTCGCGGCCGGCCGCCTCGACGGCGGACATCGCGGCCGCGGCCTCGTCCGGCAGCGCGTCCAGCACCTCGCGCGCTGCACCGGCCTGGACCACCATGACGCTGACGTTGTGACTGACGATGTCGTGGAGCTCCGCCGCTATCCGCGCTCGTTCGGCGTCGACGGCGGATCGAGCCGCGCTCTCCCGCTCCCGTTCCAGGAACCGGCCACGCTCCTCCACCGCCGCCCGGTGCAGCCGTCGCGCACGCAGCAGGGCGACGCCGAGCCACAGCACACCGAGGCACGACGTCACCAGGCCGGCGGCCAGCCAGCCGGCAGCAGTACTCCACACGACGCCAGCTTCGCAGCAGCGCTCGTGGTCCGCATCATCCCGGAGAGCCAGTGCAGTACATCCCCAGGATGACGGCCTCCAGGAGATACACCCGCGGAGGGACGCAACGGCTGTGGCTCCGCTTCTAGGTTCTTGCCATGGCTACAGATCCTGACCCCGCCGCTTTCCAGCCGGTCGTCGTACTGGAGGACGTGCACAAGGAATTCGGCGACACCAAGGCTCTGGACGGAATGACGCTGGAGATCGGCGCGGGCGAGGCGGTCGCCGTGATGGGGCCCTCCGGCTGCGGCAAGTCCACCCTGCTCAACATGGTCGCCGGACTGGACCGCCCGACCTCCGGCCGTGTCCAGGTCGCCGGACAGGACCTGTCGCAGCTCAACGAGACCGGTCTCGCGCTGTTCCGCCGTCGGCACATCGGCATGATCTTCCAGTTTTTCAACCTCATCGACGACCTGCCGGCCCTCGACAATGTGGCCCTGGCGGCGCAGCTGACCGGCACATCGGCCCGCCAGGCCCGCCGTCGAGCCCTGGAGCTCCTCGACGAGCTCGGGGTCGCCGACCGCAAGGACGTGTACCCGGCAGCGCTGAGCGGCGGCGAACGGCAACGGGTCGCGGTGGCCCGGGCTCTGATGAACCGCCCGGCCCTGCTGCTGGCCGACGAGCCCACAGGCGCGCTCGACAGCCGCTCGGGAGAACAGGTCATGGATCTGCTCATCGACCTCAACCAGATCGGCCAGACGCTGCTGATCGTCACCCACGACCGAAACCTGGCCACGCGCTGCGCCAGCCGTCTCATCGAGGTCGCCGACGGCCGGGTGGACCGGGAGAGCTCGCTGGAGACGACCGCATGAGCGCCGTCTGGCGAGCCTCACGTGCGGCCGTGAAACGCCGCAAGCTCCAGACATTCGTCATCGGACTCGTCGTACTGTGCTCCACCACGACGATCCTGCTGGCCCTCGGACTGCTGGACGCCGCCTCCGGTCCCTTCGACCGGGCCTTCGACCAGCAGCGCGGTGCCCATTCGGTGGCCTCCTTCGACACCCGGAAGGTCTCGACGGAGGAACTGGAGAAGACCGCCCGGAAACCGGGAGTCCAGGCCGCCGCGGGGCCGTTCGGCCAGACCGTCCTGGACATTCCCGAGGACTTCCTCTGGATGCCGGCCGGACCCGTGACCGTGGTCGGCCGTCCGGGACCCGACGGACCGGTGGACCACGTGCAGCTCCTGCTGGGCGACTGGGCCAACCGCCCCGGTGAGATCGTCGTCAGCTGGCCCAATGCCGGAACGCCGAACCCCAAGTTCCTGGGGACGAAGATCCGCGCGAAGGGTGCGCCGAGCCTCACCATCGTCGGATTCGCCACCAGCATGAGCAAGACGGCGGGCGCATGGGTCTCACCGGAGCAGATGACCGAGCTGCGTCCCACCTCCGCCCAGATGCTCTACCGGTTCGACGGTTCGACCTCGGAGGCGCAACTGCGCGCCGGTCTGGACCGTGCCACGGAGGGTCTGCCCTCGGGCGCACTGGTCGCCCAGCAGTCCTACCTCAAGCTCAAGCAGGCCTATGCGGCGAAAGCCGACTCCTACCTGCCGTTCATGGTGTTGTTCGGAATCCTCGGTCTGCTGGTCTCCGTGCTGATCGTCACCAACGTGGTCAGCGGAGCCGTCGTGTCCGGACACCGGCACATCGGTGTGCTCAAGGCTCTCGGATTCACACCGAACCAGGTGGTCGCGGTCTACCTCATGATGATGTCGGTACCCGCGCTCGCCGGTTCGCTGATCGGCACCCTGGCAGGCGCCGCACTCGCAGGGCCGATCCTGACCATCGCGTTCTCCGGGACCGAGACCGGCAGTGCCGTCGTGGGCCTCGACGCGTGGGTGCCCCTGACCAGTCTCGTCGCCATGCTCGCCGTGGTGGTCCTCGCCGCGCTGGTCCCCTCGCTCCGGGCGCACCGGCTTTCGGCTGCCCGGGCCATCACCGCGGGCAGCGCGCCCCGGACCGGACGCGGACTGCGTGTGCAGCGCGTGCTCAGCGGGACCCGGCTGCCGCGTGCCGTGAGCCTGGGCCTCGGGCAGCCGTTCGCCCGGCCGGGCCGCACCCTGCTCACCATGGCGGCCATCGCCCTGGGCGTGACCACGGTGACGCTCACCACCGGCTTGACCAGCACGATGGTCGCCTACGCCGACCAGACCGACCGGGACGGCGCGCCCGTCGTCGTGGTCCGGGCGGGTACGGCCGAACACGACGATGCCGTACCGAAGCTGAACGACGCCCAGACCGAGCAGCTGCTGCGCTCGCTGCCCGGCGCGGAGAAGGTGACCGCCGAGACGCTCATCCAGCTGAACATCGTGGGATCGCCGCAGCCGGTGTTCGCCAATTCCTACCGGGGCGATCCGCCGCCCCTGGCCGGCGGGATGGTCGAGGGCCGTTGGCTCGAGGGCGCCGGTGAGGTGGTGGTCGGACCGTCGTTCCTGGCCCAGCGCGGCATGAAGGTCGGGGACAGCATCACCCTTGCCGTGAACGGCAAGACGACGCGCGCGAAGATCGTCGGGAAGGACATGGCCGGCGACGCCCGGAACATCAACGTCTCCTGGCAGACCCTGACCGCCCTCGCCCCGGAGCGGCGGGCCAACAGCTACACGGTCGAGCTCGCCCACGGCAGCGACGTCCACGCCTACGTCAAGGGAGTCAAGGAAGGCGATCCCGGGCTCCACCCGTCGCCGGGTGAGTCAGGGAACAGCGCGACGACGACCGTCGTCAGCTTCTCCACGGTGTTCACCGTGCTGCTGACCATCGTGGCGGCGCTCGGGGTCTTCAACACCGTGCTGCTGAACACCCGGGAGCGACGACGTGACCTGGGCATGCTCAAGTCGATCGGGATGACGCCGCGCCAGGTCGTGGCGATGACTGTGACCTCTGTGGCCGGGCTGGGCCTGGTCGCCGGAGTCGCCGGGATCCCGTTGGGCATGGTCGGGCACAGGCTGATCGTGGACCACGTCGGGGTCGTCGCCTTCCCAGAGTCCATGAAGGAGGTCTGGCATGCCCCGCAACTGGCAGGCCTGGCACTCGCCGGCGTCATGATCGCCGTACTCGGGGCCCTGTTGCCGGCCCGCTCGGCGGCCCGTATGACCATCGCCAAGGTCCTGCACAGTGAGTAGGCGAACGAAGCCCGGCGTCCTGCCCGAGCCGGGGCGCCGGCCGGGCTGAGGCTCCGGCCGGGCAGCGGCCCGGTGCCGCCTCGCGAGTGGGAAGCCAGGTCTTCCCGCCCGGCCCGCGGCACCGCGGATCCGTCGTCCACATGCGCCCCTTCGGCTCCGGACCTCCGGAGCCCTCCTGTCCCCGGTCCGGGGACCGATGCCCCCCGTCGTCGGTCCCCGGATCGGTCTTTCGCCCTCTCGGTTACCATTCCCGCTATATGACGCCTCGAGGGCGGCCGTGGATTGCAAGGTCAATGGAGTGGGTGACCTGAGAAAATGCTGAGAGAGGTCACCGCGACCCGCTATGTCGAACCCTTGCGATCTGGCGGCTCCGTCCCCGGCGTCGTCGAGGCGGACGACCTCGGCACCTACGTCGTCAAGTTCACCGGCTCCGCGCAGGGCCGCAAGGCCCTCGTCGCCGAGGTGATCGTGGGCGAACTGGCCCGTGCCCTCGGGCTGCGGTTCCCGGAGCTGGTCCTCGTGCACTTCGACCCGGAGATCGCCGACAGCGAGCCCCACCAGGAGGTGCGGGAGCTGCACGCGGCCAGCGCGGGTGTCAACCTCGGCATGGACCATCTGCCGGGCGCCCGGGACTTCACGCCGGAGATCGCCCGGGTCTTCCCGGTCGACCCTCTGGAGGCGGGCAGGATCGTCTGGCTCGACGCCCTCACCGTGAACGTCGACCGTACGGTCCACAGCTCCAACCTGATGGTCTGGCCCACGCTGGGCGTCGCGCCCCCGCGCCTGTGGCTGATCGACCACGGCGCCGCCCTCGTCTTCCACCACCGCTGGGACGGCGCCGACCCGGCCAAGGCCTACGACTTCCGGCACCACGCCCTCGGCCACTACGGGCCCGATGTGCGGGCCGCCGACGCCGAGTTGGCTCCCCGGGTGACCGAGGAGCTGCTGCGCGGCATCCTCGCGGAGGTCCCCGACGCCTGGCTCGCGGAAGAGCCCGGCTTCGCGACCGCGGACGAGGCACGCGAGGCGTATGTGACGTACCTCCACGCGCGCGTGCGGTCCTCCGAGGCCTGGCTGCCCACCGGCTTCCCCACCCGGGAGGAGCTCGCCGCCGAGGAGGCCGTCCGGGCGGCGAGGAACCAGCAAGGACGACCCGCGTGGCTCAAGCAGGTCCCCGACCTGCACGGCAAACCCGCGGCCCAACAGGATTGGTCGGTGCACCTCGGATGAGTGGCCGTGTCGAGATCGAGTACTGCACCCAGTGCCGCTGGCTGCCCCGAGCGGCATGGCTGGCCCAGGAGTTGCTCACGACCTTCGAGGCGGAGCTGTCGGAACTGGCGCTCAAGCCGGGCACGGGCGGCGTGTTCGTCGTCCGCGTCGGCGACGAGGTCGTCTGGGACCGGCGCGAGCAGGGCTTCCCCGAACCGACCGCCGTGAAGAAGGCCGTACGCGACCGAGTGGCCCCGGGAAAGACCCTGGGCCACTCGGAGCGCTGACTGTTCAGCCGCTGACTGCTCAGCCCTTGAGCTGCTCGTACGCCGGCAGCGTCAGGAAGTCGGCGTAGTCCTCGTCGAGGGAGACCGTCAGCAGCAGGTCGTGGGCCTGCTGCCAGTTGCCGGCCGCGAAGGCCTCGTCGCCGATCTCGGCGCGGATGTTCGCGAGTTCCTCGGCGGCGACCTTGCGGGCCAGCTCGGCGGTGACCTGCTCGCCGTTGTCGAGGACGACCTCCGCGTTGATCCACTGCCAGATCTGCGAGCGGGAGATCTCGGCGGTGGCCGCGTCCTCCATCAGGTTGAAGATCGCGACCGCGCCGAGTCCGCGCAGCCAGGCCTCGATGTAACGGATGCCGACCTGCACGGCGTTGACCAGACCCGCGTACGAGGGCTTGGCGTCGAGCGAGTCGACGGCGATCAGGTCGGCCGCCTTGACGTCGACGTCCTCGCGCAGCCGCTCCTTCTGGTTGGGCTTCTCGCCGAGGACCTTGTCGAAGGACTCCATGGCGATCGGCACCAGGTCGGGGTGGGCGACCCAGGAGCCGTCGAAGCCGTCCCCGGCCTCGCGGTCCTTGTCGGCACGGACCTTCTCGAAGGCGACCTTGTTGACCTCCGCGTCCCGGCGGGACGGGATGAAGGCCGCCATGCCGCCGATCGCGTGCGCGCCGCGCTTGTGGCAGGTGCGGACGAGGAGTTCGGTGTACGCCCGCATGAACGGGGCCGTCATCGTCACCGCGTTGCGGTCCGGGAGGACGAACTTCGCTCCGCCGTCACGGAAGTTCTTGACGATGGAGAAGAGGTAGTCCCAGCGGCCCGCGTTCAGCCCGGAGGCGTGGTCGCGCAGCTCGTAGAGGATCTCCTCCATCTCGTACGCGGCGGTGATCGTCTCGATCAGCACGGTCGCGCGGACGGTGCCCTGCGGGATGCCGACGTACTCCTGGGCGAAGACGAAGACCTCGTTCCAGAGGCGGGCCTCCAGGTGCGACTCCGTCTTGGGGAGGTAGAAGTACGGGCCCTTGCCGAGGCCCAGCAGGCGCTCGGCGTTGTGGAAGAAGTACAGCCCGAAGTCGACCAGCGCGCCGGGCACCGGGGTGCCGTCCGCGTCGACGAGGTGACGCTCGTTCAGGTGCCAGCCGCGCGGGCGCATGACGACCGTGGCGAGTTCCTCGTTCGCCTTCAGGGCGTACGACTTGCCGGACCTCTCGTCCGTGAAGTCGATGTTCCGGGTGTAGGCGTCGCTCAGGTTGAGCTGGCCGAGGATCACGTTCTCCCAGGTGGGCGCGGAGGCGTCCTCGAAGTCCGCGAGCCACACCCTGGCGCCCGAGTTGAGGGCGTTGATGGTCATCTTGCGGTCGGTGGGGCCGGTGATCTCGACCCGGCGGTCGTTCAGGGCGTCCGGGCTCGGGGCGACCTTCCAGGAGTCGTCGGCGCGGATCGCGGCGGTCTCCGGGAGGAAGTCGAGGGTGGAGGTGCGGGCGATCTCGGCGCGGCGCTCGGCGCGGCGGGCGAGGAGTTCGTCACGCCGGGGCGTGAACCGCCGGTGCAGCTCGGCCACGAAGGCCAGCGCCGCTTCGGTGAGGACCTCCTCCTGCCGCGGCAGGGGCTCGGCGTCGACGATGGCCAGCGGTGACGGCGCTGGTGCGGACATGAACGGTCACTTCCTTCAGCGAGCTACGAAGACGAGCCTGCGGTGCGGCACCGGGTGCCAGTCTTCCCGGATACAGGGTGCGGCGCCCGTGGAGCCCTCGGGCGCTTCTGAACTGTGGATACTAGTTTCCTCATAGTGGAAGTTCAATCGTGTGTTGACGTCGAGACTCTTCGGATCGAGGAAAGGTGGCGCTCCGTGCCACCCCGCTCACTCAAGGTGGGCCAGATCTGCCTCGGTGTCGATGTCGAAGGGCCGGGCCACGTCCCCGCACTCGACCAGCGCGATCGCCGGCTCGTGTTCCTTCAGATAGGCGCGTGCCCCTCGGTCCCCGGTGGCGGCCGCGGCGATGCCCGCCCAGTGGGCGGCGCCGAACAGGACCGGATGGCCCCGCACCCCGTCGTACGCGGCCGACACCAGCGACTCCTCGCCCCGGTGCGCCCCGAGCACCCGGGCCACCGCCTCCGGGCCGATGCCGGGCTGGTCGACGAGCGAGACCAGGGCGGCCCGGGCGCCCGTACCGGCCAGCGAGTCGAGCCCGGCCCGCAGGGACGAGCCCATGCCCTGCTCCCAGTCGGGGTTGTCGACCAGGACGCAGCCCGGCAGGGCGGCCCGTTCGCGCACTTCTTCGGACCGGGCGCCCAGGACTACGTGGACCCGTGTGCAACCGCCCTCCCGCAGCACCCGCACCGCGTGCTCCACGAGCGGCCGCCCCCGATGGAGGAGCAGTGCCTTGGGGCGCCCTCCGAGTCGTCGCCCGCCGCCGGCGGCGAGCAGCACCCCGGCAACCTCCCGGGCCTCGCCCGGCGTCTTACGTGTCGTCATGGATCCTGCATACCGCAGGATCTAGGGCCGAGAAGTTACGCAGCGGAGCAAGTCGATGACGCAATGGACTGGCGCCTGGTGGGTCCTGTCGTTTAATCTCGCCCGCACCGACCGTCCGGGCGTCCGATCGCTGCCCGGTGTGGGGGACTTCGCGTCGGAATGGCACGCGCACGACGAAGTGCGAGGGGGAGGACTGTGTTGCGGAGCGTGGAGCAGAAGCGGCAGGGGCCTGTGACCAGCGGCGACGAGGACCCGCGCGTGACGGAGCTGCGCTCCGCCGTGTCCGGGCTGCGCCGCCGGCTCGCCGCCCATCCCGGCGATTTCGCCGACCGGACCATCGCCGAGGAGGAACTGGCCGCGCTGGACGCGATGGCCGTCGCCGGCATCCCCGAGATCCCGCGGCTGCGCCGCTCCCTGCTGCTGATCGCCGGCGCGATCGGCTCGGTGAGCGCGCTGTCCACCGGCCTGTCGGAGGTCCGCCGGGCCGTGGACCTCTTCGGGGGGCCGGTGCGCGGCGAGGGTTAGGGCCTGTCGTTTGGATCAGGTCGCAGGAAATCGGCGGCAACTCGTGATCCCCGCGTCTGCGGCGTGATCCAAACGACAGGCCCTAGGGCGCCGCGCCCGCGCCGAACGTCAGGCCGGGCTCTGGTTGGCCAGGGCCTCCGACAGTTCGACGGCGACCTGCTGGAGCACCGGCACGATCTTGTCCGTCGCCGCCTCCGTGACCCGGCCCGCCGGGCCGGAGATGGAGATGGCGGCGGCGGTGGGGGAGTCGGGCACCGAGACCGCCAGGCAGCGGACCCCGATCTCCTGCTCGTTGTCGTCGATCGCGTAGCCCTGCCGGCGTACGTCCTCCAGCGCCGCGATGAACCCGTCGGGCGTCGTGATCGTCTTCTCCGTCGCGGCGGGCATGCCCGTGCGGTGGAGCAGGGCGCGGACCTCCTCCGCCGGGAAGCTCGCGAGCAGGGCCTTGCCCACGCCCGTGGAGTGCGGAAGCACGCGCCGGCCGACCTCCGTGAACATGCGCATCGAGTGCTTCGACGGCACCTGCGCGACGTAGACGATCTCGTCCCCGTCCAGCAGTGCCATGTTCGCCGTCTCGCCGGTCTCCTCGACCAGCCGGGCGAGGTAGGGACGCGCCCAGGTGCCCAGCAGCCGGGAGGCCGACTCGCCGAGACGGATCAGGCGCGGACCGAGCGCGTACCGCCGGTTCGGCTGCTGACGTACGTACCCGCAGGCCACCAGGGTGCGCATCAGGCGGTGGATGGTCGGCAGGGGCAGCCCGCTGCTCGCGGACAACTCGCTCAGGCCGACCTCGCCACCCGCGTCCGCCATCCGTTCGAGCAGGTCGAAGGCGCGCTCCAGGGACTGTACGCCGCCGTTGGCGGAGGACCGGGCGGAGTCGGTGGTGCTGGCGCTGGACGTCGGCACGGCGCGTTCCTTTCGGGACTGGCGGCGGAAGAGCTGAAGCCTACCCGGCAGTCGGTTGACTCCCCGCTCGTACGTAGCTACGTTCTGCGTACTGGAAGTCTAATTCCGCTTTGTGGAAACGTCCAGGGCTGGTCGCATGAAGGGCGCCGAGGTCCAGTGTGCCCTTGACTGGCTTGGAGGAGGGAGTGAGACTCCTTCAACAGAAAGTTGAATTCCGGTAGGTGGAAGTAACAGGTGGAAGTAAGGGGTTCGGGTGTCCGACGCTGAACTGGTGCTTCGCTCGACGCGTGTCATCACTCCCGAGGGGACGCGCGCCGCGTCCGTCGCGGTCGCCGACGGCACGATCACGGCCGTCCTTCCGTACGACGCGCCCGTACCGGAGGGCGCACGCCTGGAGGATCTGGGCGACCACGTCCTGCTGCCCGGCCTGGTCGACACCCACGTCCATGTGAACGACCCGGGCCGCACCGAGTGGGAGGGCTTCTGGACCGCCACCCGCGCCGCGGCGGCCGGCGGCATCACCACCCTCGTCGACATGCCCCTCAACTCCCTCCCGCCGACCACGACCGTCGCCCACCTGCGCACCAAGCAGCGGGTCGCCGCCGACAAGGCGCACATCGACGTCGGCTTCTGGGGCGGCGCCCTGCCCGACAACGTCAAGGATCTCCGCCCGCTGCACGAGGCCGGTGTCTTCGGCTTCAAGGCGTTCCTGTCGCCGTCCGGCGTGGACGAGTTCCCGCACCTCGAGCGCGAGCCGCTCGCCCGCTCCATGGCCGAGATCGCCGCCCTCGACGGCCTGCTCATCGTGCACGCCGAGGACCCCCACCTCCTCGCCACCGCCCCGCAGCAGCCCGGCCCCCGCTACGCCGACTTCCTCGCCTCCCGCCCCCGGGACGCCGAGGACACCGCCATCGCCCAGCTCATCCGCGAGGCGAAGGCCCTCCACGCGCGCGTGCACATCCTGCACCTGTCCTCCAGCGACGCCCTGCCGATGATCGCCGAGGCGAAGGCGGACGGCGTCCGCGTCACCGTGGAGACCTGCCCCCACTACCTGACCCTCACCGCCGAGGAAGTCCCCGACGGCGCCAGCGAGTTCAAGTGCTGCCCGCCGATCCGCGAGTCCGCCAACCAGGACCTGCTCTGGCAGGCGCTCGCCGACGGCACCATCGACTGCGTCGTCACCGACCACTCCCCGTCCACCGCCGACCTCAAGACGGACGACTTCGCCACGGCGTGGGGCGGCATCTCCGGACTCCAGCTGAGCCTGGCGGCGGTGTGGACGGAGGCCCGCGAACGCGGTCACGGCCTGGAGGACGTGGTCCGCTGGATGTCCGCGCGGACCTCCGAACTGGTCGGGCTCGACACCCGCAAGGGCGCCATCGCGGCGGGCCGCGACGCCGACTTCGCCGTCCTGGCGCCCGACGAGACCTTCACCGTCGACCCCGCGGCCCTCCAGCACCGCAACCACGTCACGGCGTACTCGGGGAAGACCCTGTACGGCGTCGTGAAGTCCACCTGGCTGCGCGGACAGCGCATCGTCGTGGACGGCGAGTTCACCGAACCGAAGGGCCGACTCCTCACCCGCCACCCGTAGACCTCCTCGCACCCGCATCCCCCGGCCGACTCCCGAAAGGCACCCATCCCGTGACGGCGATCCCCAGCTTCACCGGCGACTCGAACCCCTACGGAGGCGGCGACCCGTACGCGGACTACCGCACCGCCGACTTCCCCTTCACCCAGTACGCCAACCTCGCCGACCGGCGCCTCGGGGCCGGTGTCCTCGCCGCCAACGACGAGTTCTTCGCCCAGCGCGAGAACCTGCTGGTGCCCGAGCCCGCCGAGTTCGACCCCGAGCACTTCGGGCACAAGGGCAAGATCATGGACGGCTGGGAGACGCGGCGGCGGCGCGGTGCCTCCGCCGGGCACCCGTGGCCGACGGCCGAGGACCACGACTGGGCACTGGTGCGTCTCGGCGCACCCGGGGTGATCCGCGGAATCGTCGTCGACACGGCCCACTTCCGCGGCAACTACCCGCAGGCGGTGTCCGTCGAGGGCACCTCCGTGCCGGGCTCCCCGTCGCCCGAGGAACTCCTCGGGGACGACGTGAAGTGGACGACCCTGGTCCCGCGCACCCCGGTCGGCGGCCACGCGGCGAACGGTTTCTCCGTCGCGGTCGAGCAGCGCTTCACCCACCTGCGGGTGAACCAGCACCCCGACGGCGGCATAGCCCGCCTGCGCGTGTACGGCGAGGTCGTCCCGGACCCCGCGTGGCTGGAGACGCTGGGCACCTTCGATGTCGTCGCCCTGGAGAACGGCGGCCGGGCGGAGGACGCCTCCAACCTCTTCTACTCGCCCGCCTCCAACACCATCCAGCCCGGCCGCTCCCGCAAGATGGACGACGGCTGGGAGACCCGGCGCCGCCGCGACCAGGGCAACGACTGGATCCGCTACCGGCTGGCCGCCCAGGCACAGATCCGCGCCCTGGAGATCGACACCGCCTACCTCAAGGGCAACAGCGCCGGCTGGGCGTCCGTGTCGGTCAGGGACGGTGAGGACGGCGAGTGGCGCGAGATCCTGCCCCGCACCCGCCTCCAGCCCGACACCAACCACCGCTTCGTCCTCCCGGAGCCGGCCGTCGGCACGCACGCGCGCGTGGACATCTTCCCGGACGGCGGCATCTCCCGGCTGCGGCTTTTCGGCTCCCTGACGGAAGACGGCGCGAGGCGTCTCGCGGCACGTCACCAGGAGCTGGGCGGCTGAGCCGCCCCCGACCCATGGGGCGCACCGGCCTGACAGCACCGGTGCGCCCCATGTACGTCACGTGCGCCCTGGGGGCCTCACGCCGCGTGCCCGCCGTCCACCGAGAACTCCGCACCGGTCACATACGTCGCCCCGGCCAGATAGGCGACCATGGACGCCACTTCACCGGCCGTTCCGTACCGGCCCAACGCGGTCATCGCGGCCTGGCCGGACGCGTACGGCCCGTCCGCCGGGTTCATGTCGGTGTCGATCGGGCCGGGCAGGACGAGGTTCGCGGTGATCCCGCGCTCGCCCAGCTCCCTCGCCAGGGCCTTCGTCAGACCGGCCAGGGCGGCCTTGCTCATCGCGTAGAGCGTCCCGCCCGGGCCCGGCACGCGTTGTGCCATGCAGCTGCCGAGGGTGATGATCCGGCCGCCCTCCGGCATTCGCGCGGCAGCCGCCTGGGAGGCCAGGAAGACCGCTCGTACGTTGACGTCGAGGACACGGTCCACATCCGGGAGCGACAGCGTCTCCAACGGCCCGAGAACCCCCACGCCCGCGTTGTTCACCAGGATGTCGAGGCCGCCCAGCGCCTCGGCCGCCGCGGCCACCACACCGGCGGCCTCGGCGGCGTCCGCCGCATCCGCCCGCAGCGCCACCGACCGGCGCCCCAGCGCCTCCACGGCCCGTACGACCTCTTCGGCCGCCTCCTTGCCGTTCACGTAGCCGACGGCCACGTCCGCGCCCTCCTGGGCCAGCCGCAGGGCCGTCGCCGCGCCGATGCCACGGCTCCCGCCGGTCACGAGAGCCACCTTGCCGTGCAGGGTTTCCCGAGCAGTCGCTCGCGAAGTCGCCTGAGAAGTTCCTTGTGAAGTCATGTCTCCATCCCAGCCGCCGCCCGACGGCGGTGCTGGCGGCGAACGGACATCGAGGTCCCGGGCGACACGCGCGCGTGGCGTACGGCCCAGCGATGAGTTGCGGGTGCCTGAGGGGTCTGAACCCATGACAACGGACCCTCTTCGTTCCGGACAGGAAGGCACCCGCCATGGGCAAGCTCGTCTCCACCCTCTTCGTCACCCTCGACGGTGTCTACCAGGCTCCCGGCGGGCCGAAGGAGGACACCCGAGGGGACTTCCCCCACGGCGGCTGGAGCTTCTGGTACGCCGACGAGGACTTCGGCCGGTTCGTCAACGACGTCTTCGCACGCCCGGCGGCCTTCCTGCTCGGGCGCCGTACGTACGACATCTTCTCCTCGTACTGGCCGAAGGTGACCGACCCGGCCGATCCGGTCGCCTCGAAGCTCAACTCCCTGCCGAAGTACGTCCCTTCCTCGACGCTGACGGACCCCGGCTGGGCGGGCACCACCGTGCTCTCCGGGGACCTCGCCCAGGAGGTCACCGCCCTGAAGGAGCGCACCGACGGCGAGGTCCAGACGCACGGCAGCGGCGCTCTCGTCCGCTCCCTGCTGTCGCTCGACCTCGTCGACACCCTCCACCTGCTGACCTTCCCGGTCGTGCTCGGCACCGGGTTCCGGCTGTTCCCGGAGGGCGCCGTACCGACCGCGTTCCGGCACCGGGGAGGGAGCGTCTCCGGCGCGGGCGTCTCGATGCAGACGTACGAGCTGGCGGGCCGCCCGGAGTACGGGGAGTACAAACTTCCGGAGGACGCGTAGCCGAGGTTAACTTCCCGCAAACTCATCCGACTTGACGGGAAAATCTCCGCCCTTGACATTGACATGCCACTGTCTACGCGCGTCATCATGAGCGCATGAATTTCCCCCCACACACCTCGCGGCTCGGCGCAGCAGCCGCCCTCGTATCTGCTCTCCTCATCGGCGGGACCGTCTCCGCCACCACGGCCGACGCGGCCCCCACCGCCGTCGGTGACATCTGCTACAGCAAACTGCCGTCCCAGGCCCACGACACGCTCGACCTGATCGAGCAGGGCGGCCCCTACCCGTACGAGCAGGACGGCACCGTCTTCCAGAACCGGGAGGGCGTCCTGCCCCAGCAGTCGACCGGGTACTACCACGAGTACACGGTCGAGACCCCCGGCTCCTCCAACCGCGGTGCGCGGCGCATCGTCACCGGTGAGGAGAACCAGGAGGACTACTACACGGCCGACCACTACGAGTCGTTCGACCTGGTCGACTACGGCTGCTGAGCCGTTCGGCCACTTCGGTGAACACCGGCCGGAAGTCCGCCCGGACGCTCAGACGGACTTCCGGCTCCCGGCCGCCGCGAACAGGGCGACACCCAGCACGAGCAGCGTGACGCTCGCGTAGATCTCGTAGCCGTCAAGGAACCCCAGTCGTTGCACGAGCCCCCAGTCCCAGTCGGTGAACTCGTGCACCAGGCCCGCCACGCCCTGGACCAGGGCGAGGAAGCCGAGAATCTCCAGTACCTGCTTCATGCCACGAGCCTCGCCCCGGGGACCCCCCACGCGCGTCGGCCGCGGGGCGGACATCCGGGAACCGAAGTCCCTGTCCGGGCCCGGTCGGCCCCGTCGAAAGTCTCCGGTGTGACGACTTTGGTCGACGATCTCTCCCAGGAGGCGGTGGAGCGGGCCCGGGCTGCGTAGATTTGTCGACCGTGAGAGGTGACAACGCGGGGCAGGCCGCCCCGGTGCCGCCGGGGGAGACACCCTCGCTGTTCACCGGGCGCAGATGGTTCATCCCCTCCGCCCTCCTGCACGAACTCGACCCCGACCCCGAACGGGGCGGGCGGCGGCCCCGGCGTACCGCGCGCGACTGGGCCGTCGACTTCTGCTGCTTCCTGCTCGCCGTGCTGGTGGGGACGGTCGCCCTGGAGGCCCTCGTCAAGAACCCGCATGTCCCGGAAGGGCTGGCCGTCGTCGACCAGGTCATCGGCGCGCTGGCCTGCGCGACGGTCTGGCTGCGCCGCCGCTGGCCCCTGGGGCTCGCCGTGGCGCTGACTCCCGTCACCCTCGTCTCGGACACCGCGGGCGGTACGGCCGTGATCGCCCTGTTCACCCTCGCGGTGCACCGCCCCTTCCGGTACGTGGCCTGGGTGGGCGGCGTCAACGTCGCGCTGATCCCGCTGTTCTACTGGCTGCGCCCCGACGGGGACATCGCCTACCTGGTGAGCGTGCTCTTCGCCGTGCTGCTCACGGTGGCGATCGTCGGCTGGGGCATGTTCGTACGGGCCAAGCGGCAGTTGATGGTGAGCCTCAGGGACCGTGCCCGGCGGGCCGAGACGGAGGCGCGGCTGCGGGCCGAGCAGGCGCAGCGGCTCGCCCGCGAGGCCATCGCGCGGGAGATGCACGATGTGCTCGCCCACCGGCTGACACTGCTCAGCGTGCACGCGGGGGCCCTGGAGTTCCGGCCCGACGCGCCTCCGGCGCAGACCGCGCGGGCGGCGGGCGTGATCCGGGAGAGCGCGCACGAGGCCCTCCAGGACCTGCGGGAGATCATCGGCGTGCTGCGGGCGGACGAGCCCGACGACACGGGCAGGCCGCAGCCGACCCTCGGGGCGCTGGACACGCTGGTCGCCGAGTCCCGCCAGGCCGGCATGAAAGTCTCCCTGGACCAGTGTGTCGGCGACCCCGCCGCCGTCCCGTCCTCCGTCGGCCGCACCGCCTACCGCATCGCCCAGGAGGGCCTGACCAACGCCCGCAAGCACGCGCCCGGCACGGAGGTCACGGTGTCCGTCACCACCGCACCGGGCGACGGCCTCACCGTCTCCGTGCGCAACCCGCCCCCCGAGGGCGAGGTGCCCCCCGTACCCGGCTCCGGCCAGGGCCTGATCGGCCTGACGGAACGGGCGACCCTGGCGGGCGGCCGCCTGGAGCACGGGCACACGCCGGAGGGCGGGTTCGAGGTGCGGGCGTGGCTGCCCTGGGCGTGACGGGCCGGCTCGTCCGACGGGCGGGGCCCCATGGCCCTTGTGGCCGGTGAGGCGGGCGGCGGATCATGGCCATATGTCGCCTGGTGCACCGCAGTTCGAGGTCGCGTCCGTGTTGGGGGAGGTGCCGTCCAAGAGGGAGCCCGCGATCGACGAGGGGGAACGGTGGCTCAACGGGGTGCCGGAGCCCTGCCGGACGCGTACCGCGCCGCGGTCGCCGGAGCGGGGGATGTGAGTTGACGACTCCGTACGACCTTCAGGCGCTGGTGTGGGAGATCGAGCAGCGGGCGAACGGCGTCGTCAGCGGCGCGGACCTGGCCGGGATGACCCAGCTCGTGCTGGACCGGCTGGGCTGTACGACGGCACGGCAGGCCTACGACCGCCTCTACGGGGACTGGGCGGCGCTGCCCCGCGGCACCGTCATGTCCGGGCTGCGGGCCGGACATGTGCTGAGCGTGCTGCCGATCCTGCGGTTCGAACAACCGCTCTTCGACCCCGTGCGCGAGGACGAACTCTGGCACGAGGTGCGGGCGCACGGGCCGGCGGACGAGACCTGGCAGGCCGGTGTCGTGGTCAGGAACAGCGCGTTCGGTCTGCGGCACCTCACCGAACCCGCCCAGATCGAGGGAGCGCTCGCCCGGATCGAACGGGCCCGGGCTGCGCTCCCGTCCGGCACCCGGACCCGTGAGAATCTCGACTTCGCCCATGCCATCCTGCGGACCTATCTGGCCCAACTGGGCGGCGGTGAGGACGACTTCGACACCGCCGTCGACGACATGGCCCGCATCGTGGAGACCGCGCCACTGCGGCCGGACGAGCGGCTGGCCCTGAACGCGCAGATCGCCCTGTTCCGCGTCCACCAGGCCGCCCGCCGCGCCGACGAGGAGGCCATGGCCGAGCAGATCCGTGTGCTCGAACGGGCCTTGCGGGAACTGCCAGCCGAACACGTCGACATGCTCGCCTTCGAATCGAACCTGGAAGGCGCCCGGAGCCACCTGAGCCTCCTGCGGGCACGGCGCACCGGACGCTTCGAACCCGCTGCCGAAGGGGCGGGCGCCGCGACACCCGCAGACGAGATCCGCCGCCGGATCGCGGGGCTGCCACGGAACGCCCAGGCCGACAAACTGGCCGAGGCGGCCTTCGCGGCCGGAGCACGCGCCCTGCCGGCGATGGACTACCAGGGAATGCTGCGGGCCATGGAACTGCAGGAAGCCACACTGGATCTGCTCGAACCGGACGACGAGCGATGGAACCGGGCCACGGGCTCGCTCGGAGTGGTCCACTGCGCCATGGCCGGGCTCCACTTCGCACCTCCGGCCGACCGCCTCCACCACCTGGACCAGGGCATCGCCTGGCTGCGGCACACCCTGAAACTCACCGGCGGCCCGCACCACCCCCTGTGGGGCGGCACCGGCATGTCGCTGGCCAGGGCGTACCGCCTGCGCGGCGACGAGTACACGCGCGACGCCCGCACGAGACGCCTGAACTACGAGGCCTCCCGCCGCGTCGGCCTGGACTGCCTGCGCGCGGCGGCCTGGAGCTCCCTGCTCCAGTCCGGTACGGCCCATGCCGCGCAGACCGCCCGGCTGGCGGGCGGCCGGGCCCTCGACGTGGCGCGCTGGTGTCTGGCCGACGGCGCCCACGCCGACGCCGTACGGGCCCTGGACGCGGGGCGCGGCCTCGTCCTGCACGCGGCGACCGTGGTCACCACCGTGCCCGACATGCTGAGGGAACTGGACCGCACGGAACTCGCGCGGGAGTGGCAGGCCGTGGGCAGCGTGCCCGAGCCGGGGGAGGAGATGCTGATGGCGGCTCAGGCCGCGGTCGCCGGGCCCTCCAGCCGGCTGCGCCGCCGGGTCCTGGAGGCGCTGGCCGACTCCCCCCCGGCAGCACGGCCTGCTGGACGTGCCCTCACCCGGGGACATCGGCTCGGCGCTGCGCGCGATGGGCGCGACCGCGCTGGTCTACCTGGTGCCCGGCGACGGGGACGTGCCCGGGCTCCTCGGTCCGCAGCACGGCTCCGGCGCGGCCGTCATCGTCAAGGCCGACGGCAGCACGGACGCCCTCGACCTGCCCGGCCTCACCCTCGACGCACCCCCGCTCACCGCCTACCGCGCCACCGGCACCCCCGGCCGCGACGCCGGCGGCCCGCCCGGGGACGACGCCCCGCCCGGACCGGCACCGAGCCCCGCCACGAGCCGCGCCGCCCTGGAGCAGGTGTGCGCCTGGGCCGGTACGGCGGTGATGGAACCGCTGCTGAGCCGGCTCCCGCGCGGCTTCGGCCGGGTGCCGTCCCTGGTGCTCGTCCCCATGGGCGACCTCGGCGTCGTGCCCTGGCACGCGGCACGCGTGCGTGGCCGGCGCAGGTCGCGGGGATACGCCTGCGAGGAGGTGGACATCTCCTACTTGCCCTCCGCCCGGCTGCTGTGCGACGTGGCCGCCCGCCCCGCCGCGGGCACCCGCCAGACCCTGGTCGTCGGCAATCCGACCCGCGACCTGCACCACGCCGGTGAAGAGGCCGAGGCCGTCCACAGCGTCTTCCACCCCGACGGCGACCTGCTCGGCCCCGGTGCCGCCACGCCCGCCGCCGTCACCGACTGGCTGCGCCGGCAGCAGGGCGGACTGCTGCACCTCGCCTGCCACGGAGTGGTGCGCCAGGGCGAGCGGCACAGCGCCTATCTCGCCCTGTCCGACGGGCGGTTGGCCGCCGAGGAACTGACCGAGGGCGCGACCCGCTACCGCGGCCTCGACCTGGTCGTCCTCGCCGCCTGCCGCACCAATGTCTCCGGGCACGGCTACGACGAGGCGTACAGCCTGGCCACCGCGTTCCTCGTCGCGGGCGCCCGCTCGGTCGTCGGCTCCCTGTGGCCCGTGCCCGACGCGGCGACGTCCCTGCTGATGTACATGATCCACCACTTCATGAGCCAGGAGCGCCTGCCGCCCGGAGCGGCGCTGCGCAGCGCCCAGTCGTGGATGCTCAACGAACGCCGCGAGGCGCCGCCCGGCATGCCGGACCGGCTGCGGGCCCGGGTACGGCACATCGACGGCGACGACCTGACCGCGTGGGCGGGCTTCACCCACCTCGGCTGGTGACGGCTCCTCACACCTCGGTGCGTACCACCACCTGGGCCGTCCCCCACCGGGCCGCCCCCCATGCAGGGCCGCCCGCTTCCCGGTCGCCCGCGTCCCGGTTGTCCTTGACGCTCGCCCCGATCAGCCGCAGCAGGCCGCCTGCGCCGGCCGGAGCCGGGCTGAGGCGTGCGCCGGAGGGGGTGGCGGCGGACCAGGCGGGCAGCCGGAAGGGCGCGAGGTTCAGCTCGTCCTCCGCGACGATCACCTTCAGCCAGTCCCGCGTGGAGGCACCCCGCACCGTCGAACGGCCCGGCGGCAGCCGAAGCCACACGGGCTGTCCGCGCCGGGCCCATCCGACCCGGCCGTCCCCGATGAACTCGCCCTCGAACAGGTGCGGGGACGAGGCGTAGCCGTCCGTCAGGTCAAGGAGCACCGCCCACAGTTGACGTCCGGAGAAGTTGTGGATCCCGACCCGCACCTGCGGTTCACCGCCGTCGGACGTGTAGCCGCAGACGATCTCGCCGTCCGCCGAGTGACGCAGACTGCCCACCGGCGTCTCCTCGACGGTGAT
This sequence comes from Streptomyces sp. NPDC057099, assembly GCF_042671245.1. Classification (NCBI taxonomy): domain Bacteria; kingdom Bacillati; phylum Actinomycetota; class Actinomycetes; order Kitasatosporales; family Streptomycetaceae; genus Streptomyces; species Streptomyces sp. NPDC057099. The sequence goes on from NZ_JBHUTX010000014.1 coordinate 29,606, forward strand.
CCGTACCAGCGACGACAGCAGCGGATCGGGATTGGCCAGGTCCCGGATGTGGTGCCAGCGGGCGATGTGGGCGAGGCAGTCGGTGACGCCGGCCGCGTCCGCGGGGGACTCCAGCGGCAGGTCGGGCACGGGATGCCCGGCGCCGCCCGACACCCGGGCCCGGCCGCGACCGGCTTCCACGCGCAGGCGCAGAACCCCTTCCGCCGTAGGTTGCCCGTCCGGCTCCAAGGCCAGCGCGGGCACCGCCGCGACGGCCTCCGCGACCAGACGTACGGCGGCCGGCTCACCGGACAGCGTCACGACGGCCGGCGGGAACGCCATGGCCGACGGGGTGACGGCGTGCGCCACCTGCGTGTCCTCGGCGGTCGGTTCCCAGTCGACCGGGTCCACCAGAGCCGACTCGGTCCGCACCTCCCGGACCACGACCGTGCGCTCCCCGGCGTCTCCGGCGTCTCCTGCGCTCTTGGGCAGCGTGAACTCGGCGCCCGCTGACCGCAGCCCGTGCGCCGCGCCGCAGTTGACCTCCCAGCCCCACGCCGTGTGCCGCAGCAGGAACGGCGAGCCCGGCACCGGCTCGCCGGACAGGAAGCCCCCGTCCTCCGGACCGCGCAGCTCGGGATGCTGGACATGGCCACTGCAGCGCACCCGCGCGTGGGCGAGCGCGTGCACCTCGCCGTACGTGGTCGTGGGACCGAGACCGTCGAGCGCGCCCAGCAGCGCATGACTGAACAGGCCTTGCGTCCGCCCGTCGATGACCTTCTCGTGCGCCAACTCCTGCGGACGGCACGCGGCCAGCAGGACATGCCGGCCCCGCTCGGGCCCCGCCCCGCCGCTCTCGCGCGACCCCGTGTACCACCACGACTGCCAGGGCACGCCCCGGACCGCCGCACCGGCCGGACCGGCCGCACCGTCCGCGTACTCCCGTGTCGCCCCGCCCGAGTGGCAGCAGTCCAGCACCGCGACGACATGGGTGCCCCGGGCGGCGATCCTGTCCAGGCGCGCCCCGAGATCGGTGTCCTGAAGCACCGGCTGCCCGCCCGGGACGAGGCTGTCGTGGCACACCAGCGCCTGGGACCAGCCGGTGGCCTCGCCCGGGTCGCCGGTCGGGCTCTGGCTGCCGTGCCCGCTGAACCACAGCAGCGCGGTGTCGCCCGGACCGCTGCTCCCCAAGTGCTCGTCGAGGCCCGCGAGCACCGCCGCCCGGGTCGCCCGGTCGTCGAACAGCGTCCGGACGCGAGGTCGCGGACCGGTCCTGCCCCGCAGCCAGTTCTCCGCCGCCCGTACGTCGTTGACACAGCCGCTCAGCGGCGCGCCGGGGTAGTCGTCGATGCCCACGAACAGGGCGTACACGGTGCGCATACGGTGATCCTTCCAGGTCCGCCCGAGCATGACCCCTCGCGCCGAAGCCGGTTGACTTGACCGCGGAGATGGCTGATGTTTGTGCCGCCTTCAGCACCGCGAGTAACGGGAGGAACACCACGTGAGTTTCGGGGGACCCGCCAACCCGTACCAGCCGCCCGGTCCGCCGGCCGGGGGACCGTACCCGCCGCCTCCGGCCACCGGCCCCTACGTACCGCCCCAGCCGGGCCCGGCACCGTACGGCTACCCGCAGCCACAGCCGTATCCCTACCCGTCTCCCCATCCTCTGCGCGCCGGTGAATGGCCCTCGCTGCGCCAGCTGTTGCGGCAGGGGCGGTCGAACACCTCCGGCTGCCTGTGGCTGGTGCTGCTCGCCCCGTGCACCTGGTTCGCGGTCCTGCCGCTCGTGGTCGGCTACTCGTTCGCGCGCTCGGCCCGCAACCGGGCCCACCGGCTCTTCCCGCGGCTTGGACACCGGGCCGTCGACGACCGGCACGTCACGCGCGTGCAGAAGGTACGGGCCTGGACCGCGGCCGCCATGTCCCTGATGCTGCTCGTCGTCTACGGCAAACCGGAGGACGTCACCGAGGCCCAGGAGCAGTACATGATGCGGCTGGCGGTCACCCCGCCGCTGCTGCTCCTGAGCGCGCCCGTCGTGATCGCGGTGCTCTTCCGCTGGGCGTCGGCGGAGCGGCGGTCGGCGATGCGCGCCGGTGTGCGGGCCGCCCTGCGGTCGGCCGGGTGGTACGTCGGCGCCGTGACGGCCCTTCCGCTGCTCGGCGGGGCGATCATCCTGCTCGGCCGGAACCGGTCGCCCTCCGCCGGGGTGTCGGAACCCACTCCCTGGCTGATCCTCGCGGCGGCCCTGCCCTTGGTCTGGCTCCTGTTCTTCATCGGCTTCGCCACCGGCCCGGCCATCCGCACCGGTTTCAACACCTCGTCCGTGCACGCGGCGCTCCCCGCCCTGCTGACCGGCACCCTGGTGTGGGAGTTCGCGGTCATCAGCCTGGTCGCGGGCGGTCTGCCGCCCGGCCCGCCGGTGATCCAGACCCTCGCCGTCCTCGGCGGCCCCGCCTCGGTGACGGCGGTGGTCTGGTGGGAGATCCGCCGCCTGCGCACCCTGTACGGCGTGACCCTGCGCGCCTGACCGCGGCCGTGATTACGTAACGCCCATGACTGCGATCAGACTTCTCCTCGTCGACGACGATCCGCTGGTGCGGGCCGGACTGTCCTTCATGATGGGCGGCGCCGACGACATCGAGATCGTCGGAGAGGCCGCCGACGGCGGTGAGGTGGAGGCGCTCGTCGACCGCACCCGCCCGGACGTCGTGCTCATGGACATCCGGATGCCGACGGTGGACGGTCTCACGGCCACGGAGCGGCTGCGCGCCCGCAAGGACGCCCCGCAGGTGGTGGTGCTCACCACCTTCCACGCCGACGAACAGGTGCTGCGGGCGCTGCGCGTGGGCGCCGCCGGTTTCGTCCTCAAGGACACCCCGCCCACCGAGATCCTCGCGGCGGTGCGCCGGGTCGCGGCCGGCGACCCGGTCCTGTCGCCCAGCGTCACCCGTCAGCTGATGCAGCACGCGGCCGGCACCGCCGCCGACACGCGCCGCGCACGCGCGCGTGCGCGCATGGCCGTCCTCAACGACCGCGAGCGCGAGGTCGCCGTGGCGGTCGGCCGGGGCCTTGCCAACGCCGAGATCGCCACCGGCCTCTTCATGAGCGTCGCCACCGTCAAGACCCACGTCTCCCGCGTCCTGGCCAAGCTCGACCTCAACAACCGGGTGCAGATCGCGCTGCTGGCGTACGACGCGGGGCTTCTGGAGGAGGGGGAGGGGGAGCGGGAGGAACACGAGGGGCAATGACCCCCGGCACCCGGTCGTCCTCGTACGGGTCCGCCGTCACGCGAACGTCTGGGCGGCCCCGCCGGGGATCTCCGCCAGCCGCACCGCCCTGCGCTCCCGGCGCGACAGCTCGCACGCCTCGGCGATGCGCAGGGCCTGCAGCGCCTCGCGCCCGTCGCAGGGGTTGGCCCGCTCGCCCCGGACGACCTCGACGAACGCGTTCAGCTCCGCCTCGTAGGCCGGGCCGAAGCGCTCCAGGAAGCCCGTCCAGGGCTTGTCGGCGGCCGGCGGCCCGGTCGGTTCGGTGGACGCGATCGGCGTACGGTCGTCCAGGCCGACCACGATCTGGTCGAGCTCCCCGGCGAGCTCCATGCGCACGTCGTAGCCGGCCCCGTTCATCCGGGAGCCGGTGATCGTGGCGAGCATGCCGTCGTCGAGGGTGAGGAGCGCGGCGGCGGTGTCGACGTCACCGGCCTCGCGGAACATCGCGGGCCCCGCGTCGGACCCGGCCGCGTACACGTCCGCCACCTCCCGGCCCGTCACCCAGCGCAGGACGTCGAAGTCGTGGATCAGGGTGTCCCGGTACAGCCCGCCCGACAGCGGCAGCCACGCGGCGGCCGGCGGCGACTGGTCACTGGTCAGCGCCCGGACGGTGTGCAGCCGCCCCAGCCTGCCGGACCGTACGGCCTCGCGGGCGCCCGTGTAGCCCGTGTCGAAGCGGCGCTGGAAGCCCATCTGGAGGATCGTCCCGACCGTCTCGACCTCGGCGATCGCGCTCAGGGTCCCCGGCAGATCCAGCGCGATGGGTTTCTCGCAGAACACCGGCAGACCCGAGCGTGCTGCCCGACCGATCAGTTCGGCGTGGGCGGACGTGTTGGTCGTGATCACCACGGCGTCGACCCCCCAGCGGAAGATCTCCTCCACGCCCGGCGCCGCCGTCTCACCCAGCCGGTGCGCCAGATCCTGGGCCCGTGTGGGGTCCGCGTCCGTGAGGATCAAGGACCCGACGTCGCGGTGCCGGCTGAGCGTGTTCGCGTGGATCGTGCCGATGCGGCCCGTCCCGATGACCCCGATGCGCATGGAAACAAAGTGCGTGCACAGCCCGCCCCTGTCAATCTGTATGTCCGGACAATCTGACTACACAACTTCCCGTCAACAACGCACGGAGCTACGCTCGGCCCGTGCCGAAACCAGGAGTGGACCCGACCGTGCAGCTCGAGCTGAGCGTGGACCGCAGCTCTCCCGTGCCGTTGTACTTCCAGCTGTCCCAGCAGCTGGAGGCAGCGATCGAGCACGGCACGCTGACCCCCGGCAGCCTGCTGGGCAACGAGATCGAACTCGCGGCCCGGCTCGGCCTGTCCCGGCCGACCGTCCGCCAGGCCATCCAGTCGCTCGTCGACAAGGGCCTCCTCGTACGCCGCCGCGGCGTGGGCACCCAGGTCGTCCACAGCCAGGTCAAGCGCCCGCTGGAACTCAGCAGCCTCTACGACGACCTGGAGGCGGCGGGCCAGCGCCCGGCCACGAAGGTCCTGGTCAACACAGTCGAGCCCGCCTCCGCCGAGGTCGCCGCCGCACTCGGCGTCGCCGAGGACAGCGACGTCCACCGCGTGGAACGCCTGCGACTCGCCCACGGCGAGCCCATGGCCTACCTCTGCAACTTCCTGCCCCCCGGTCTCATCGACCTCGACACCGGCCAACTGGAGGCCACCGGCCTCTACCGCCTGATGCGAGCCGCCGGCATCACCCTCCACAGCGCCCGCCAGTCCATCGGCGCCCGAGCGGCGACACCGCCGGAGGCGGAGCGACTCGCCGAGGAGACGGGGGCCCCGCTCCTGACCATGCAGCGGGTGACTTTCGACGACACGGGCCGAGCAGTGGAATACGGCACACATACCTACCGCCCGACGCGCTATTCGTTCGAGTTCCAGCTCCTGGTGCGGACCTAGGTTCTTGGGGGCGCGGGGTTGTGTCGATTTGCGGCTCCGCCGCGTGGGCGCGCTCAGCCCCCACCCCACCCGCACCCGGCAATGACCCGCACCACCCCGCCCCTGCCCCGCTCCGCACACACCCCCACCGTGAGGCAGAATCGGGCCCGATGAGCACCTACCGCGACTTCACCGCCCCCATCGGCTCCCGCCGTGCCACCGTGCTCCGCACGGTCGGCACCCGGGAGCGCCGCTCACACCTGACGGCACCCCGCGTGCCGACGGTCGGCATCGACATCGGCGGTACGAAGGTGATGGCGGGCGTCGTCGACGCCGACGGCAACATCCTGGAGAAGCTCCGCACGGAGACCCCGGACAAGTCCAAGAGCCCCAAGGTCGTCGAGGACACCATCGCCGAACTGGTCCTGGACCTCTCCGACCGGCACGACGTGCACGCCGTCGGCATCGGCGCGGCCGGCTGGGTCGACGCCGACCGCAACCGCGTGCTGTTCGCCCCCCACCTGTCATGGCGCAACGAGCCGCTGCGCGACCGCCTGGCCGAGCGGCTCGCCGTGCCCGTCCTGGTCGACAACGACGCCAACAGCGCGGCCTGGGCCGAGTGGCGCTTCGGCGCCGGCCGCGGCGAGGACCACCTCGTCATGATCACGCTGGGCACCGGCATCGGCGGCGCGATCCTGGAGGACGGCCAGGTCAAGCGCGGCAAGTACGGCGTCGCCGGAGAGTTCGGCCATATGCAGGTCGTGCCCGGCGGACACCGCTGCCCGTGCGGCAACCGCGGCTGCTGGGAGCAGTACAGCTCCGGGAACGCCCTGGTCCGCGAGGCGCGCGAGCTGGCCGCCGCCGACTCGCCGGTGGCGTACGGGATCATCGAGCACGTCAAGGGCAACATCTCCGAGATCAGCGGCCCGATGATCACCGAGCTGGCCCGCGAGGGCGACGCCATGTGCATCGAGCTGCTCCAGGACATCGGCCAGTGGCTCGGCGTCGGCATCGCCAACCTCGCGGCCGCCCTCGACCCCTCCTGTTTCGTGATCGGCGGCGGTGTCTCGGCCGCCGACGACCTGCTGATCGGCCCCGCGCGGGACGCCTTCCGCCGGCATCTGACGGGCCGCGGCTACCGCCCCGAGGCCCGTATCACCCGGGCCCAGCTCGGCCCCGAGGCCGGCATGGTCGGCGCCGCGGACCTGGCCCGGCTGGTCGCCCGCCGCTTCCGCCGCGCCAAGCGCCGCCGGGTGGAGCGGTACGAGCGCTACGAGCGGTACGCGCAGGCCCGCCGCAGTACCCAGGAGACGCCGTGACCGCTTCGCTGCCCCACCAGGGCCCGTGGCCCGACGAGCCGGAACGCCCGGTCGAGGGCCGCCGCCACATGATCCGCCGCAGGGCGCTCACCCTGCTGATCATCGTGCTGCTCATCGGCATCCCGGCCGGCTACCTGGTGATCTCCGCCAACCAGAGCCGGGACAGCGGCAAGGACAAGGAGGCGAAGTACTCGGCGACCGGCCTCACCGAGGGCTGGCCCTCCAAGCTCCAGCGCCGGATCTACCAGGTGCCCGTCCCGCACCCGGCCTGGCACGTGGCGTACTACGAGACCAACAACTGGAAGACCAGCCGCCTGTACGCCCAGTTCGAGACCAACGCGGCCGGTCTGGACGCCTATCTGACGGGCCTCGGCCTGACCCGGGACGACCTGAAGAAGGGCCACGTCACCATCGGCGCCCGCGACCGTAAGGTCACCGGCTGGAAGTTCGCCGACAACGGCCTGTGGTCGGGCGTCGTCAACCGGCAGCAGAATCCGGCCCCCACGCACGATGTCGTCGTGGACATGTCCAACCCGGCCTACCCCTGGGTGTTCGTGGTCTCCCGGACCGTGCCCTGACCCGGAGCCCGGCGGGCCGGTGCGGCCGCCGGGGCCGATTGTCAGACCCCGCCCGTAGAGTCGGAGACGACTGATCCGACACGCGGGACGGGAGGTGGCAGGACGTATGGGCGACACGGCCGCGGTGGCCGAGCGGGCGGGGGAGCCGACGGTCCCGGTCCGGCTCCCGGCCGTCTTCCTGCCCGCGCCCCTCCCGCGCGACGGGCGGATCGCCTTCTGGGACCCCGAGGGCGAGCCCCTGCGCACGGGGGACGCGGAGGACACCGAGCAGGCCGCGCCCACCGAGCTGACCGTCGTACGACGGCACGGCGCCGGGGTCCGGCGGCGGACCACCCCGGCGCTGTCCCTCCCGCTGGACGCGGCCCTGCCGCTCCTGGTGCGCGCCCGGCACGACCCCGCGGCCCACCCGGCCACCGCCTGCTGGGGCGCCGCCGCCCTGCACGCCCTGCGGCTGACCGCGCGCGGCCGGCTGCTGCCCGGCCTGACCGCCGCCGGGCACGACGCGTGGCGCGCCGGCCCTCTCGACCCGGACGACATCGCGCACCTGCGCGCGGTGGCCGCCGCCCTGCCGTACGAGGGGCACGCCGTCCCGCTGCCCGGCCCGGGCCCGATCCGCCTCCCCGAACCGGAAGCGCTGGTGCGCGCCTTCCTGGACGCGGTCGCCGACACCCTGCCCCGTACCCCGGCCGCGCCCCACACCTCCGGCAGGCCCTTCGCGGCCCGCGAGGCCCAGCGCCTGCCCGACGCCCACGACTGGGCCGCCGAGGTCGCCGCCGGCATGGACGCCGGAGTGCGGATCTCGCTCCGCCTGGACCTGTCGGCGTACGACCTCTTCGACGACTCCTCCGGCGGTGCACGCAGCGCCGGCGCGGCGATCGTCCAGGTGCACAGCCTCGCGGATCCCACCCTCGTGGCCGACGCCGCGGCCCTGTGGGCGGGCGGGGCCGACGACGCCTTCGGTCCCCGCGCACGCGTGGACGCGGCCCTCGCGGTCCGCCGGGCGGCCCGGGTATGGCCCCCGCTCGACCGGCTCTCCGACCAGGACGTGCCCGACGTGCTGGCGCTGACGGAGGAGGAGCTGAACGACCTGCTCGGTGTCGCGGCCACCAGGCTCGCCGCGGCCGGGGTGGCCGTGCACTGGCCGAGGGACCTGGCCCAGGACCTGTCCGCCACGGCGGTGGTCCACCCGGCCCCCGGCTCGGCGAAGGACGGCACCGGCTTCTTCGAGAGCGAGGACCTGCTCCGGTTCAGCTGGCAGCTGGCGCTCGCCGGCGACCCGCTCACCGACAGCGAGATGGACGCCCTCGCCGAGGCCCACCGCCCGGTCGTCCGGCTGCGCGACCAGTGGGTGCTGGTCGACCCGGCCCTGGTCCGCAAGGCCCGCAAACGGGACCTGGGCCTGCTCGACCCGGTCGACGCGCTGTCCGTCGCCCTCACCGGCACGGCCGACGTGGACGGCGAGACGGTCGAGGCCGTCCCGGTCGGCGCGCTGGCCGGCCTGCGCGACCGCCTGACCGCGGGCATCCGCCCGGCCGAACCGCCGCCGGGCCTGCACGCCACCCTCCGCGACTACCAGCTCCGGGGCCTGGCCTGGCTCGAGCTGATGACCTCCCTGGGCCTCGGCGGCTGCCTCGCCGACGACATGGGCCTCGGCAAGACCGTCACCCTCATCGCCCTGCACCTCAAGCGGGCCCGCAGCGAGCCGACCCTGGTGGTCTGCCCGGCCTCGCTGCTGGGCAACTGGCAGCGGGAGATCACCCGCTTCGCGCCCGGCGTCCCCGTCCGCCGCTTCCACGGCCCGGACCGCAGCCTGACCGGCCTGGACGGCGGTTTCGTCCTCACCACCTACGGCACCATGCGCTCGGCGGCCCCCGCCCTGGCCGAGCGGGCCTGGGGCATGGTCGTCGCCGACGAGGCGCAGCACGTCAAGAACCCCTACTCGGCCACGGCCAAGGCGCTGCGCACGATCCCGTCCCCCGCGCGGGTCGCCCTGACCGGCACGCCCGTCGAGAACAACCTGTCGGAGCTGTGGGCGCTGCTCGACTGGACGACCCCGGGCCTCCTCGGCCCGCTGAAGTCCTTCCGCGCCCGGCACGCCCGGGCCGTGGAGACCGGCGAGGACGAGCAGGCGGTGGAGCGCCTGGCCCGCCTGGTCCGCCCCTTCCTCCTGCGCCGGAAGAAGTCCGACCCGGGCATCGTCCCCGAGCTGCCGCCCAAGACGGAGACCGACCACCCGGTCCCGCTCACCCGTGAACAGGCCGCGCTGTACGAGGCGGTGGTCCGCGAGTCGATGCTCGCCATCGAGACCTCCGACGGCATGGCCCGCCGGGGCCTGGTGCTGAAGCTCCTGACCTCCCTGAAGCAGATCTGCAACCACCCCGCGTTGTATCTGAAGGAAGAGCAGGCGCCGGAGCACGCCCGGCCCGGCGGCGACCGGTTCGCCGGCCGCTCCGGCAAACTCGCCCTGCTGGACGAGCTGTTGGACACGCTGCTCGCCGAGGACGGCTCCGCGCTCGTCTTCACCCAGTACGTGGGCATGGCCCGTCTGATCACCGCTCACCTGGCCACCCGGGCGGTCCCGGTCGACCTCCTCCACGGCGGCACCCCGGTCCCGGAGCGGGAGCGCATGGTGGACCGTTTCCAGGCCGGCTCGACCCCCGTCCTGGTCCTCTCCCTGAAGGCCGCGGGCACCGGCCTCAACCTCACCCGCGCGGGCCATGTCGTCCACTTCGACCGCTGGTGGAACCCGGCCGTCGAGGAGCAGGCCACCGACCGCGCCTACCGCATCGGCCAGACCCAGCCCGTCCAGGTCCACCGCCTCATCACGGAGGGCACCGTCGAGGACCGTATCGCCGAGATGCTTCAGGCCAAGCGCGCCCTGGCCGACGCCATCCTGGGCTCCGGCGAGTCGGCCCTCACCGAACTGACGGACCGCGAGCTGTCCGACCTGGTCTCCCTGCGGAGGACGCCATGACCCACAGCGGGGCCGAGGAGGCCCGCCGGGCCCTGCGGGCGGCCCGGGAGAAGGCGACCCGGGACCCGGACCCGGCATCGGCTTCCCGTCCGGCGCCTTCCCCCGCCCCGTCACCCGCCGACCAGGAGACCGCCCGACCGGGAGACGCGGCCCGCGAGGCACTGCGCAGGGCGGTGTCCGAGCGCCGCGGGGCAGACGGGGGCGAGGCGGGCTCCCCGGGTGACGTGCGTGCGGCCGATGACACAGAGACTGAGGTGCCGGGCGGCTCGTCGCGCCACCGTGACAGCAGCGGGGACCACAGCGGAAGCACCGACGGCGACGACGGCGGCAGTGGCCCGACAGCGGCTCCGTCCGGCGGGCCGTCCGAGGGCGAGGGCAGGAGCGCGCCCGCCGACGTGCCGAGCCGAGACACCCTTGACGATGCTCCCGGCGGCGCCACCGAGCAGCCCGGCCCGCGCGCGGGGGACGTCGCGCGTGAGGCGCTGCGCGCGGCTCGGGACGACGCGCGGCGGGCGCGGGAAGAGACCGCGCGCGAAGCGATCGGGCGCAGGCGCCGGGCTGCCCGGCAGGGCGCCGCGCACGAGAGGCCGGGGCCTGGGCGGGGGGCGGCGCGCGAGCACACCGTCGGCGGGGGAGCGCGTGACGTACGGCAGCTGCTGGGCGACCTCTTCCGGATGCCTCCGGAGGCGGACGAGCCGGACGCGGAGGCCGAGGAGTCCGACGAACCGGACCCCGGGCGCTCGCCCCACCTCAGGGCCGACGCGCCGCACAGCCCGGCGACCCCCGGGCCGGCGACCCCCGGCCTGGCGAACTCCAGCACGTCGACCCCTGCCCCGCCGACCCCTGGCACACCGACTCCCGACCACCCCGCGACCTCCAACCCCTGGCCCACCACGCCCCCAACCCCCGGAAAAGCGGCACCCCCTCACACCACCACGACCCCCCACAAGCCCCGCTCCATGGCCGCCCCCAGCCGGGACAGCGAACTCCGCCGTACCTTCCCGGCCTTCCCGCCCCGGGAGCCCGACGGCAAGGGATTCGCCGAGAGCTGGTGGGGAAACGCGTGGGTCGCCGCGCTGGAGCAGGGCGCGCTGGACGCCAAGCGACTGGAGCGCGGGCGCGGATACGCGGGGCAGGGGAATGTCGACGCCATCACCGTGACGCCCGGACTGGTGCTGGCCTACGTACAGGGCAGCCGCCCGCGCCCGTACCGCGTGCAGGTGCGGCTGCGCACGCTCGACGACGCCGACTGGGAGCGGTTCCTGGACGCCGCCGTCGACCGGCCCGGGCATATCGCGGCGCTCCTCGACAAGGAGATGCCCCACTCCCTCGCGGACTGCGGCGTGCCCCTGCTGCCGGGCCCCGGCGACCTGGAACCGCAATGCAGTTGCCCCGACCGGGGCCACCCCTGCAAGCACGCCGCCGCCCTCTGCTACCAGACCGCCCGGCTGCTCGACGCCGACCCCTTCGTCCTGCTCCTGCTGCGCGGCCGGGGCGAGCGGGACCTGCTCGACGCGCTGTCCCGGCTGAGCGCCACCCGCGCGGCGCGTGCCGCCCAGGACAAGGAACCGGAGCCCCTCGCCGGCGTGCGAGCCGCTGACACCTTCACGCCACGTGCCCTCCCGCCCCTGCCGATGCCGCTGCCCACGCCCGCGCATCCCGAGCAGCCCCCGGCCTACCCGGCGTCCCCCGGCGGCCCGGACCCCTTCGCGCTGGACCAACTGGCCACGGACGCCGCCGCCCGGGCGCACGCCCTGCTCGCCACCGGCCGTGACCCGGTCGGGCAGCTGACCCTCTGGCAGGACGCGGTCCGCCTGGCCGCGGCCCGCCCCGGCTCGGGACTCACCGCGGGCACCCGTGCGCTCTACTCCTCCCTCGCCTCCGCGGCGGGCCGCACACCGTCCGAGCTGGCCCGCGCGGTCGCCGCCTGGCGTCAGGGCGGACCGGAAGGCCTCGCCGTACTGGAGGAGCCGTGGGACCCGCCGGCCGGCCGGTTCGACCGGGCCCGCCCGCTCCTCCTCGCCGCCGACCTGCCCGCCTTCCGCCCCGGCCGCAACCACCTCACCCACCCCCACGGCCATGTCCAGCTCCGCCTGGGCCGCGACGGCCTGTGGTACGCCTACGAGTCCGAGCCGGGCCACGACGACTGGTGGCCGAGAGGCACCCCCGACCTGGACCCGGTGGGCGCGCTGACGGGCCTCGGCCTGCCGAGCGACCTCTGAGGACCCACCACTCGACCTCCCGTACGGTCGTCCTCTTCGGCGACTCCCACGCGGCCCAGTGGCTCCCGGGCCTGCAGCGGCTCGCGACCCGCACGAGGCTGGAAGCGGGTCTCGCTGACGAAGGCCTCCCACAAGGTCGCCGACGTGACCATCACCAGCGGCCACAAGCCGTACACGGCCTGCGACACCTGGCGCTCCAACGCCCTGGCGAGGATCAGGACCCTCCGCCCCGCCCTGGTCGTCGTCTCCTCCTCGGACGCCGGAGACCCGGCCCGCCCCGCCGGCGATCCCCTCCACCAGTGGACCACCGGCTTCGAGCACATCTTCCGCACCCTGGGCAGCTCCGGCGTCCGGGTCGCCGCCCTGCTCGACACCCCATGGCCCAAGGGCGACCCGATCGACTGCGCCGCCAGGAACTCCCTGCAACTTCGCGCCTGCGCCCACCGCCTGCCGGACGCGATCCGCGACGCGGCCCGCGGTACCGCCCTCCGTGCCGCCGCATCCACCACGGCCACCACGGTCATCGACCCCGCCCCCTGGCTCTGCGCCCCTCGCACGGGCATCTGCCCCGTGGCCGTGGCCGACACCGCCGTCTACCGCGACGACAGCCACCCGGGTGATGCCATAGGTGGGGTCGCGCGCCTGCGTCTGATCCTCATGGGCAATGTGCCGGTGGTGAGGGTGAAGGTGGGCACGGGATCGACCGGACGAGGCGACACCGGAAGCAGTTCCCAGTGCGTCAGCAGAGCCGCGAGAACCATGGTCATCTGAGTCCAGGCGAACCCTTCGCCGATGCATCCGTGCGGGCCGAGGCCGAAGGGTAGAAACCCGGGAGTCGGCACATCGCGCTCAGCGGTGCGGTCCGGTGACCACCGTTCGGGCCGGAAGGCGTCCGGGTCGGGGAAGTGCTCGGGAGCACGCTGCAAGGCGTAGTAGGAGATGAGGAGCATGCTGCCGGCGGCAATGGGGTGGGATCCGACGGTGGTGTCTGTCGTGGCGGCCCGGGAGACGAGGTACCCGGCGGGATAGAGCCGTAGTACCTCGCTGATGACCATGCGCGTGTAGGGAAGCCGTTCCATGTCGGCATGGCAGGGGGCCCGGCCCGCCAGTACCTGGTCCATCTCCGCCCGCATCGCCCGTTGAACAGCGGGATGCCGCGCGAGCAGATAGGCGCACCAGGACAGGGTGTGGGACACGGTGTCCGTGCCGGCGGCGAGCACGGTCATCGCCTCGTCGTGTACCTGCTGGTCGGACATGGCCTGCCCGGTCTCCGCGTCGGTCGCCCGCAGGAGCATCGCCAGCAGGTCCTCCCCGTCCACACCGCTCGTGCGGCGCTCGGCGATGATGCGCCGGACGGTGCCGTGCAGGCGGGTATTGCTGGTGCGAAAGCGCCGGTTGACGGGTGTGGGCAGCCTGGCGAGCAGGCCGCTGGGGTCGAGGCCGCGACTGCCCACCCAGGTCATCAGGTGGGGCAGGTCCTCGGCGATCCGGTCCGCGGTGCGCTGATCGCAGTCGGAGGAGAAGAGGCACCGGGCAACGACCTCGGCCGCCAGCGATCCGAACTCCTCGTCGAGCGCGGGCAGCACGCCCTCGCGCCAGCCGTCGAACCGGTTCTGCGCGAGGGAAGCCATCACGGACGCGTATCCGCGCACGTGCTCCCGGTGAAAGGCGGGCAGCACAAGACGACGCTGTCTGCGGTGGAAGGCACCGTCGGTCACCAGCAGCCCATTGCCGATGATGCGCCGCATCAGCTGGAACTGCGGGCTGAGCTGGAACTGCGACGAGCGACGGGTGAGGACGTCGCGGACCAGCTCCAAGCCGTTGACGACATAGGCGCGCCGCGGTCCGATACGGATGGCGACGAGATCGCCATACCCGCGCGTGTCCTGGAGGAAGGCCAATCGGTCACGCAGAAGGCGGGGGGCATGACCGAGCAACGGCCAGGCACCGGGTGCTTCGGGCACCCCGGCGGTCTCAGCAGACGTGGACGGCACGGTCATCGGTCCCTTCCGAGCGCTCCCCGCCTATCTGCTCGGGCGGCATCACGCGCATTCGGCAGGGCCGGTCCATTCATCCGATCGCGCTACAGCCAGGCAGCTGTGCGGCGCCGTCGTACTGAGCCTGCCCGAGGCCGGCCCCTCGAACGGAGCTAGCCGGTGACGGTGCCGAGGCCGACGCCGGTCAGATCACAGCTCGCGTCCCACAACCGCGCCGCGACGGATGCGTCGGCGAGGTGGTTCCACACCGGTTCACGGCGGGGATCGCCGCGCAGGCCGAAGACACGGGGTCCCCACAGCTCGCCGCCCCGCACGGCCGGGTCGAGCACCGCTCGGACCGCGGGCCGTGCGCCGGCGTGCTTGCCCTGGAGGAGGAGGGCCGCGGGTGCCGTGCCGAGCCGTGCGCCGGCAGATCGCACATGGACCGGCGGCCGTGACGGGGTGAGGGAGTCCAGCGCGCCGCCCGGATGGACCACCACACTCGCCACCGTGCTGCCGACAGCGCGCAGGCGGCGGTCGAGTTCGACGCCGAAGTACATCTGTGCCAGCTTGGAGCGTCCGTAGGAGCGCTTGGGCCGGTAGTCCTTCCGGGACTGCAGGTCGTCCAGGTCGAGCCGCTCGGACTTCGCCGCGAAGCTGCCCATGGTCACCACCCGGGCCGCGGGCGCGGCGGACAGCAGCGGCATCAGCCACCGGGTCAACGCGAAGTGCCCGAGGTGGTTCGTGCCGAACATGAGCTCGTGAGCGTCCCCGGTCTCCCTGCGCGGCGGCTTGTCGAGCGCGACCCCGGCGTTGTGCACCACCGCGTCCAGCCGTTCCACCTCCATTGATTCCACCACCGCCTCGAGAGACGAGAGATCGGCGAGGTCCAGGTGCACGGCCCGCACCCGCGCGCCGGGGACACGCGCCTGGATCGAGGCCATGGCGGCCCCGGCCTTGGCGGGACTCCGGCTGCCGAGTACGACGGTGGCTCCGGTCGCCGACAACTGCTCCGCGACGAAGTACCCGATACCGGCGTTGCCACCGGTGACCAGAAAGACGCTGTCGTCCGCACGCGGCAGCTGACGGACATCCCAGGGCGGGGTGGAGGACATGGACAACACGGCGATGGGGCTCCCTCGTTGGAGAAGGCGCCCGCGGCTGCTCCGCCGGCACCTCGACCCCCACGGTTCCAACGGCCGCCGACACATCACCTACGGCTCACCGACGTCCCGCCGACATGGTGCGGCCGTCCGGCCCCTCCGTCGTCTGCTCCGCCGCCCGCTCCTCCGCATCGGCCAGCCAGAAGAGGAACGGCGGCAGAACGAGCTCGATCACCGTCAGCGCGATCTGGAACCCATGTGGCCGGCCGTGCACGGCGAGCGAGAGCAGTCGGCCCACGCCGCCCAGCAGGAACACTCCGGCCAGCCACCGCACCGCCCGAGCCGGGATCGGACGCTGCCGTGCGGCCCAGAGCCAGGCCAGTCCGTAGCCGGCGAAACTGGCCCCCATGAACCGGCCCCAGCTGTCGACCGTCGGGCCGGCGGAACCGGCGCCCGGGATCGCCGCGTTGCCGAGTGCCACATGGAACAGGCCGATCATCACGCAGGCCCAGCCCATCAGTTGGGTGAGTGCGCGCAGAACCCTGGCCATGGTCCCTCCAAAGCCGTGTCGGCAGTGCTTAGTTGACGTGTGTCTACTACGATGGATGTGCTAGTAGATGAATGTCAACTAGGCTTCGTCCGTGCCTCCCCGCAAACGACTCACCCCGGCCGACCGCCGCGCCCAGCTCCTCACCGTCGGCGCACGGCTCTTCGCCGCGCACCCCTACGCCGACGTGCTGATGGAAGACGTCGCCGAAGAGGCCGGTGTCTCCAGGGCCCTGCTCTACCGTCACTTCCCCAGCAAGCACGCCCTCTTCGCGGCCGTGTACCAGCAGGCGGCGGACCAACTGCTCGTCGAGACACGGTTCGACCCCGCCGACTCACTGGTGGAGCAGCTGATCCAGGGGATGGACGTCCATCTCGACTACTTCGTGGCGAACCGCAACGCCGTTCTCGCCGCGAACCGGGTCCTCGCGGGCGACCCGGTGATCCAGACGATCATGACGAACGAGCTGGACGCGCTCCGGGAGCGGCTGCTGGCCGTACTCCCGCTCGCGGACGAGAGCGCACGCGAGGCCGTGTCGGGCGTCCTGAAGAGCTGGCTCGTCTTCGTCCAGGTCCTCTGCGTCGACTGGCTCACCCACGAGACCTGCACCCGCGTCCAACTGCGCGACGTCTGCGTCGGCGCGGTCCTCGGCGCCCTCCGCCCCCTGCTCGCCCACGACCCGGCCCCCGACTGGCCACCGCACGGCCCCGGCACGGGCGCCTAGGACTGCCTCGGGCACTCCGGTTTCATCCGATGCGGGCGGTGCTTGAAGGGCCGGATGGCGGTGGGGAGCCGGCAGTGAAGGGGCATTGCTCAAACTCACAGACGTCGCGCTGCAAGTCGCCGAGCACCCGTCGTTCTTCTCGACCTTGATCTGCCTACCAGGTGACCGGAAGTTCACGCACGCCGTAGACCGTCATGGCCGACCGCAGTGGCACTTGCTCGGGCGCGACAGTGAGACGTAGTGCCGGGAAGCGGCGAAGCAGTGCGGGGAGGGCTATGCGCATTTCGGCGCGGGCCAGTCGCTGCCCGAGGCACCGGTGGAGGCCGTGACCGAACGCGAGGTGTCCGGCCGTGGAGCGGGTGAGGTCAAGCGCGTCCGGGTCGGCGAAATGGTCAGCGTCCCGGTTCGCCGCGGACAGTGCGACGGTGACGGACTCGCCGGCCTTGATCGGGCAGCCGTGGAGCTCGATGTCCTGGAGCGCGACGCGGACCACGTGACGGATGATCGTGAGGTAACGCAGCAGCTCCTCGACCACTGCAGGGGCGTCTTCCTCTCCGTCGCGGACCTCGGCTAACTGTGCGGGGTTGGCCAGCAGAGCGAAAGTGCCCAGCGCAAGCATGTGCGCCGTCGTCTCATGCCCGGCGATCAGGAGCAGGAGCGCCAGTCCGGCCCTCTCGTCCGCAGTAAGTCCCTCGTGCGCAGCGAGCCCGCTGAGCACGTCTTCCTCTGGCCAGGAACGCTTGTGGCGCAGCAGGTCCCGCAGATATGCCATGAGCTCGCTGACCGCCCCTTGCCTGCGTTCCGGTGTGAGGTCGACGTCCAAGAGCGTGGCGGCGTTCCGCTGGAACTCCTGCCTGTCGGAGTAGGGCACCCCGAGCAGTTCGCCGATCACTTGTGACGTGATCGGCAGCGCGAATGCCTTGAACAGGTCGGCCGGGCCTCCGGCGAGCTCCATCGCGTTCAAGTGGTCATTGACGATTGCTTCGATCTCCGGTTCGAGGAGCTTTATCCGGCGCACCGTGAAGTCACCGGTGAGCAACCGCCGATAGTGGTCGTGCTCGGGCGGGTCCATGCGGAGGAAGAATCCCGGCGGCACGGGCGCCGTTGCCGGCTGGGCAATCGGTGAGCGCATGTGGTCCGGGCGGACGCTGAATCGGGGATCTGCCAGGATCGCCCGCGCTGCGGCGAAGCCGGTCACCAACCATCCCTGACCACCGTCGAGGTAGGTCATCCGATGGATGGGGCCGAGCCCCTGCCGGCGGCGCAGTTCCTCGGGCGGATCGAACGGGTTCTGGCGGGCCGTGGGCATGACTCCTGCCGGGGACGTGCTCTCCATCGGCCGCTCCTCGGTCGGTACGGACCTCCCAATAAAGCAGCACTCGATGCAAAACGTCAATGAATGCAAAAATACATCGCATGCGGTAAGGTGCTGTCGTGACCAGCGACCCAGGGCTGCGCCAGCGGAAGAAGATGCGCACGAGGCAAGCGCTCATCGAAGGCGCCCTGCGATTGTTCGCCGAGAAGGGTTACGACCAGACAACCGTGGCGGAGATCGCGGCCACCGCAGACATCGCGACACGGACCTTCTTCAGCTACTTCGACAGCAAGGACGACGTCGTCTTCTTCGACGACAGGTCGCGGCTGGAGCGCGCGGTCGAGATCATCGGAGAACGGCAGCCCGGCGAACCGGTGGCCGACCTGCTGCGGCGCGTCATCGACCAGAGTGTTTTCGCGGACACGGACTCGGAGCTGGCGCGGAAGGTCGGCCCAGCTCGGACCCGGCTGATCGCGTCGGTCCCGGCACTTAAGGCGCGCGAACTGCACCTGCTGTTCGACGTCCAACTACAGCTGACCGAAGCGCTCCACCTCGCTTGCCCCGAGCTGGACCTCGTCGAGGCCGCCGCGGCGGTGGGCTCGCTGGTCGGGGCGATCAAGGTCGTCGTCGCCGCATGCCAAAAGCGGGGCAACCGGCCGGAGCAGACCCACAAAGCCGTTCAAAGGGCCACCGACATCGCGATCGACGGCCTCAACTCGCTCCCCCGCCCGGCTTAGAGGTCCTAACAGAAGTTGTTGATCATGTGACTTTCGGCTGGGGTGGTCGTTGGTCGGGTCGTGCGACGAGCAGCGGCCGGATCCGCGACCAGGCGCCGTCCGCGCCAACCAGCAGACTGGCGACGACGGTGCCGCCGTCGGCGAACGTCACCTCATGACGGCCCTCGCCGAGAGCACAGGTGTCAGTGACCTTGTGCCCCCACCGGACGGTGTCGGCCGGGAGCGAGTCGAGCAGGATTCGTCGCAGTTCCCCGCGCTGCACCTCGGGGCGTCCGCCCGTGCCGTCCTCGGCCATCTCGTGCAGAACGGTCCCGTCCTGCTCGACAAGTCGCAGTGTCTGGCGGCCCTCGATGACGACGGCGTGGAACTCGTCCATCAGGCCGGCCGCCTTGAGGGCGAGCTGCCCGTTGTAGTCGTGGATGTCGAGCATCCCGCCCTGCGTGCGCGCCGACGGGGAGGACTCGGCCTCGTAGACTGCGGCCGGGATTGTGTGGAGGCGCAGGACGCGGGCAAGCGTGAGTCCGCCGAGTCCGGCGCCGATGATCGTGACGGGCGTGTGCAGGGTGGCTCCTTCGGGATCAGGACCGCCCAGTGATCTCCGGCGGCCGTCCCAGGGAAAGGTGCCAGGCCCCGCCGACAGGCCGCCGCCGTCGGTCCGACAGCCCCCGACAGCTTGCCGACGCCCACCCGGAACGGCGTTCGGCTCGGCGTCCGGATCGATCGCGTTCATGCCCGCGTTCTCGCGTCGCACCCTCGGCGTAGACGCCAGTACTCCAGGCCTGGGCTGCTCGTTGTTCGGGCCTGCCAGGGACGTCTCGGCCGACTCCACCGTCGTGCGCGCATCGACATGCGGCCGGTGCCCGCACCGAGCCGCCACCGACTCCCGCCTCAAGGGGGGCAGCGGCTGAACATCAGGGCGAAGCGCCGCGCAGAGTCGCGTCGTCCGCCTGGTGGAGGCGGTGCACCAGGCGAGGGCCTTGGACGCTTGCGCGGCGGGTTCACCACCAAGTTCCACTTGAGCGCGGAAGGCCGCTGTCGCCCGCTCTCCCTAGTCGTCACACCAGGACAGCGGGCTGACTGCACCCAGGTCAAGTCGGTGCTGGAGAAGCTCCGCGTCCCGCGGATCGGGCCGGGCAGCCCCCGCAGGAAACCCAACAGTCTCGCCGCGGGCAAGGCATACAGCAACGGGCCGTGTCGTGAGTACCTGCGGCGCCGGGGCATCCGGCACAGCATCCCGGAGAAGACCGACAGCCAGGCCGCCCGCCTGCGCAGAGGCTAACGCGACGGTCGCCCACCGGCGTTCGACGAACGCCTTGGTCCCGCACACGAAGGGCGCACTGCCCAGCAGCCGCCCGGTGAACACCGCTCGATCGCCAAGCGGCCCGCTGAGTTGGCTGTTGTCCAGGGATCCTTTCGGCCCGACTCGCGGGTTTGCACCCGCCGAACGCTCGCTGCGTACGGCGGTGCACTTCGCCCCACTCCCCGCTGGATGCCTTCTGCGACGTCGCCTCGTCCCACCGGAGGAGCGCACTCCGTGCGTCAGGCGGGAATGATGTTCTCGGCCTGAAGGCCCTTCTGGCCCTCTGTGAGCTCGCGGTAGCCCTGGGCGGCGATGTTGCTGAAGTGAGCGAAGACGTCGTCACCGCCGCCGTCCTGTTCGAGGAACCCGAAGCCCTTGTCCGCGTTGAACCACTTCACCGTGCCAGTCGCCATTGCTGTCTCCTTCTCGGGTGCGCTCGTGCACACCTTGGTCGTCGTAGCGGCCGAAGGCCGTCGGCGGACCACTGGACACGGGTGGCGGCGCAGGGCCGGGCCCGAGTAGCACGAGTGCGCCGGAGCCCGAACCTTGATTCTGGACCAGGACACCTCTGGCCAGGGGCATGCGGAGGAAGCGCCGGCCGTCAGGGTGGGTGCGAGGCAAGCGCGGGACCGGTGTGAGGCCGCACCCCACACTGGTCAGCATCCTCGGGGTGCTCGCCGGGGTCGGCGGCGCCTCCGGGCATCAGCCACCGGTCGTCCTCGCGGTAGGTGGGGTGCACCAGCAGGACGCGGCCGATCTGGTCGGTGATGATCGCGGCGGCACTGAGCCACACCGCATGGCGGGACGCTGCGTACTGCTGCGCTGCCGACAGGGCAGCCTGCGGTGCAACGGGGTCCGAAGGGGAGACGGAAGAAGTCACGGGCGCTGCCTTTCAAGAATGGTGCGCGGGGATGTGCACGGCGAGGGACGGGGAACCGGCCGTCATTCGGCCTCGCCGCTCATGCGGCGCTGTAGCTCCCACAGGGACCGGAAGAGCCCGGGCTCCTGGGTGAGTTGGGTGTAGGTGCCTTCCTGCACGATCCGGCCCTCGTCCAGGACCACGATCCGGTCGGCGACGGCCACGTTCGTGAGCCGGTGCGTGATCAGCAGGACGGCGCGGTCCTTGGCCAGCTCGCGCAGGCCGGAGAAGATCCGGTGCTCCGCACGGGCGTCGAGCGCGGCCGTGGGTTCATCCATCACCAGCAGTGCCGCCTGCCGGTGGAAGGCGCGGGTGAGGACCAGGCGCTGCCACTGCCCGCCGGACAGCTGCTGTCCGCCGAACCACTCGCTGGTCAGAAGGGTGTTCAGGCCGGAGCGGAGGTCGGGCAGCATCTCCGCGGCGCCGGACGCCTCGCACGCGGCGAGCAGGGCCGCGTCGCTGGTGTCGCCCTGTCCGAAGGTGATGTTGTCGCGCATCGTCAGCGGCAGGTAGGTGAACTTCTGCGGGACCAGCGCGACGTGCTCCCATGACCCCCACGGGTCCAGGTCCGCCGTGGAGGCGTGGTCCCAGGCCACGTCGCCTTCGGTGGGCAGGAGCAGTCCGCACAGCAGGCGGGAGAGGGTCGTCTTGCCGGAGCCGTTCTCCCCGACCAGCGCCACGATCTCGCCGCGCCGCACGTGGAGGGAGACGCCGCTCAGGCTGTCCTTGGGGGCGCCGTCGTAGCGGTAGGTGACGTCGCGGACCTCGAAGCGCTCCGGGACCGCGGGCAGGGCCGTGGTTCCGCGGGAGTCGGTCATGGCCTGGCCGTGCGCGTTGTCGAGGAAGTTCTGCCAGTCCTGCACGTACCAGCCGGTGCGCACCAGGCGGGCCCCGCCGTTGATGATGCCGCGCACCGAGCCGGTGGCCGTCTGAAGGGCGAAGACCGCGCCGCCCCCGGCCGCCAGGCTCATCCGCCCGGAGGCCAGGAGCCACAGCAGGGCCGCCCACACGGCGGTCGAGGCGATCCCGCCGGCGACAGCACCGGCCAGTCCCATCCAGGCGCCCGTGTTCGCGGCCTTGCGCTCGGCCGCGTTGACCGAGGCGGCCAGCTTCCGGTACCGGCCGATCAGGAAGGGACCGGCCAAGCAGGCGCGCATCTCCTCGCTGGACTCCTGGTAGGCCATGTGCCAGCGCAGCTTGCCCAGCATCCGGCGCCGCCCGGAGGTCTCCAGACCGGCGAGGTAGATCACCCGTGCGGAACGGACGTAGGCGGCGGCCTGCGGCAGGCATGCGAGGAAGAGCAGGGGAAGGAGCAGCGGGTGCAGGACGGTCAGGACGGCTGCTCCGGCCGTGAGCGTCGCGGTCGCCGCGAGCACGTCCTGTGCCTCTTCGACGAGGTCGGGGGTGACCTGGGCGCCGCGGTCGGCGATGTCGTAGGCGTCGTTGTAGCCGGGCTTGTTGTTGGCGGCCAGTTCCGCGCCGAGCGCCGCCTCGATCATCGTCAGTTCCGCTGCCCGGCCGAGCACGGGTCGCAGACGGCCGGTCAGCCAGACGACCGTGATGCCCAGCAGCGCGCGCAGGCCGGCGGCCGCGGCGATGACGGCCAGCTGCGGGGCGGCGTCCCACAGCCGCTCGGTGGTGTCGCCCGAGGAGACCAGCGCGCTGATCGTGCCCGTGACGGCCAAGAGGCCGAGAGCCGCGAGGACGCCCGTCCCGATCTGGCACACCAGCAGTCCGATGGTCGCGCCGCGGTCCACCCGCCAGGCCATCCGCACCGAGCGCAGCACGAGCGAGGGCAGGCGCCGCGCCATGGTGCGGGACGTCAGCAGGGAACCGGCCTGGAGCCGTGACGCGTCGCGGTAGAGGTATTCCTCCTCTCGAACACCGGCCTCCTGCGGTTCGGCGTCCTGCGAGGTGCCCTTCGGTGGTTGTGGCGGCTGGTCCTGCGTGATGGCCGAGGTCATCGTTCCCCCTGGGACGGTCGCTGCGGCAGAGTCGTCAGGTCTAACGACCCGGCGCCGATATCGAACACACGTCATTCGGTCGTGCTGGGAAGCCCGCTACTTCCTGTGCGAAGAGACCCTGCGGGTCCCAGATCCCTGCTCTGGAAGGGCGCGGCTCCGGGTCCGAAGTGGCCGAAACGCCGACACCGCCGCCGCGTGAACGCATTGCGGCAGGTCACCCTGGTCGGCGCCCGGCCTGGCTGAGATCGGGCTCGGCCTCCAGCAGCCATTCCAGCTCTGTCCCGGCGTCGCCGACTGCGCCGGTCAGAGCCTCGCGTGGTGGGCTGGCAGGGCGGATGCGGCGACGGGATGGTGCAGTACGTCGCGTGCGGCGTAGGCGTCGAGTCGGGCGCCGTCGACGAGGGAGTCGAGCATGGGGCGGCGTGCCGTCCGACTGGCGTCGGCTGCAATCGCGAGATCGACCATGTGGCCACGGCCCCGCTGACCGCCGCGGCGTCGGTGGTCGCCGGCCTTCCGGGGATGCTGGGCATTCCGCCCTCCGGCTGGTCAAGCAGCCCAGACAGATCCGCGGCGGTGGTGCTGTGGCCTGGAACGTGCGCGAGGTTGCCTGACCGTGCGGCGAGAGCGGCTCGGCCGCCCCAGCGGATACGGGCGCGTTCCTTGCGTTCGACGACCAGGACTACGTCGACCCCATCGCGCAGGGCGACATACAGCAGATGATCTCCGGTTACCGAAACCGGGAATCGCACAGAGCATTGACGGTGCTCGCGCGGCTGTGCTTGGCGGTGGAGCCGTCGATCAAAAAGCTTCAGCCGAAGTCGAGGGGAAGGTTAGATATCGGTTTGCCCATGGCCCTGTGGGTCGCGAAATGGCTGGGGCGCCACTCGGGGTCACAAGTGGCCGGTGCGCGCGCCGACGAAGTCGCTCCGTGCACCAACACGGAGAAAGCGTGATCCATGAGGAGAAGGCGTGCCCCATAAGGACTACCAGCCGAGAGGCTTGGCGACAGTGGCGCGAGGCCCGGTAGATTCACCCCGGCGATGTGACATCTCGTGACAGATGAGAGGCTCGGACGGGTGAGCGAGACACCACCGAACACCCTGCAATACCGCTTTGACGGGCCAGAAGACGCACCTGTCCTGATCCTCGGTCCCTCACTGGGTACCACCTGGCACATGTGGGACCGCCAGATCCCCGAGCTGATCAAGCACTGGCGGGTCTTCCGGTTCGACCTGCCCGGACACGGCGGCGCTCCCGCCTACCCGGCGGGCTCGGTCAACGACCTCACCACACGGCTGCTGGCCACCCTCGAAGGGCTCGGCGTGCAGCGCTTCGGCTACGCGGGCTGCGCGCTCGGCGGTGCGGTCGGCATCGAGCTGGCCCTGCGCCACCCCGAGCGGCTCGCCTCCCTGGCGTTGATCGCGGCCTCGCCCCGCTTCGGCTCGGCCGACGAGTTCCGGCAGAGAGGCGTGATCGTCCGCACGAACGGCCTCGACCCCATCGCCCGCACCTCGCCCGAGCGCTGGTTCACCGGCGGGTTCGCCGCCGCGCAGCCCGCGATCACCGAGTGGGCCGTGCAGATGGTCCGCACCACCGACCCCGGCTGCTACATCGCCGCGTGCGAGGCGCTCGCCTCGTTCGACGTCCGGGCCGAACTCGGCCGCGTCGGCGTACCGACGCTGGTCCTCGTCGGCTCGGACGACCAGGTCACCGGCCCCGCCGAGGCCCGCACCCTGGTCGCCGGCATCCCGGACGCCCGCCTCGCCGTCGTCCCCGGCGCCTCCCACCTGGTGCCGGTGGAGCAGCCCGCGGCGGTCACCGACCTCCTGGTCCGGCACTTCTCCACCGCCTGGCAGCCCGCCTTCGAGACCTCCACCGGCCAGACCGCCCTGCCCGCGGCCGCCCTCAAGCCGGTGCTGTCCCCGGCACCGCCGCAGCCCCTCCAGACCGGGCCCGTCGCCGAGATCGCCCCCGTCGTGGCACCTCAGGCGCAGGGGCGGCCCGACCCGTACGACGCCGGGCTCAAGGTCCGCCGCGA
The DNA here is from genome assembly GCF_042671245.1 of Streptomyces sp. NPDC057099. Classification (NCBI taxonomy): domain Bacteria; kingdom Bacillati; phylum Actinomycetota; class Actinomycetes; order Kitasatosporales; family Streptomycetaceae; genus Streptomyces; species Streptomyces sp. NPDC057099. Next base: position 54,453 of record NZ_JBHUTX010000014.1, read on the forward strand.
GGTGCTGGGCGACGCGCATGTCGACCGGGCGCTGGCGCAGGCCGACGACTTCTCCGGGGACTTCCAGGAATTCATCACCCGCTACGCCTGGGGCGAGATCTGGGACCGCCCCGGGCTCGACCGGCGCACCCGCAGCTCCGTCACCCTCACCGCCCTGGTCGCCGGCGGCCACCTGGACGAGCTGGCCTTCCACACCCGGGCCGCCCTGCGCAACGGCCTCACCCCGGGCGAGATCAAGGAAGTGCTGCTCCAGGCGGCCGTCTACTGCGGCGTCCCGGCCGCGAACAGCGCGTTCAAGGTCGCCCAGCAGGTCATCCGCGAGGAGACCACGCCCCAGGAGTGAGGGCGCGCGCGAACCCGGGAGGCAGGATGGACTCATGAAGCTCACGAAGATGTCGCACGCCTGCGTCCGCCTCGAGAAGGACGGCCGGACCCTCGTCCTCGACCCCGGCGGGTTCAGCGAGGAGGACGCCGCGCTGGGCGCGGACGCCATCCTCGTCACCCACGAGCACCCCGACCACTTCGACGAGTCCCGGCTGCGCACCGCGATGGAGAACAACCCGGCCGCGGAGATCTGGACCCTGAAATCCGTCGCCGAGAAGATCTCCTCCGCCTTCCCCGGCCGGGTCCACACCGTCGGCCACGGCGACAGCTTCAGCGCCGCCGGCTTCGACGTCCAGGTCCACGGCGAACTCCACGCGGTGATCCACCCGGACATCCCGCGCATCACCAACGTCGGCTACCTCGTCGACGGCGGCAAGGTCTTCCACCCCGGCGACGCCCTCACCGTCCCCGACCACCCGGTGGAGACGCTGATGCTCCCGGTCATGGCCCCGTGGAGCAAGATCTCCGAGGTCATCGACTACGTCCGCGAGGTGGAGCCGCAGCGCGCCTACGACATCCACGACGCCCTCCTCACCGACCTCGCGCGCCCGATCTACGACCGCCAGATCGGCAGCCTGGCCGGGGCGGAACACCTGCGGCTCACCCCCGGGTCGTCGGCCGACCTCTGAGGCCGGGACGGCGTTGTCAGACCCTCCGGGTAGGTTGTGGGACATGCGCATCGCGACCTGGAACGTGAACTCGATCACCGCCCGCCTGCCGAGGCTCCTGGCCTGGCTGGAGAGCAGCGGCACGGACGTGCTGTGCCTCCAGGAGGCCAAGGTCTCCGAGGAGCAGTTCCCCGCGGAGCAGCTGCGCGAGCTGGGCTACGAGTCGGCGGTCCACGCGACCGGCCGGTGGAACGGCGTGGCGGTGCTCTCCCGCGTCGGCATCGAGGACGTCGTCAAGGGCCTGCCCGGCGACCCCGGGTTCGACGGCTCGGTGGAGCCCCGCGCCATCTCGGCGACCTGCGGCCCGCTCCGCGTCTGGTCGGTGTACGTGCCGAACGGCCGCGAGGTGGACCACCCGCACTACGCCTACAAGCTCCAGTGGTTCGAGGCCCTCAAGGCAGCCGTCGCCGGTGACGCGGCCGGCAGCCGCCCCTTCGCGGTGATGGGCGACTACAACGTGGCGCCGACGGACGACGACGTCTACGACCGCGCGGCCTTCGAGGGCGCGACCCACGTCACCGCCGCCGAGCGCGCCGCCCTGGCCTCCCTGCGCGAGGCGGGCCTGTCGGACGTGGTCCCGCGGCCCCTGAAGTACGACCAGCCCTTCACGTACTGGGACTACCGCCAGCTCTGCTTCCCGAAGAACCGCGGCATGCGCATCGACCTGGTGTACGCCAACGCGCCGTTCGCGAACGCGGTCAAGGACACGTACGTGGACCGCGAGGAGCGCAAGGGCAAGGGCGCCTCGGACCACGCGCCGGTCGTGGTCGACCTCGACGTGTAGGCCACTGCGGCCAGCCCACATCGGCCGCGAGGCGACCGGCTCACAGCAGCCGCAGGTCCACCGACTCCGCCAGCGCCGCCAGCCCCGCGTCCCCGGGATGCAGGTGGTCGCCGCTGTCGTACGCGGGCAGGATCCGCGCCGGGTCGGCCGGGTCGCGTACGACGGCGTCGAAGTCGAGCACCCCGTCGAAGACGGCGCCCTCGCGGATCCAGTCGTTCACCGCGACCCGCTCGGCGTCGACGGTCGCCGTGCACCGCGCCTCGCCCTCGCACGGCAGGATCGTCGCCGCGAGCATCCTGAGCCCCCGGGCGTGCCCGCGCGCCGCCAGCTCCCGGAGCCCCGCGATCACCTGCTCCGCCGAGGTGCCCCAGCGCACGTCGTTGACGCCCTCGAAGACGATCGCCGTACGGGCCGACGGCTGGGCGAGGACGTCGCGGTCGAACCGGTGCAGGGCGCTCACCCCGGCCGTGTCCGTGGACACCCCGTCGCCGGGATACCGGTCGGTGACGACACGGTTGCCCGAGATGCCCTGGTTCAGCACCCCGTAGCGCGGCACGGCGTTCTGCCGCTGCAGCCGGGCGGCCAGCACGTTCGGCCACCGCCGGTTCGCGTCCACCGTGGACTTGTCGCCGTCGGTGATCGAGTCCCCGAGCAGCACCACCGACCCGGGCCCGCCGCTCACGTCGACCCCGGCGAGCAGCGGCCAGCTGGTGATCACCGAGGTGTACGCCCCGGCGGTGCCGTCCGCCGCGTGGTCGCCGGGCTCGCTGACGTACGACCGCTGCTGCGCGAGCCGGTGCAGGGGCGCCGCCGGCACCGGGCCGGGCAGATGGAAGCTGACCAGCAGATTGGCGTCCGCCGGCACCGTGAAGCCCAGCGGATCGCTGTACGCCTGGGCCCCGGCCGGGATCTCCACGCTTTCCTCACCGCCGAAGGACAGCGGCACCGGCGTCCCACGTGCCGCCGCGCCCGCCGCCTGCACGGCGACCGTCGCGCCGCCGATCCGCACCGGGGCCGCCGCGAAGGTGTTGTCGAACCGCATCCGCACCCGGGGCCCGCCCGCCGAGGCGCGCACCACCAGCCGCAGCGTCCGGTCCGTCCAGGGCCCCACGGCCGCGTAGCCGCCCGTCGACGTCGTCCAGCTGCCCGTCCAGCCCTGTGTGGCGGTCCGTACCGACAGCGCGAAGACGTGCAGTCCGGCGGCGCGCGGCAGCCGGACCGAGGCAAGCTCGCGCCCCGGCGTCAGCGGCACCGTCACGACGTACAGGCGGGCCTGCTCGGCGAGTTGCCCGCCGGGCGTGTTGATGTGCGGCAGGGCCACCGCCTTCGTCGCAAGCGGTCCGGTGCGCCAGTCGGGCGCGGTGAGCCGGTAGCCGGAGCGGGTGCCGTTCGCGTACATGACCGTGCCCGGGCCGCCCGCCTCCGTGCCGGCCGTGCCCGCCACCAGGAAGGCGAGGGCGTCGCCGCGCCCCGTGACGCGGACGTCCTGTCCGGCGGCGCGGACGTTGTCCGGCTCGCCCGGCGCCCGCCGGGGCCAGGTCAGCCGGGCCCCCTGGACGGTCAGGGTGCGGCCGGGTGCCCAGCCCGCGGCCGTGAGGTCCCGCGCCGACAGGGAGGCACCGGCGCCGTCGAAGTCGGCCGACGCGGGCCGGCCGTCGTCGCTGACGGCGATGTTGTCGAACAGCCGCTCAAGCGGCACCGGCGCGGCCCGTCTCTCCTCGGCGGCACCGACGGACGGCGCCGACACCGTCGACACCAGGGACCCGCACAGGGTCAGGACGACCAGGACCCCCCGAACAGATCGGCGCACGGCCGACTCCTCCCGCTCATCGATCGCACGGTGAAGCTAGAGAGACAACGAAGCTAGGGAGACTGGAGGGACTCGTCAACGCGCCATGCGCGAACTCGGCGTGAACTCGACCGTCAGCGAAGGCCCGCGCGCCTGTGGTGCGTACGGCGGTACGAATGACACGCTGGACGTATGAACATCCCTTTCCTGGGCAACCGGCGCCAGAAGGTCGGGTTCCCCGACCCCGCGGGCATCGCGGACCTGCTCGCCGAGTGCGAACTGCTCCGCTCCCAGGCGTCCCGGGCGGGGGTCCGGCTGGACGACTCGGCGGCCTCGCTGGAGGCGCTGGACCAGCTGCTGCCGCGCTGGCGGGACGACGAGGAGACGCTGGCCTGGCTCGGCAACGACGCGGGCCTCTACCTGGGCACCGTCATCGTGCGCACCGTGCCGGGAGCCGCCTGGGAGATCCGTTCCGACGGCCAGCCCGTCGTGCGGCTCACCTCCGGCAGGGAGTTCGACGTCGTGGACTCCGGGCACGAGTGGGCCGCGTACGGCGTGCCCGAGCTGTCGCAGCTCTACGCGGAAGTCGCGGAGGCGTGAGGCCCATGACCGCACCCATGACCGCACCCTTTGAGCCAAAGTGCGATGTAAATACGGCTAATGATCGAAAAGTGCGTGTCGCCCGACAAGTCCGATCTTGCCTGGATACGTTGCGGCAACCACGACACAGCTGAGAGTGAGTAGGGCTGAGTATGGCCGTAGATCCGCTGATCGAGCTGCGTGACGTCAACAAGCACTTCGGGGAGCTGCATGTTCTGCGGGACATCAACCTCACCGTCGGCAAGGGGGAGGTGGTCGTGGTCATCGGCCCCTCGGGGTCGGGCAAGTCGACACTGTGCCGGGCGATCAACCGGCTGGAGACCATCGAGTCGGGGACGATCGTCCTCGACGGACAGCCGCTGCCCGAGGAGGGCAAGCCCCTGGCCCGGCTGCGCGCCGACGTCGGCATGGTCTTCCAGGCGTTCAACCTCTTCGCCCACAAGACCGTCCTGCAGAACCTCTCCCTCGGGCAGATCAAGGTGCGCGGACGCAAGAAGGAGGACGCCGACAAGCGCTCCCGGGAACTCCTCGACCGGGTCGGCGTCGCCGATCAGGCGGACAAGTACCCGGCGCAGCTCTCCGGCGGTCAGCAGCAGCGCGTGGCCATCGCCCGTGCCCTGGCCATGGAGCCCAAGGCGATGCTCTTCGACGAGCCGACCTCGGCCCTCGACCCGGAGATGATCAACGAGGTGCTGGAGGTCATGAAGCAACTGGCCCGCGACGGCATGACCATGATCGTCGTCACGCACGAGATGGGCTTCGCCCGCTCGGCCGCCAACCGCGTCGTCTTCATGGCCGACGGCGGAATCGTCGAGGACCGCACCCCTGACGACTTCTTCACCAACCCCACCAGCGACCGCGCCAAGGACTTCCTCTCCAAGATCCTCAAGCACTGAACGGGCAGGCACCGGACGGCTCATCGGATCGGACCTCGACTACGATGTGCCCTTCATCCCTGTCGGAGAGGGGGACTTCGCCGAAATTCGCCGATCCCGTCAGGGGTGAGCAGACCGCCCGCCCGGTCCGTGGGGTGTTCCCGCCGGGTGTGGCCCCCACGGCCCTTGTGGCCACGGGGGCGGCGGTTCACATCGGCCAGGCCCGTCCGGCGGCAGCCGGAGATCACTGCTCGCGCAGCGGGACCGACACGTACGACGGGTCGTTCGCAGGCGAGGAGAAGGTCAGCTGCGCGCCGGACGGGTTGTGCTCGATGTAGAGCGGGTCGACCGTGTCGACGACCAGGGCGAGGCGATGCCCGGCCGGGACGTCGTAGGCCGTGGAGTACAGCTCCAGGTCGACGCCGAACGGCTTTCCGGGAGTGCGCCCGTGGAAGGTGTACGGCGCGTTGGAGACCAGCTTGCCGAGGCCGAGCGGCCCCACGTCGTAGAGGTAGGCGACGAGGGTGCCGCTCTCCTTGGTCGGGGTGAGGGTCGTGTGCAACTTCGCGGTGCCGCGCACCTGTTGGTCGTCCCCGTACTTCTCCGACTGCCACACGGCGGCCCAGCGGCGGGGGAGCAGCGGGATCGAGGCCATCGGGGGCAGCTGGGCCACCTGGTCGAGGATGCTGGACAGGAAGACGACTCCACCGTCCGCCCCCGAGTTCACGTTCGCGCGGATCGTGGTCGTGCCCGCGAGGGCGATCTTCCGGTCGGTCGCGGCGACCGACTTCCAGTCCGGGTAGCCCTCATAGCCGCCAGAGGAGCGGGACTTGAGCTGGACGGGCTGCTCACGGTCGATGCCGTTGTCCTCGCCCCTGAGGTAGTGGTCGAACCAGCGCGTGGTGTCCTTCCAGACGTCTTTGGGCAGCCCGAACAGACCGGTCAGCTCGGCCGTGGCGTGGTCTCCGGGGCGCATCTCCAGCCGCTTCGGGCCGGTCAGCTTCTCGTAGAAGTCGGCGTACTGGTTGGGCGGGAAGATCGTGTCGCCCCAGGCGTTGGCGAGCATGATCGCCGCGCCGTTCTTGTTGATCTGGTCGACGTAGGTAGCAGCGGAACGTTTCTTTCCCCAGGCGATGAGCTCCGGCTCCTTCGCCAGGTTGGAGCGGTAGAAGTCGTCGAAGGTCTGCCGGAGTTCGGCGCTCTGCCGGCCCGTGACGATGCTCGCGCCGTCCAGCAGGGCGGACGCCTGGACGTGCTGGGTGCGTCCGGCGTAGATGGAGTCGATCAGGTCGGCCCAGCCGCTCAGTGACGCGACGGCCTTGACCCGCTTGTCCTGTGCGGCGGTGAGCAGGCTGATGCCGGCGCCGTAGGAGACGCCCGCCATGCCGATGTGCCCGGCGTCCGAAGGGGTGTGGGCCAGCGCCCAGTCGATGACCTTCGAGGCGTCGGCGATGTCGGGTGGGCCCGCTACTTCTATCTCGCCGCCCGACTGCCAGAAGCCGCGCACGTTGTAGGTGACCACGACGTACCCGGAGTCGGCGAGTTTCTGCGCCTGGGCCAGATACTCGACTTGGGGCAGGCCCCAGCTCGTGGGCATGACGAGCAGCGGGTAGCGGTGCGTGCCGTCGGCGCCCGCCGGGGTGACGACGTTGGCCTTGAGGACGGTGCCGCCGTCGCCGGTGATGTCGACGAAGCGGACGGGGTTCGGCGCCGCCTGTGCGGTGGGGGCGAGTCCGAGGGCTGTGCCGGCGACCAGGGTGGCCGAGACGGCGCCTACGGCGGTGGTGCGCAGGGCCTTGCGGGTGTGTCCCACGGGTCACTCCTCACTCGTGTCAGTGCAAAGTGACCAGACGGTAACCTCGCGCCCTTACCAGTGGTAACCCGTCGGTAAGTTACGTGGCAGTAACGATTGTTGAGGAGTGGAGGACCTCAGGAGGCGCGGTGGGTATTGCGTGGAGTCGCGGCGGCGGGCAGCGGGGTCTGAGCCGCCTGCGTCACGTCCTCGACCAGTTCGACGACGTCCGGGCCGTACGCCTGTGAGTTGATCACCTTCAGCAGCAGCGCGAAGGAGCTGTTGCCGTACTTGCGGGCCAGCTTCTCGTGATTGCGGGCGAGGTAGCGGGTGGTGGCCTGGTTGGTGATCGAGGTCTGGCCGCAGAAGAGGTAGACCGGCCGGGTGTTCTGGCTGCGCTCGGCGGTCAGCCGGGCGAGCAGCGCGTACTCCTCCTTGCCGTTGTCCACGCGGTAGCGCTCGGAGCCGATCTGGAACGATCCCCGGTCCGGCCCCGGTTCGGAGTCCATGTTCACCCGCACCCCGGGGAGCAGGGAGGACAGATGGGCCGCCATACGGCGGTTGGAGGCGGGGCCGCCGACACAGAACTCCGTCCGCTCGCCGAAGCCCTGACGTGCCGTGTCGTGCGGCAGTATCTGGGCGTGGGCGTTGCAGTCCTTGATCAGCGCGGCGAGTTCGAGGAGGGCGAACACGTCGTAGCGCATCACCGCGAACTCGGGTCCCCCGGCGCCCCGGTTCACCACCAGCAGCGACTCGGAGTTGTCGGGCAGCCCGAAGAAGGCCTGCTTCCGGCGGAGCCTGCGCTTCCACAGATAGGTGCGGGCCACCCAGCCCAGCCCGGCGCTGATCCCCGCCGCGACCACGCCCAGGACTATGTTGCGCACGTCGTCATTCATGGGCGCGCATGCTAGCGGGCGTCGACGCACCGGTGTTCGACGCGTGCCTGACGCGACCATGGCCATGAATTAAGCTGCGCGGACGGCCTTTGACTGGAGGTGCGGATGCGTCGCCCTGTCGCGCGAAATCTGACGGTCCTGGCGGTTTCGGCCGCCGTGGTGGTGTCGGTGGGGGCGGCGGCGCCACCCGCCGCGCAGACCACCGGTGATGAGAAGACTCCCCTGGCCGTCGGCTACGGCGGCGCTGTCTCCAGCGTCGACCCGGACGCCTCGGCCGCCGGGATCGAGGTCCTGCGCAAGGGCGGCAACGCCGTCGACGCGGCCGTCGCCACAGCCGCCGCGCTCGGTGTCACCGAGCCCTACTCCGCCGGCATCGGCGGGGGCGGCTACTTCGTCTACTACGACGCCAAGTCCCGTACGGTGCGCACCATCGACGGACGCGAGACCGCTCCGCTGTCCGCCGACAAGAACCTGTTCACCGAGAACGGCAAGCCCATCCCGTTCGCCGAGGCCGTCAGCAGCGGCCTGAGCGTCGGCACGCCCGGCACGCCCGCCACCTGGCAGACGGCGCTGGACCAGTGGGGCAGCAAGCGGCTCGGGAGTGTCCTGAAGCCGGCCGAGCGGCTGGCGCGCGACGGTTTCACGGTCGACGAGACCTTCCGCTCGCAGACGGCGTCCAACGAGACCCGCTTCCGCTACTTCCCGGACACCGCCGAGCTGTTCCTGCCCGGCGGGCAGCTCCCGGTCGTCGGCTCCACCTTCAAGAACCCCGACCTCGCCCGCACCTACGCGGAGCTGGGGAGCAAGGGCGTCGGCGCGCTCTACCGCGGCGGCCTCGGCCGGGAGATCGTCGACACGGTCGACAAGCCGCCCGTCGACCCGGCCTCCGGCTGGAACGCCCGCCCCGGCGACCTGTCCGCGAAGGACCTGGCCGCCTACCGCACCAAGCTCCAGGCACCCACCAGGACCTCCTACCGCGGCCTCGGCGTCTACTCCATGGCGCCCTCGTCCTCCGGCGGCACGACGGTCGGCGAGGCGCTCAACATCCTGGAGCGGACCGACCTGTCGAAGGCGAGCAAGGCGAAGTACCTGCACCGCTTCATCGAGGCGAGCCGGATCGCGTTCGCGGACCGGGGACGGTGGGTGGGCGACCCCGCGTTCGAGGACGTGCCGACGAAGGAGCTGCTGTCGCAGCGGTTCGCCGACTCGCGCGAGTGCCTGATCAAGGACGACGCCGTGCTGTCCAGCCCGGTGCCGCCGGGCGATCCGCGTCATCCGAAGCGGTGTGGCTCCGGTGGCAAGGCCGCTCCGACGACGTACGAAGGTGACAGCACCACGCATCTGACGGTCGCCGACAAGTGGGGGAACGTCGTCGCCTACACCCTCACCATCGAGCAGACCGGTGGCAGCGGGATCACCGTGCCGGGGCGGGGGTTCATCCTCAACAACGAGCTGACGGACTTCTCCTTCACGCCGGCGAACCCCGCCGTGCACGACCCGAACCTGCCCGGGCCCGGGAAGCGGCCCCGGTCGTCGATCTCGCCGACGATCGTGCTCGACCGGCATGACCGGCCCGTGGTGGCGCTGGGGTCGCCGGGTGGGGCGACGATCATCACGACCGTCCTGCAGACGCTGACCGGGTTGGTGGACCGGGGGTTGCCGCTGGTCGATGCGATCGCCGCGCCTCGGGCGAGTCAGCGGAATGCCGCGCAGACCGAGCTGGAGCCGGGGTTGTACGACAACGCCGAGTTGCGGAAGCAGCTCGAGGCGATCGGGCATTCCTTCAAGGCGAACCCGGAGATCGGGGCGGCTACGGGTGTTCAGCGGCTGCCGGGTGGGAAGTGGCTGGCAGCCGCTGAGACGGTACGGCGGGGTGGGGGATCGGCGATGGTGGTGCGGCCGGTTCGCTGAAGGCCCTCAGGAGGGCGCTTGCGAACTCTGCGTTTGGAACGTCAGGTGGTTGTCCTCGGTGTCCACCGTGACCTGGCCGCCCTCGGGGACCCTGCCGTCCAGCAGAAGTCGGGAGAGCTCGTTGTCCACCTCGCGTTGGATCGTGCGGCGCAGTGGGCGGGCGCCGTACTCCGGCTGGTAGCCGTGGTCGGCCAGCCATTCCACCGCTCGGTCGGTGAAGGTCACCGTGATGCCCTTGTCGTGGACGAGGGAACGGGTGCGGTCCAGCAGGAGGTTGGTGATCCGGCGCAGCTGTTCCGTGGTGAGCTGGCGGAAGACGACGATCTCGTCGATGCGGTTGAGGAACTCGGGGCGGAAGTGCTCGCGCAGCGGGCGCAGGATCTGCTCGCGCCGGGCCTCCTCGTCCGCGTCGGCGCCGCCTGACGCGAAGCCCATCGTGCCGCCGCGGCGGGTGATCGCCTCGGAGCCGAGGTTGCTGGTCATCGTGATGACGGTGTTGGTGAAGTCCACCGTGCGGCCCTGCGAGTCGGTCAGCCGGCCGTCGTCGAGGACCTGGAGCAGGATGTTGAAGACGTCCGGGTGCGCCTTCTCCACCTCGTCGAGGAGGAGGAGCGAGTACGGGTGGCGGCGGACGACCTCGGTGAGCTGGCCGGCCTCCTCGTGGCCGACGTAGCCGGGCGGGGCGCCGATCAGGCGGCTGACGGTGTGCCGCTCCTGGTACTCGCTCATGTCGAGGCGGACCATGCGGTCCTCGCTGCCGAACAGCGCCTCGGCGAGCGCCCGGGCCAGTTCGGTCTTGCCGACCCCGGTCGGGCCGAGGAAGAGGAAGCTGCCGATCGGCCGGTCCGGGCTGGCCAGGCCGGCTCGGGAGCGCAGCACCGCGTCGGAGACGACCCGTACGGCCTCGTCCTGGCCGACCACCCGCTGGTGCAGATGCTCTTCCAGGCCCAGCAGCCGGTCCTTCTCCTCCTGGGTGAGGCTGGCGACCGGGATGCCGGTCTGCCGGGACACCACCTCGGCGATCGACTCCGCCCCGACGACGAGGTCCTGGCCCTCGTCGATCTCGCTTTCGCCGCCGGTCTGGGCGATCCGCTGCTTCAGGTCCACGATCCGGTCGCGCAACTGGGTGGCCTGCTCGTACTGCTCGTCCGCGACCGCCTGGTCCTTGTCCCGGGTCAGCTGCTCCAGCTCCCGTTCCAGGGCCCGTACGTCCGTGCCCTTGGTCTTGGCCCGCAGCCGCACCCGGGCACCGGCCTGGTCGATCAGGTCGATGGCCTTGTCCGGCAGGCGGCGGTCGGTGAGATAGCGGTCGGACAGCTCCACGGCCGCCACCAGCGCCTCGTCGGTGTAGCGGACCTGGTGGTGGGCCTCGTAGCGGTCCCGCAGGCCGCGCAGAATCTCGATCGCGTCCGCAGGAGTCGGCTCCGGGACCATGATCGGCTGGAAGCGGCGGGCCAGCGCGGCGTCCTTCTCGATCCGGCGGTACTCCTCCAGGGTGGTGGCACCCACGATGTGCAGCTCACCGCGCGCGAGGGCCGGCTTGAGGATGTTGCCGGCGTCCAGCGAACTGCCGTCACCGCCACCGGAACCGGCGCCCACGACCGTGTGCAGCTCGTCGATGAAGATGATCAACTGCTCGGAGTGGGCGCGGATCTCACTGACGATGTTGTTCATCCGCTCCTCGAAGTCACCCCGGTAGCGGGTGCCCGCGACCACGCCCGTCAGGTCCAGGGCGACCACGCGGCGCCCGATCAGGATGTCGGGCACGTCATCCTCGGAGATGCGCTGTGCCAGCCCCTCCACGACGGCGGTCTTGCCGACGCCCGCGTCACCGATCAGCACCGGGTTGTTCTTGCCGCGGCGGGAGAGGACCTCGACGGTCTGCTCGATCTCCTCGTCCCGGCCGATCACCGGGTCGATACGCCCCTGCCGGGCCAGTTCGGTGAGGTCGCGGCCGTACTTGTCCAGGGTCGGCGTGTTCGTCGGGCGCGGCCGCTCGGCCTGGGGGACCTCCGGCGCCTCGGGCGGGGTGGAAGGCGCGAAGCGGGCCGCGTTCAGGATGTGCCCGGCGGCCGAGTCGGGGTTCGAGGCCAGGGCGCTGAGCACGTGCTCCGGGCCGATGTAGCCGTAGCCGCGGGCCCGGGCCATGTCGTGCGCGTCCAGCAGGGCCCGTTTGGCGGCCGGGGTGAGGGACAGCGTCGTCGGCGGCGGTGCGTCCTCCGGGCCGTGCTGGGCCGGGCCGGACCGGTCGTCGATCTCCGACGCCAGCGAGTCGGGATTGGCTCCGGCCTTGCTGAGCAGGGTCCGGGTGGGCTCGGTGCCGAGCGCCGCCCGCAGCAGATGCTCCGTGTCGAGGTCCCGGCTGCCGTGCTCGGCGGCGTACTGGGCGGCCCCGCGGACGAGCTCCCGGGCCGGCTGGCTGAGCAGCCGCCCGAGGTCGATCTGCCGGGGACCCGGACGCGGCCCGCCGAAGAAGCGTGCGAGGAATTCTCCGAAGGGGTCCGAGCCGTAGCCGCCCTCCGGGCTGGTGAAGCCGCTGCTCATGGGCCTTCCGTTCCCGGCGTCCCCGGCGCCCGCGCGGGGGAACGCCCTCGCTGGTCGACGTGCCGGGGTCGGGTAACCCGGGTGGCAGCCGGTTACACCTGGGGCGCGCTCGTAGAACACCTTCGCACGATCGTCGGCGGCGGGCACCTTCGGGGCATTTCCGCAGGATCCGGACCCCCGGGGCGTGGTTCAGCGCGCGGTCAGGATCCTCGGTCCGGAATCCGTGATCGCCACCGTGTGCTCCGCGTGGGCCGCGCGGGAGCCGTCGTTCGTCTTCAGCGTCCAGCCGTCGGGAGCCGCGTGATAGTCGTCCGTGCCGCCGCCGATGACCATGGGCTCGATCGCCAGCACCATGCCGTGCCGCAGGCGCATGCCCCGTCCCGGCCGGCCCTCGTTCGGCACCCCGGGGTCCTCGTGCATGCGGCGGCCGATGCCGTGGCCGCCGAAACCGTCCGGGATGCCGTAGCCGGCGCCGCGGCACACCGTGCCGATCGCGTGCGCGATGTCGCCGATGCGGTTGCCCACGACGGCCGCCTCGATGCCCGCCGCGAGGGCCCGCTCGGCGGTCTCGACCAGACGTAGATCGCCCTTGCGCGGGGTGCCGACGACGAAGCTGAGGGCCGAGTCGCCGACCCAGCCGCCCAGTTCGGCACCGAAGTCGAGGGAGACGAGGTCGCCGTCGCGCAGTCGGTAGCGGTCCGGAACGCCGTGCACGATCGCGTCGTTGACCGAGGCGCACAGGACGGCGGGGAAGGGGGTCGGGGCGAAGGAGGGCCGGTACCCCAGGAAGGGTGAGGTCGCGCCCGCCTCGCGCAGCACGTCGTGTGCCACCTCGTCCAGTTCCAGCAGGGAGACGCCCACGTCGGCGGCTCTTCGGGCGGCGGTCAGGGCGCGGGCGACGACCTGGCCCGCTTCGTACATGGCATCGATCGATGTGTCGGTCTTGAGTTCCACCATGCCAATTACTATACCGGTATTAGAATGGGGTGCATGGTGCGCACCCCTCTCACCCCCGAAGAGCGCGAACGCGGCGAGCGGCTGGGCCGGCTGCTGCGTGAGGCGCGTGGCGACCGGAGCATGACGGAGATCGCCGCGAACGCGGGCATCTCCGCCGAGACCCTCCGGAAGATCGAGACCGGGCGGGCCCCCACGCCCGCCTTCTTCACGGTGGCCGCGCTGGCCGGCGTGCTCGGGCTGTCCATGGACGAAGTGGCGCAGCGGTGCGCGCCTGCACCGGTCTGACGACCTGGCACTGAGGCTCCCGCGTCGTGCGCGAAAACTCCCCGTAGCACTGCTGTAACACGACTGGTGTTGCCTACGGGGCGGAGCGCTCCGGTCAGGCGGGAGTTGAGCGATGGCAGCGGATCAACTCCCGAGCAGAGTCCGGGAGTTCGCGAACTACCTGGACGGTCTGGTGGCACGCCTCGACCCGTCCGGCGGCTGGTGCGCGGTGTTCTGGCAGCGCGACCCGGAGGGCATGCGGGCCTGCCTGGACGGGCGGGAGATGCCGCCCTGGGACGTGGTGGAGGCGCTCCTCCAGGACCTCGCCGGGCAGTACGGCCCCGGGGGCGCGGGCCCCGAGACGGAACGCGCCCGGTCCCTGCACGCCGCCGCGCTCACCGCCCACGACGCCCGGCCGGGCGCCCGCGACGCCCTCGGGGACCGGCTGGACGTCATGCTCCGCGAGCAGAGATACGCCGCCGAACGCCAAGCCGACCTGACCCGCCTCCTCGCCTCGGCCCCCACCCGCGAACAGGCCGACGCCCTCCGCCTCGACCTCGCCTGGGCCCACGACGACCACGAACGCGCCACGGCCCGCTGCGCGGAGCTGCGCGACCGGATGTCCCGCCTGGACCAGCACGACCGCGGCGCAGCCGCCTTCTTCGAGGGGCGGGGTGGCGCGACCGGGCCGGGGGGTGTCCCGGGCGCGAGGGGTGAGGGGGCGCCGGGGGCCTTCGGCGGCGGGGGAGGGGCCGGGGCTGCATCGGGGCGACCCGGGGGTGTGCGTGGCGGGGAGGCTTCAGGGCATGCCGCGGGTGTGCGTGGCGGGGAGATGCCAGCTGCTCCGCGCGGCGGCTCCGGCCCGAGCGGGCCGGGTGATGTGTTCGGCGGCGCGAGACCGGCGGCGTTCGGAGCCGGCGCGGTCGGGGACGGATCCCGGGCGTCCGGTGGTGGTGCGGCCGAGGGTGGTGTCCGTGCGTTCGGCGACGGCCCGAGCGGGCCGGCTGATGTGTTCGGTGGCGCGAGGTCGGCGGCAGGCGCACCCGCGTTCGGGGCCGGCGCGGCCGAGGGCGCTGGCGACGCAGCCGACGGCGGTGTTCGTGCGTACGGCGACGGAAGGGCGGCTCCCCGGTCTGAGCGTGCCCCGGGCGGTCCGTATGACCCCGCCACGCCACGGCACCCTGCCCAGCAGCCGACGGCGTCCGGCACAGCCGGTCGGCACGACACCCGGCATGCGGACGCCGGCCCGGAGCCGGAGAGGGAGCGGGGCGCCCAGGAGCATCCGGCGGGCCGGGCCGTTCCCGCCCCGTTTCCAGCGCCCGAGCCCCCGGCACCTCAACCGCCCACCCCCAAACAGCGCAAACGCCGTCGCGGCAGTGCCCGGTTCGCCGGGATGGACGAGGAGGAGGCCGTGCCCGTCGTCGTGCCGCCCGCTGCCGTGCCGACGCTGCCCGAGCCCGCCCCCGCGACCGGCCGCACCCGGCGCGGCGCGCGTTTCGCCGGGGCCGCCGAAGAAGCCGCGGCCCGGCACGTCGAGGAGCCGCAGGGCGCGGCAGGCGGCGCGGCGGACCGGACGGAGGTCGCGCGGACCGTCGAGGCGCTGGCGCGGCTGCGTGCCGAGGGGCGCAGCGGGGAGGCGCACGTGCTGCTGGTCGAGCTCACCTCCTCGGCCCCCGCCCGGTTCCCGCTGCTCGCGGGCGAGCTGGAACGGGCCGGGCTGGGCGCGGACTGGCAGACCCTGCTGTGGGAGGCCGCCTCGCTGCCCGCAGGGCGGCTGGTCGCCGCGGCGGACGCGCTGGGCGCGGCCGGGCGCGTGGGGGACGGGCAGCAGATCCTGCGGCAGGGCGTCGCCCGGCCGCCGGCCGAGGTCGGTGCGGCCGTCCTCGGACTGGCCGCCGAGGGCCGTCACCGCGAGGTGCGCGCGCTGCTCGACGCGTATGTGAGGGCCCGCACCCCCGAGGAGGCCGCCCGCAGCGCCGAGCCCGATCCGGGGCGCCTCGTACCGCTCCTGCTGGAGGCCGCCCAGGGCGTGTCGGACGAGCGCCGCTGGGATCTCGTGCACGCGCTCCGGGTCGCCGGATTCGCCGCCTGACCGGCGACACCGTGCCCCGGGCGACTCACCCACAGGAGTGCGAATCGCGTTCCGCCCAGCGGGTTGGGGACGATGGTCTTGGCAAGCCCGGGCCGGAGGCTTACGTTCGTGGCTCTACTGTCCGCTTCTACGGGCGTAGAGACGCAGACGTCGCGTCGAAGGAGCAGCTCATGGCCAATGTCGTACGTGCCGCTCTGGTCCAGGCCACCTGGACCGGCGACACCGAGTCCATGGTGGCGAAACACGAGGAGCACGCCCGCGAGGCGGCTCGCCGGGGCGCGAAGATCATCGGCTTCCAGGAAGTCTTCAACAGCCCCTACTTCTGCCAGGTCCAGGAGCCCGAGCACTACCGCTGGGCCGAGCCCGTCCCGGACGGCCCGACCGTCCAGCGCATGCAGGCCCTCGCGCGCGAGACCGGCATGGTGATCGTCGTACCGGTCTTCGAGGTCGAGCAGTCCGGCTTCTACTTCAACACCGCGGCCGTGATCGACTCCGACGGCAGCTACCTCGGCAAGTACCGCAAGCACCACATCCCGCAGGTCAAGGGCTTCTGGGAGAAGTACTACTTCAAACCCGGCAACCTCGGCTGGCCCGTCTTCGACACCGCCGTCGGCAAGGTCGGCGTCTACATCTGCTACGACCGCCACTTCCCGGAGGGCTGGCGCGAGCTCGGCCTGAAGGGCGCCCAGCTGGTC
This sequence comes from Streptomyces sp. NPDC057099, assembly GCF_042671245.1. Lineage (NCBI taxonomy): Bacteria > Bacillati > Actinomycetota > Actinomycetes > Kitasatosporales > Streptomycetaceae > Streptomyces > Streptomyces sp. NPDC057099. Next base: position 70,704 of record NZ_JBHUTX010000014.1, read on the forward strand.
TACAACCCCTCCGCCACCCACCGGGGCCTGTCGTCCCACCTGTGGCGGCTGGAGCAGCCCGCCGCGGCCGTCGCCAACGAGTACTTCGTCGCCGCGATCAACCGCGTGGGCCAGGAGGAGTACGGGGACAACGACTTCTACGGGACGTCGTACTTCGTCGACCCACGCGGACAGTTCGTCGGCGACGTCGCCAGCGACAGCAAGGAGGAGCTCGTCATCCGCGACCTGGACCTCGGCCTCGTCGAGGAGGTGCGGCAGCAGTGGGCCTTCTACCGCGACCGCCGCCCCGACGCCTACGAAGGGCTGGTGCGGCCGTGACCGACGACCTGCTGGGCCGCCACCGGGGCGTGCTCCCCGACTGGCTCGCCCTCTACTACGAGGAGCCCCTCGAGATCACCCACGGCGAGGGCCGCCACGTCTGGGACGCCCAGGGCAACCGGTATCTCGACTTCTTCGGCGGCATCCTCACCACGATGACCGCCCACGCGCTGCCCGAGATCACCAAGGCGGTCAGCGAGCAGGCCGCGCGGATCATCCACTCCTCGACCCTGTACCTCAACCGGCCGATGGTCGAACTCGCCGAGCGCGTAGCCCAGTTGAGCGGCATCCCGGAGGCCCGGGTCTTCTTCACCACCTCCGGCACCGAGGCCAACGACACCGCCCTGCTGCTGGCCACGACGTACCGGCGCAGCAACACGATCCTGGCGATGCGCAACAGCTACCACGGCCGCTCCTTCAGCTCGGTCGGCATCACCGGCAACAGCGGCTGGTCCCCGACCTCCCTGTCCCCGCTGCAGACGCTCTACGTCCACGGCGGCGTGCGCACCCGAGGGCCCTACGCCGCCCTGAGCGACGCCGAGTTCATCGAGGCCTGCGTCGAGGACCTCAAGGACATGCTCGGCCACACCCGCCCGCCGGCCGCGCTGATCGCCGAGCCCATCCAGGGCGTCGGCGGCTTCACCTCGCCGCCGGACGGGCTGTACGCCGCCTTCCGCGAGGTGCTGAACGAGCGCGGCATCCTGTGGATCGCCGACGAGGTGCAGACCGGCTGGGGTCGCACCGGCGAGCACTTCTGGGGCTGGCAGGCCCACGGGCGCAGCGGGCCGCCGGACCTCATGACCTTCGCCAAGGGCATCGGCAACGGCATGTCCATCGGCGGCGTCGTCGCCCGCTCCGAGATCATGAACTGCCTGGACTCCAACAGCATCTCCACGTTCGGCGGCACCCAGATCACCATGGCGGCGGGCCTCGCCAACCTCAACTACCTCGTGGAACATGACCTCCAGGGCAACGCCCGGCGGGTCGGCGGCCTGCTCATCGAGCGGCTGCGGGCCGCCGCCGCGCAGGTGCCGGCCGTACGGGAGGTCCGCGGGCGCGGCCTGATGATCGGCATCGAGGTCACCCGACCCGGGACCGACGAGGCCGATCCACAGGCCGCCGCTGCCGTCCTGGAGGCGGCCCGCGAGGGCGGGTTGCTGATCGGCAAGGGCGGCGGCCACAACACCAGCTGTCTGCGCGTCGCCCCGCCGCTGTCCCTCAACGTCGCGGAGGCCGAGGAGGGCGCCGCGATCCTCGAGAACGCTCTGCGGAGCATCCGGTAGCAGCGCACCGACGCAAGGGAAGTCGCCATGGCCACCGTCCCGGACACCTGGGAACCCGCTCTGTCGGTCCGGCAGGTCCTCACCCTGGAGCGGGTGCTCGCCGGGGAGCCCGAGGTGGTGGCCGGGGCGAGCCATCTGGACCGGCCCGTGCGCTGGGTGCACGTCGCCGAGGCCGCCGATGTCGGCGTGATGCTCACCGGCGGCGAGATGGTCCTCACCACCGGAGTGCTGCTCGCCGGCGACGAGGACAAGCAGGCCGAGTACGTCCGGTCCCTGCACCGCGCGGAGGCCGCCGCCGTCGTCCTCGGACTCGGCCGCGCCTTCCCCTCAGCCCCGGACGTGATGCGCCGAGCGGCCGAGCGGTGCGGGCTGCCGATGGTCGTCCTGCACCGGCCCTTCCCCTTCGCCGAGCTGACCGAGGAGGTCCAGTCACGGCTCGTGCGGCGCAAGTTCGCCGCCGTCAGCCTCTCCGAGGCCGTCCGCACCGAACTCACCGCCCTCATCACCGCGGGCGCCCCGCTGCAACGCCTGCTCGACGAGGTCGCCCGGCACAGCGCCTGCCCGGTCGTCGTCACCAACCTCGCCCACCGCGTCCTCGGCACGGCGGGGGAGCGGCCCGCGGTCGACGACGTACTGCGCGACTGGGAACGCATCGCCCGCCAGGCCGGAGGCACCGAGGGCGACGGCTGGATCCGGGCCGAACTGGGCGGACGCGGGGAGCGCTGGGGCCGCATCGTGCTGTGCGGCTACCGCGGCGACACCGCCACCGGGCGACTGCTGGCCGACCGCGCCGCCGAGGCCCTCGTCCTGCACCGCATGCTCGGCGGCACGGCGGCGTGCTCGTGGGAGGAGCAGTCGGCGCAGGGCCTGCTGACCGACCTGGTCAGCGGTGTCGTACCGGCCCGGCAACTGCTGCCCCGGGCCCGCGCCGCCGGACTGCCCGTCAACCGGCGGACCTTCGTGCCGCTGGTCGTCCGCGACGGCGACACCGGCCGGCTCGACCGGCTGCTGCGGCTGCTGGGCCTGCCCGGACTGGTCGCCGAACTGGCCGACGGGGCCACCGCCGTCCTCCTCAGCCTCCCCCGCGACCAGGACGCCGACGCCCTCGCCGCGCACTTCGCGAACCGGCTGCGCACCGAGTCCGGGTCGGAGGCCCGCACCATCGTCGCCGCCGCCGACCCCCGGGCCGTCTGGGACGACGTACCCGCGGGACTGCGCGAGGCCCAGCACGTCGCGGACGCGGTCGCCGACTCGGCGGCGGTCCTCGATCTCCCGCCGGTGGTCCGCCTGAAGGACGTCCACCTGCGCGGTCTGATCCGTCTCCTGCGGGACGATCCGCAGGTGCAGTCCTTCGCGGAGCGGGAGCTGGACGGGCTGCTGTGCGAGACCGACGAGGACCTGCTGTCCGTCCTGCGCACCTACCTCGCCAGCGGCCGCAACAAGTCCCGCACGGCCCAGCTCCACCACGTCTCCCGCCCGGCCCTCTACCGCCGCCTGGAGGCGATACAGGTCCGTCTCGGGGTGGACCTCGACGACTTCGAGCAGGCCGCCTCGGTGCACATCGCCCTCCTCGCGCACGACGCGCAACAGCAGTGAAACCTGTGACCACCTGGGAAAACGGCGGTGAAACATGGACCCACGGCAGCGTGACACGGTGGCACGCCGCACGCCCTCAGACGTGACACGGTGCAACTCAAAGACGACCGGCGCACTTCCTAGGCTCACGGCACACCGAGCGACCGGAGGTCCCGATGAGCCCAGTGATCCGTGCCGCCGTCTTCCAGACCGCCTGGACGGGCGACAAGGAATCGATGATCCAGGTCCACGAGCAGGCGGCCCGCGACGCCGCCGCGCAGGGTGCTCAAGTCCTGTGCTTCCAGGAGCTGTTCTACGGACCGTACTTCTGCCAGGTCCAGGACCCGGCCTTCTACGAGTACGCCGAGCAGATCCCCGAGGGCCCCATCGTCCGGCGTTTCCAGGCACTCGCGAAGGAACTCGGCATCGTCCTCGTGCTGCCGATGTACGAGGAGGAGCAGCCCGGCGTCCTCTACAACACCGCCGCCGTGATCGACGCGGACGGCTCCTACCTCGGCAAGTACCGCAAGACCCATATCCCCCAGGTGCGCGGCTTCTGGGAGAAGTTCTACTTCCGCCCCGGCAACAGCGGCTGGCCGGTCTTCGAGACCGCCGTCGGCAAGGTCGGCGTCTACATCTGCTACGACCGCCACTTCCCGGAGGGCTGGCGGGCACTCGGCCTCGCCGGCGCCGAGATCGTCTTCAACCCCTCGGCCACCTCGCGCGGCCTCTCGGCCTACCTGTGGCAGCTGGAACAGCCGGCGGCGGCCGTCGCCAACGAGTACTTCGTCGGCGCCATCAACCGGGTCGGCGTCGAGGAGTACGGCGACAACGACTTCTACGGCACCTCCTACTTCGTCGACCCGGAGGCCCAGTTCGTCGGCGAGGTCGCGAGCGACAAGGAGCCCGAACTGGTCGTCCGCGACCTGGACATGGCCAAACTCCGAGAGGTCCGCGACCGCTGGCAGTTCTACAGGGACCGCGCACCGGGCGCGTACGGCCCACTGACAGCACCGTAAGGAACCTAGGGGCGCGGGGAACTGCGCGACCAGCCACACACAACCGTCACGTTCAAACGGCGAGGAGCGACAGAACATGAGCACCCGAACCGTCATCCGCGGCGGCCTCGTCATCACCGCATCCGACGAGATCCACGCCGACGTCCTGATCGAGGACGGCCGCATCGCCGCCCTCGCCGCCTCCAACACCCCCGCGGCGGAGTCCTTCACCGCGGACCGCACCATCGACGCCACCGGAAAGTACGTCATCCCCGGCGGCGTCGACGCCCACACTCACATGGAACTCCCCTTCGGCGGCACCTTCGCCTCCGACACCTTCGAGACCGGCACCCGCGCCGCCGCCTGGGGCGGCACGACGACGATCGTCGACTTCGCCGTGCAGAGCGTCGGGCACAGCCTCCGCGAGGGCCTGGACACCTGGCACGCCAAGGCCGACGGCAACTGCGCCATCGACTACGGCTTCCACATGATCGTCTCCGACGTCAACGAGCACACCCTCAAGGAGATGGACCACCTCGTGGAGGAGGGCGTCACCTCCTTCAAGCAGTTCATGGCCTACCCGGGCGTCTTCTACAGCGACGACGGCCAGATCCTGCGCGCCATGCAGCGCTCCGCAGACAACGGCGGCCTGATCATGATGCACGCCGAGAACGGCATCGCGATCGACGTCCTGGTCGAACAGGCGCTGGCCCGGGGCGAGACCGACCCGCGCTACCACGGCGAGGTCCGCAAGGCCCTGCTGGAGGCCGAGGCCACCCACCGTGCCATCAAGCTCGCGCAGGTGGCCGGCGCGCCCCTGTACGTCGTGCACGTCTCGGCGACGGAGGCGGTCACCGAGCTGGCCCGGGCCCGCGACGAGGGGCTGCCCGTCTTCGGCGAGACCTGCCCGCAGTACCTGTTCCTGTCCACCGACAACCTCGCCGAGCCCGACTTCGAGGGCGCCAAGTACGTGTGCAGCACACCGCTCAGGCCCCGGGAACACCAGGCCGCGCTGTGGCGGGGCCTGCGCACGAACGACCTCCAGGTCGTCTCCACCGACCACTGCCCCTTCTGCTTCACGGGCCAGAAGGACCTCGGCCTCGGCGACTTCTCCAAGATCCCCAACGGCCTCCCGGGCGTCGAGAACCGGATGGACCTGCTCCACCAGGCGGTCCTCGACGGGCGCATCTCCCGCCGCCGCTGGATCGAGATCGCCTGTGCCTCCCCGGCCCGGATGTTCGGCCTGTACCCGAAGAAGGGCACGATCGCGCCGGGCGCCGACGCCGACGTCGTCATCTACGACCCGCACGCCGAGCAGATCATGTCGGCCGAGACGCACCACATGAACGTCGACTACTCGGCGTACGAGGGCAAACGCACCACCGGCCGGGTCGAGACGGTCCTCTCGCGCGGCGAACTCGTCATCACCGAGCGGGAGTACACCGGACACGCCGGGCACGGCGTCTTCACCCCGCGTTCCACCTGTCAGTACCTCAATTAGGAGTAGTGCGGATGGACTTCGGACTCGTCCTGCAGACGGACCCGCCCGCGTCGCGGGTCGTCAGCCTGATGAAGCGCGCGGAACGCAACGGCTTCTCGTACGGCTGGACCTTCGACTCCGCCGTGCTGTGGCAGGAACCATTCGTGATCTACAGCCAGATCCTGGCCAACACGACCGGGCTGAAGGTCGGGCCGATGGTGACCAACCCGGGAACCCGCACCTGGGAGGTCACCGCCTCCACCTTCGCGACGCTCAACGACATGTTCGGCAACCGCACGGTCTGCGGCATCGGCCGCGGTGACTCCGCGATGCGCGTGGCCGGCCGCAAGCCCAACACCCTGGCCCGGATCAGCGAGGCCATGAAGGTCATCCGGGAGCTCGGCAGCGGCCGGGAGGCCGACCTCGGCGGCACCGTCGTCCGGTTCCCGTGGATCGGCGAGGGCGCCGAACTGCCCGTGTGGATGGCCGCGTACGGCCCCAAGGCCCTGAAGATGGCCGGGGAGGAGGCGGACGGGTTCATCCTCCAGCTGGCCGACCTGTATCTGACCGAGTACATGGTCAAGGCCGTGAAGGACGCGGCCGTCGCCGCCGGCCGGGACCCCGACGCGGTGACCATCTGTGTGGCCGCCCCGGCCTATGTCACCGAGGACGACTCGCCGGAGGCGCTCGACCACGCGCGTGAGCAGTGCCGGTGGTTCGGCGGCATGGTCGGCAACCACGTCGCCGACCTGGTCTCCAAGTACGGCGAGCACTCCGCCCAGGTGCCCGACGAACTCACCGACTACATCAAGGCCCGCCAGGGCTACGACTACTCCCACCACGGGCGCAGTGGAAACCCCGACACCCAGTTCGTGCCCGACGAGATCGTCGACCGGTTCTGCCTGATCGGCCCGGTCGAGCGGCACATCGAGAAGCTCGAGGCGCTGCGCGCGCTCGGCGTGGACCAGTTCGCCGTCTACGACATGCACGACGCGCAGGAGGCCGTGATCGACGCGTACGGGACGCGGGTCATCCCGGCAGTCGTCGGCTGACGTACCCGCCCGGCAACACCTCTCCTCCAACTCCCCCTTCCCGGCGGCCCGGGAAGGGGGCCCAGGACGCTCCCGAGCGCACCCCCCCATCGGCGTCACCCGCATGGCCTTTCCCGTCCCACCTCCCCTGATTGGCCTGGCACATGACCGATACCGCTCCCACGGCCCCACCGCCGACCTCCCAAGTCACCCTCGCCGACGGCCGGGTGGAGATCGCCCCGGGCGCCCCCGCACCGACCGGTCCCTACGCCAACGAGGACCTGCTGCCGGTCCCCGTCGAGAAGCGCACCTGGACCACGTACAACTTCTCCGCGCTGTGGGTCGGCATGGCCCACAACACGGCCTCCTGGACCCTGGCCTCCGGGCTCATAGCCGTCGGCATGGACTGGAAGCAGGCGGTGCTCACCATCGCCCTGGCCAACGTCATCGTGCTGATACCGATGCTGCTCACCGGGCACGCCGGACCGAAGTACGGCATACCCTTCCCGGTCTTCGCCCGGGCCTCCTTCGGTATCCGCGGGGCCAACCTGCCCGCCGTCGTACGGGCGTTGGTCGCGTGCGGCTGGTTCGGCATCCAGACCTGGATCGGCGGCGAGGCCATCTACTTCCTCGCCGGCAAGCTGATCGGGAGCGGCTGGACGGACGCCGCGAAGGTCGGCGGCTACGCCTGGACCATGTGGCTGTCGTTCGCCATCTTCTGGGCGCTGCAGGTCGTCATCATCTACCGGGGCATGGAGACGATCCGCCGCTTCGAGAACTGGGCGGCGCCCTTCGTGCTCGTCGGCGCGTTCGTGATGCTGTGGTGGATGAGCGACAAGGCGGGCGGCTTCGGCCCGCTGTTCGACCAGCCGTCGAAGCTCGGCTGGGGCGCCGACTTCTGGAAGCTCTTCGCACCGGCCCTGATGGGCATGATCGGCTTCTGGTCCACGCTGTCGCTGAACATCCCCGACTTCACCCGCTACGGCAAGAGCCAGAAGGCGCAGACCCGGGGCCAGGCGCTCGGCCTGCCGACGACCATGACGCTCTTCGCCTTCCTGTCCGTGATGGTCACCTCGGGTTCGCAAGCCGTCTACGGCGAGGCGATCTGGGACCCGGTACAGCTCGCCGCCAAGACGGACAGCACGGTGGGCCTGCTCTTCGCTCTGGTCACGGTCCTGGTGGCGACACTGTCGGTCAACGTCGCGGCCAACCTGGTCTCACCGGCCTTCGACTTCTCCAACATCGCGCCCCGCAGGATCAGTTTCCGGGCCGGCGCCCTCGCCACCTGCGTCCTCGGTGTGCTGATCTTCCCGTGGAAGCTGTACTCCGACCCGCAGGGCTACATCTTCACCTGGCTCGGCCTGGTCGGCGGGCTGCTCGGCACCGTCGCGGGCATCCTCATCGCCGACTACTGGATCCTGCGCCGCGCCCGCCTGGACCTGGCCGACCTGTACCGCACGGGCGGCCGCTACTGGTACGAGGGCGGCTGGAACTGGCGGGCTGTCGTGGCCTTCGCGGTCGGCGGCATCCTCGCCGTCGGCGGCGCGAGCTTCAAGCCGCTGATCGACGGCCGTCCGATCCCGGCGCTGGCCGACCTGGCCGACTACGGCTGGGCGGTGGGCCTGGGCACGTCGATGGTGCTGTACCTGGTGCTGATGGCGCTGCGGGGCCGGAACCGCACCACGGTCTGACACGGGTGGTGCGCTGGAGGGCGATCAGCCCTTGCCGCCTTCGGCCTCCAGCGCGGCCACCGCTTCCTTGGCGGCCTTGATGGCGCCCTTGTTGATGGTGTCCGTACTGGGTGCCTTCTTCGACTCGAAGTCACTGCCGTTGTACGTGATGGTCACCAGGGCGTTGGACGCCGCGACGAACACCTGGCCCTCGCGGGTCTCCTGCTTGTCCTCGTCGGTGAGGTTGACGATGGAGTACGCGGTGTCGCCGAGGCCGGGGACGGCGCCGCCGCCGCTCTTCTCCTCGGTGTGCTTCCGGTAGGCCGTCTGCGCCGCCTCGTCCGACGCCAGCACCTCGTAGGACACGTCGAGCCAGCGGTAGTCGTACCCCTTGAGCGCGTTCCAGGAGCAGGTGCGGCGCAGCTTCGAGTCCGTGGACGGGATCTCTTTCCCGGCCGTCTTGGCGCCCGGCACCAGCGACTCGAGCGTCTTCTTGGCGAGGCTCTCGCACGGCGCCGGCGCGGCCGAGTACGCCTTCGACACCGTCTCCGTCGACGGGCCGGCCGCGGACTGGGTCTCGGTCTTCTCGTCGGCCGAGGTCTGCTCGGCGGCCTGTGGCGCGGCGAGCGGACCGGACGACAGGGACCAGCCCATGATCGCGAGCACGACCACCGGAGACAGGCGTGCGGTCAGGGCCAGGGGCAGAGGTAGGGAACGCACGGCGCCCTTCTGTGGGGGACAGACGGTGCGGAGCGGGCCCGCACGGCGGACGGAACGACAGTGTCACACGAGTCCCCGTGGTGCGGAAGTGCGGTCCGGTACACGACCGGCGGGAATACCGTTCGCACCGGCGCGGTCGCGCTGCGCAGCCTTGATCCGTGCCTTCGGCGCCGCCCTGGAAAAGTCGGGATTTACCCCAACTTCCCACCATTCAACAACCAAAATTGACGCGTACATGCGGTATGATGCGCCCCTGGAAGTCTACACAGAAGAGAGCGTTGTGAAGAAAGCGCGCCTATGTCTGCTGGTGGTGGCATGCATTCTCATGGCCGTCTCATGCACGGGAAGTGACACGGCTGTTGACACGTCCCGCCTGACGGACCGGGAAGAGGAATGGGTCGAGTTCTCCTACGCGCACGAGAAGAGCGACGAGATCAAACGGACGTGGGAAGAACTGACCGCTGCAGGCGTCAAGTCCTACCTTGACAAGCAGCGTCCCCGCCTGTGTGGCGACACGGCGTCACTGATGCAGAGCCTGAAGGAATCCGGCTACGAGGCGGGCGAAATGCAGGAGTACAAGCAAAAGACCGAAGAGCTCATCTGCTCGCCCCTGTAGAGCGAATTGCCTGGGCCGGCGGGGCGAAGGTCCCTGCCGGCGACAGCAGGGACCTTCGCTCTGTAAGCCGGCTAGTTGCGCTGTGCCACCGCGCCTCCGAGGATCCTCAGCGAGTATTTGTCGTACGCCCGGTGCAGAATCATCGTCACCGGACCCGAGGTGAACACCCCGCTGACCACGTACTCCTTCTTGTTGCCCGTCTCGGCAACCCGTTTCTCGTACAGGGAGTCGGTCTCCTTCCGGGCCTGCTTGAGCCACGAGGAAGCCTTGCCGTGGTCGACTCCCGCCACGTCGAGCCGAGTGCAGGCGGCGAGGAAGTCAGGACCATCGGGCTGGTTCGCGCCGGTTCTGCACAACAGGGATGACATGTTCTCGTGATCGGCGTATCCGGCCGAAACCGACACCCCGTTCCCCCCGCGCCCGTGGACGTAGGTTCTCTTCTTGCCGTCGGGCATCTCCTGCTCAACGGGCTTGCCCAGCTTCAGTTTCCAGTCTTTCGAGAGTCCGGCGAGGAAGTCCTTGCCGGTGTATCCGGTGGCCATCGTGTCCGCCGTGCCCAAGCCGGGGCGCTTGTCGCCACTCACCGGATGTTTCGGCAGATCGGCGGCACGCGGCGCGGTCCGCTCCTCGGATGGCTCAGGGCCAGACGCTGCGGCCTTGGAACGGTGGGGCGCCGCCGATCCGGGGCTGTTCTGGTTGCTGCAGGAGACGGCCCCCGCCGCGCCGATGACGACAGTCATCAGCACGACGGGAACACGGACGGCGGCGCGCATCACAGGCCACCGTCGTTGAGGTTGCACGCACCGGGCTCGGCGTAATTGAACGGGACGAAGGCGATCGCGTCGAACACCACGTTGTCGTCTCCGGTGCCGGCGTCATGGAGATTGTCCGCCTCGATCCGGCCGCCCTTCCAGAAGGAGAAGGTGCCCATCTCGAACCAGGTGTCTTTGCCCGCGCTGCGGGTTCCCTGGTTGACCCGGCAGTAGTCGGACTTGGCGCCGGCCGTGTTGTCGCCCGGGATGAAGTTGTACCGGACGACCGCCTCCGCGCCGTGGCTGGGCAGGTGGACATAAACCTTGTAGCGCTGGCCGGGCTGGTCCCCCGAGGGCAACTTGGCCTGGTTGACCTCCCACCGGCCGGTGACCTTGTGGAAGTAGTCGGTGTCTCCGTAGCTGTGCGTGAAGTAGACGTGGTGGTCGTACCCCGCGCCGAGCTGGTGGAGGTCGATGGGGGCGAGGTAGGGGGTCGCGCGGAACGTGCCGTCGTCCCTCAGCGTGGTGATGTTGTCACCGGCCTGAAGGGTGAACTTGCCGTCGTCGGCTGCCTCGAAGTCCCCGCATCCGTAGGTGTCCTCGTGCTGGCCGAGGTCATCGACGATGATGGCGTTGGTGTAGACGCTCGGGTGGTCGATGCACGGACCGTGACCGTACTTGCTCTTCAGCTCGGGCTCTCCCGACCCGGGCGAGTAGTTGAGCTTCTCGGTACTGGAGTTGCTGCTGCTCTGCGAGCCCATCCAGTTCACGCTGCCGTCCCAGTAGCACTTCGCGTCCCAGCTCGGGCACGGGTCGGCCGCGTCCGGGTCGCACGCGTTGATGGACGGGTTGCAGAACAGGGTGCGCGGGGCTGCCGTGATTCCGCCGAGCGGCATGTTCGGCTCGGAGTACGACTCTTCTCCGTCCCACGTCATCTGTGGGACTTCCGCCCAGCCGAAGATCTTTTCCGGGTAGTTCCAGTCGCCGGGGTGGGAGGCGTCGTCATAGCTGTGGCGCAGGAACGGTTGCCGGTCGGCGGGATAGCGCGGGTTGATCGGGTTGTTGAAGAAGCCCAGGCCGACGGAGCCGGAGGTGTAGACACCGGAGTTGTAGCCCCACAGCGCCGTGTACCAGTTCTCGATGTAGGCCGGGTTGCCGTTGTTGGTGTTCATGCCCAGCGCCTTGAGCTGGTTCCACTTCTCGGCCAGGATGCCTAGGCCGGCGGCGATGTTCGCGGCGTAGTCAGTGGTGACAGCGCCGGCGCGCAAGGTGTCGAACTGCTCGGCGTGCTCCTCGGACATGCCGGTCGTCACCTGGGCGATGCCGTAGCCGCAGTCGGCCTTGGCCCGCGTGGGGTAGCCGTGGATGCCGTTCTCGTTGCCGTACCAGTCGGACTTGGTGACGTTGCCCGAGTCGCCGTTCATGGAGTGCCAGGACGCCTGCTTGAAGTTGGACTCCTGGGCGAGGATGCCCAGCATGACCTGGGCGGGGATCTCGCCCCCGCCGGTCAGCCCCGGCTTGGGGAACAGGCCCTGCGGGGTGTAGGCGCCCAGGCCGGTGTCGTGCCAGTTCGTCGGGCGGGCGACCTTCAGGGTGCCGTGGACAGCCTGGTCGACTGCCCACTCGACCATGTTCGCGCTGGCCTGGAGCGCCTGGCGCTTGGGGTCGTTGCGCTTGACGATGCAGGGGGATTCCATCTCCCCGACCTTGCCGTAGACGGCCGCGCCGGATCCGGACAGGCACTGCGTTTCCGGCATGCCCTCACCGCAGGTGAGAGGATCCTGGTCATCGGGTCCGGCGACGGTGAACGCGGCCGGGTCCAGCGGCAGCGAGGAATCCGGCTTCGGCCGCTTGCGGTCGGCGTCCACGAGCGTGGTGGCCTTCGCGCCGGTCTTGAGGGCGGTCGCCTTGACGGTCAGCGTTCCGGCGCCCTTGTCCGAGGGCGAGCCGACACGGGTGGTGATGCCCTTCATCTGCTCGGAGAACACCGAGTTTGTCACCAGGTGCCCGTGGCGGGAGATCCCGGCCACGTGGCCGTCCACCGCGTGCTTGGAAAGCCCCGGGGCCTTACTGGTGTCGATTCCCTTCACATCGCCGACGACCGCATCGCCGTCCGCCACGGGGAGGAGCTTGACCTCCCCCTTCGGGGCGCGGCCCAGTTCGGTGAAGTCCTTGCCGTTGTAACGGGAGATGATGCTGCTCTCGCCGGCGACCGTGCCGACGTCCACGGTGCCGTTCTTCGAAGCCGTCAGCGCGAACATCGGGCCGGGTACCGCAGCGAGCTTGCGGGCGGACAGCTTCTTGCCGTCGGCCTTCAGATCGACGAGATCGCCGTCGAGTACGCCGACGGTGCCCTTGCGGGTGGGCGTGACGTGCGTCAGGTAGCCGTTGACCGTGCGGCGGGAGGAAACCGATCCCGTGGCCGCGTCGACCGATGTCACCGTCGTTGCGCCGGCGGACTTGTCGGTGGCCGAACTGGAGGTGAACGCCACCTCGTCGCCGGTTCCGCAGCCCGGCGTGAAGTACGCCAGTTGCACCCGGTCGGGAATCTCTGTGACCTTGCCGTCGGAGAGACGGATCACCGCGGCGAACGCGCCGTTCTCGTACGCGCCGGGTTCGTTGGACCAGACCGACGGCGCGTAGACCGCTGCCGCGTAGTTCCCTGACCCCGTGGTGCAGACGTAGCCCGTCCACGGGCCGACGTCGGACAGTTCCTTGCGGTTGAGGCGGGCGATCTCGTAGAAGGAGAACCCGTCGCTCTCCCTCGCCGCGAGGATGTGCAGCCCCTCGGCGTCGCCGGTGGCCTGCACGATGGCATCCGGTGACGAGGTGTAGCCCGATCCCAGCTCCTTGCCGGGTGCCGAGAACAGGCGCGGCGTCGCGTCGTCCGAGGCGGTGGGGGCCGCCTGGGCCGTGGCGTCCAGGGAGGTCAGGGGGGCCAGGGCGGCGGATGCCGCCACCACGCTCATGACCAGCAGCGGGTTCGCGGAGAAGTATCTCCTGAGGCGTCTTGTGCGCATCGTCTTCCTCACAGCCAGTCCGTACACAAGCCATGCACGAGCGGGAGGCTCGCGTTGTTGTTGTTCTTGATGTACGTCACAGGCGCGGGGTCGTACTGAGCATTGACGTCGTTCCAGCACGCCTTCGCGGTCGTGGTCTTCCAGTTCTGCATCTTGGTGTAGGCGCCTGCCACACCGTCGGAGAGGAGACCCGTGGTGTCGTGCTCCTGAATGCCGCCGTCGGAAGCACGTGTCGTCCACAATGTCCCGTACACGTAGTCAGGGGACGTGTCGAGATCACGTGAGATCTTCATCCATACCCCCTGGCACTTCGGCGACCACATGAGCCGCACCACGACCGACTCGTCCGCCTCGGTGACCTGTTGAAGAATCTCGGCGTCGTCGTCACACCCCATCTGAATGGGGTCCTTTCCCGAGCAGGTGGCTCGCCAGCAGTCCGCCGCGGCTGCCGGGGACGCCTGAATTCCCTGAAAGGCTCCGGCCAGCAGCGTCAGGGCAGCCGCTGCCGGGCCCCATCTCCGTATGCCGTGCACACGCATCACCTCAGATCTCTCTCTTCCGTAATGCGGCAAGCACAACACCTATGCCCGTATTCATCCGTGATGCCCCCATGTAACTTCGGTGTCAAAGGCAGGCGCAGTTTACGGGAACACGTGCGCGACGCAGTGGAGTTGAGTCGCTCTTTACCTGCGTCGATGTCGAGGACGGGCGCGCCGCGTCGTATTCGGCGCATCGAAGTGGATTGCCGGGGGGAGTGCTGAAGCGCGCCAATGTCTTAAACTCCCCGGAATTCTCCCGTACGATCCCGAGCTCCCCTCACCCCGGCCGATGTGCCTGGACAGCGAGATGAGAGGCCCTGTGTTCACGACCCGCCCCACCCTCCAGGGCACCTTCGGCATGGTTTCCTCCACCCACTGGCTCGCCTCCCAGTCGGCGATGGCCGTTCTGGAGGACGGCGGCAATGCCTATGACGCCGCCGTGGCGGGCGCGTTCGTGCTGCATGTGGTGGAGCCGCATCTGAACGGTCCGGCCGGCGAGGTGCCGATCCTGCTGGCCCCGGCCGGCGGTGAGGTGCGGGTGCTGTGCGGACAGGGCGTCGCACCGGCCGGGGCGACCGTCGCGCACTACCGGGGTCTCGGCCTGGACCTCGTCCCCGGCACCGGGCCGCTCGCCGCCGCCGTGCCGGGCGCGTTCGACGCCTGGATGGTGCTGCTGCGCGATCACGGCACCAAGTCCCTCGCCGACGTCCTGAAGTACGCCATCGGGTACGCCGAGCACGGGCACGCGCCCGTGGAGCGCGTCGGGGAGACCGTGGAGACCGTCCGCGAGCTGTTCGAGACGGAGTGGACCTCGTCGGCCGACGTGTACCTGCCCGGCGGAAAGGCACCCCGCCCCGGCGAGCTCTTCGGCAACCCCGTGCTCGCCGCCACTTGGAAGCGGCTGCTCGGCGAGACCGCCGGGGCCGGCGACCGGGAGGCCCGGATCGAGGCCGCGCGGCAGGTGTGGCGCACCGGATTCATCGCCGAGGCCCTCGTACGTCAGGCCGCGCGCCCCACCCTGGACACCAGCGGCACCCACCACACCGGCACCCTCACGGCCGCAGACCTCGCCGCCTGGTCCGCGACCTACGAGACGCCGGTGACGTACGACTGGAACGGCTGGACCGTCTGCAAGCCCGGCCCCTGGAGCCAGGGCCCCGTCCTGCTCCAGCAGCTCGCCCTGCTCCCGCCCGAGCTGCCCCGCTACGGCTCCGCCGACTACGTCCACCTCCTGGTCGAGGGCTGCAAGCTCGCCATGGCCGACCGGGAGGCCTGGTACGGGGACGCCGCCGAGGTGCCGCTCGACGACCTGCTGTCCGACGGGTACAACGCGGCCCGGCGTGCCCTCGTCGGCGAGCGGTCCGACCACGATCTGCGGCCCGGCAGCCCCGGCGGACGCACCCCGAGGCTGTGCGCGCACGCGCGCGGGGCGGCCGCCGCCCAGGAGGGCTGTGACGCCCTGGGCGTCGGCGAACCGACCGTCGCCAAGAGCGCGGCGTCCCCCGTGCCGGGCGAACCGGAGGTCCTCGCCGACGGGACCACCCGGGGCGACACCTGCCACCTCGACGTCGTCGACCGCTGGGGCAACATGGTCTCGGCCACGCCCAGCGGCGGCTGGCTCCAGTCCAACCCCGTCGTGCCCGAACTGGGCTTCCCGCTCGGCACCCGGCTCCAGATGACCTGGCTCGAGGAGGGCCTGCCCAACTCCCTCACCCCCGGTCGCCGCCCCCGCACCACGCTGACGCCCTCGATCGCCCTGCGCGAGGGCGTGCCCGTCATGGCGTTCGGCACCCCGGGCGGCGACCAGCAGGACCAGTGGCAGCTGCACTTCTTCCTCGCGGTCGCGCTGCGCGCCCGGGTCCGCGGCGGCCCCGACCTGCAGGGCGCGATCGACGCCCCCAACTGGCACAACGACAGCTTCCCCGGCTCCTTCTACCCGCGCGGGATGCGCCCGGGGAGCGTCACCGTGGAGTCCCGCACCGACCCGGAGGTCGTCGCGGAGCTGCGGCGGCGCGGCCACGAGGTGACCGTCGGCGGCCCCTGGTCGGAAGGCCGGCTGTGCGCGGTCGCGCGGGACCCGGAGACGGGCGTCCTGTCGGCGGCGGCGAACCCGCGCGGCATGCAGGGATACGCGGTCGGCCGGTGATCCGGCGGGGCCGCCGTCGCCCGGCCCGCACGGGGTCGTCGCTGTTCATCGTTCATCGCGATGCCATCCGGGGTGCACCCGGAGGGTGGGGATTGTCAGTGGCACGTGTTGTCATGGAGGGGTGATCGACAGCAACGAAACCATCGAAGAGTTTCTCGTACAGCACGCCTCCGACGTCGAGGAGGCGATCCGCAAGGCGGCCGCCACCGAGATCATGCCGCGCTGGCGCCGGCTCGCCGCGCACGAGGTCGACGAGAAGAGCGGCCCGCACGACCTGGTGACGGACGCCGACCGCAAGGCCGAGCTCTATCTGACCGACGTCCTGGTCGACCTGCTGCCCGGCTCGGTCGTGGTCGGCGAGGAGGCGGTCCACGCCAACCCGGCGTCGTACGAGGCGATATGCGGCGACGCCCCGGTCTGGATCGTCGACCCAGTGGACGGGACACGGCAGTTCGTGCACGGCGACGCGGGGTTCTGCACCCTGGTCGCGCTGGCGCAGGGCGGCACCCTGCTCGCCTCCTGGACCTACGCCCCCGCCCGTGAGCAGTTCGCCACCGCCCAGCGCGGCAAGGGCGCCTACCTCGACGGCGAGCGGCTGTTCGCCGGAGTGCCGGAGCCCGGCCGGGACCTCCGCGTGGCCACCTCCCACCCCGACTACACGACGGACGAACAGAAGCACGCCCTGCTCGGCCTGCGCACCGAGGGCGTGGCACCGCGCCCGTGCGGCTCGGCCGGACTGGAGTATCTCGCCATCGCCCGGGGCGAGTCGGACGCCATTGCCTTCTCCTGGGAGGCCGCGTGGGACCACGCCGCAGGGCTGCTCCTGGTCGAGGAGGCGGGCGGCACCCACCTGACCCGCTCGGGCGAGCCGTTCCGCATCACGGGCGGCAACGACCTCCCCTTCACCGCGGCCCGCGACGCGGCCACGGCCCGCCATGTGGCGGGACTGCTGTCGGGCGGAGCCTGACGGTCACCGAACGTACACACCTGGTCGCTCGACGGCGCTCCTGACGCCTCCAGAGGCCTTCCAGGCGTCCTCCAGGCCTCTTCGAGGCCGGAAATCACCCGCGGCCGGTGACTGTCAGTCCCCGGGCATATCCTGACCTTCAGTGGCCGTCGGCTGACGAAGGGGTCAGAGGTGCCGTCGATGCTCGATGCCGTCGTAGTGGGTGCGGGACCCAACGGACTGACCGCGGCCGTGGAGCTGGCCCGCCGCGGCTTCTCCGTCGCCGTCTTCGAGGCCCGGGGCACCGTGGGCGGCGGAGCCCGCACCGAGGAGCTCACCCTGCCCGGCTTCCGGCACGACCCGTGCTCCGCCGCGCACCCGCTCGGCATCAACTCACCGGCGTTCCGCGCCCTGCCGCTGGAGCGGTACGGCCTGGAGTGGCTGCACGCCGAGCTGCCCATGGCGCACCCCTTCCCGGACGGCACGGCGGCCGTGCTGTCCCGGTCGGTGGGCGAGACCGCCGCCTCCTTCGGGCCGCGTGACGCCGGGTCGTACCGCAGGCTCGTCGAGCCCTTCCTGCCCAAGTGGGACACCCTGGCCCGGGACTTCATGTCCCTGCCGCTCACCGCGCTGCCCCGCGACCCGGTCACCCTCGCCCGCTTCGGCCTCGTCGGCCTGCCCCCGTCGACCCTGCTGATGCGCCGCTTCCGCGACGAACCGGCCAGGACGCTGTTCGCCGGGCTCGTCGCGCACGTCATGGCACCGCTCGGCGGCTTCGCCACCGGCGCCATCGGCCTGGTCTTCGCCCTCGCGGCGCACGCCCGCGGCTGGCCCGTCGCCCGCGGCGGCTCCCAGTCCCTCTCCGACGCCCTCGCCGCCTACCTGCGGGACCTCGGCGGCAGCGTCCACACCGACTACGAGGTCAAGCGCCTCGACGACCTGCCCCCGGCCCGGGCATACGTCTTCGACACCTCGCCCACCGCCCTGGCCCGCATCGCCGGCTTCGGCGACTACTACGCCGACTACCGTTACGGCCCTGGCGTCTTCAAGATCGACTACGCGCTGGACGGGCCCGTGCCGTGGACCGCCAAGGAGGCCCGCGTCGCCGGCACGGTCCAGATCGGCGCGAACAGCGCGGAGATCGGCTCCGCGCTGCGCGCCGCGTCCCGCGAGGACCGGGCCCCCGACAAACCGTTCCTGATCACGGTCCAGCCGAGCGTCGTCGACCCCACCCGGGCCCCGGCGGGCAAGCACGTCTTCTGGGCCTACGGCCACGTCCCGAACGGCTGGACCGGCGACCTCACCGACGCCATCGAGCGCCAACTGGAGCGCTTCGCCCCGGGGTTCCGCGACCGTGTCCTGGCCCGCGCCACCGCGGGCCCGCCCGAACTCGCCGCCCGCAACGCCAACTACGTCGGCGGCGACATCGCCTCCGGCGCGGTCTCCGGACTCCAGCTCCTGCTGCGCCCCAAGGTGACCCCGTTCCCGTACCACACCCCCCATCCGGCAGTCTTCATCTGCTCGTCGGCGACCCCGCCCGGCCCCGGGGTGCACGGCATGTCGGGACACAACGCGGCGAAGGCCGTATGGCGGCGACTGAGGCAGTCATGACCACCATCGAACTGGTCCGGGGCGACATCACCCGCGAGAGCGTCGACGCCATCGTCAACGCGGCCAACTCCTCCCTGCTGGGCGGGGGAGGGGTCGACGGAGCGATCCACCGGCGCGGCGGCCCCGCGATCCTCGAGGACTGCCGCAAGCTCCGCGCCGCCCACTACGGCAAGGGCCTCGCCACCGGGCAGGCCGTCGCCACCACCGCGGGCGACCTGGGCGCCCGCTGGGTGATCCACACGGTCGGCCCCGTGTTCAGCGTGACCGAGGACCGCTCGGACCTCCTCGCCTCCTGCTACCGCGAGTCCCTCCGCGTCGCCGACGAACTCGGCGCCCGTACCGTCGCCTTCCCGGCGATCTCCACCGGCGTCTACCGCTATCCGATGGAGGACGCCGCCCGTATCGCGGTGGACACGGTGCGCGCGGCGCGGACCGATGTCGAGGTGGTCCGGTTCGTCCTCTTCGACGCGCCGGCGTACGAGGTGTTCGCCGCACAGCTGCGCTGAGGCACCCGCGCATTCAGACCGGCTCGGGTTCGAAGTCCCGCAGCAGCTGGTCCTGGCCGGGCTGGATGACGCCGTAGCTGCTCTCCGGTACGGCGTTCCAGACACCGGGCAGATCGCCCAGCGGCTCCGACACGACCAGCCGGGTCTCCTCGGAGACGTGCCTCAGGAACGCGAGGTCGGGGTGGAGGGCACGCACGTCGTCCACCCGGCTGCTGTAGTACAGCGACCGCGAGTCCCTGCCGCTGGAGTACCGGAAGAACCAGATCCGTTCGCCGTCGGTCACCGCCACCGTCATCTGGAGCGGCTGCGGCACCCCCTGCTCGTGCCCCAGCCGCTCGACGAGCCCCGCCATCCGGGCCACCGCGCCCGGCGGGTCGCCGTCGAGCCCGAAGGTGAGGGCCACGTGGAACATCACCTCGGAGTCCGTCGTGCCCTCCAGCGCCGGGAACAGCGCCGGGTCCACGGTCAGCATGAGATCCCGGCGCAGGTCGTGGAACCCGGAGATCGCCCCGTTGTGCATCCACAGCCAGCGTCCGTGGCGGAAGGGATGGCAGTTGGTCTGCTGCACGGTCGTCCCGGTGGAGGCGCGCACATGGGCGAAGAACAGCGACGAGCGGACATGGTCGGCGATCTCCCGCAGATTGCGGTTGCTCCAGGCCGGACCGGTGTCGCGGATGACGGCGGGCGTGCGCAGATGCCACGCGTACCAGCCGATCCCGAAGCCGTCGCCGTTGGTGGTCTCGACACCCATCCGCGCGTGCAGGCTCTGGTCGATCAGCGAGTGCTGCGGACGGTAGAGGACGTCGTCGAGCAGCACCGGGGTGCCCGAGTAGGCGAGCCAGCGGCACATGGTCCGTACCCCCGTTCCGAGCCGTCCGGGCCGAGCCGCACGGCTGTGTAGGTGGTGCGCGTGGACCTCAGCGAACCCCGGCCGCCCCGCGCGCGCATCGCCCGTCGCGGGTGGTCACGGCCCGGGGGTGGGCGTGCGCAGGGGGGTGAAGCTTGAGATCCTGGGTGGTGGTACGAGCGCTGCTTGTGATCCGTCGGACGGCGAACAAGGTGGGCTCCATGGCCGTGACCGAGGAGACCGGTGCGGAACCGGCGTCCGCGGGCGTCGATCCCACGGGCGATCCGCTGCTGCGCACCCGGTTCGCCCTGCCGACGAGGCCCGCCACTTTCCTGCGCCGCGCCCGCCTGGCCCGGCATCTCGACCAGGCTCTCGGGACACCGCTGACGATGGTCAACGGGGCCGCCGGAGCCGGCAAGACCCTCCTGGTCGCCGACTGGGCCGCCGGACTGACGGAACCGGTCGCCTGGCTCACGACCGACACCGCCGATCAGGCTCCCGGGATCTTCTGGGCGTATCTGCTGGAGGCACTGCGTGCCGCGGGCGTGCCGGTGACGGGCGACGTCGGCTGCCCGGCGGAGGCGGCCCATGTGGACCGGCGGACGCTGACCTGCCTGGCCGCCGACCTGGAGCGCCGGGACCACACCACCGTCGTCGTACTCGACGAGTTCGACCGGGTGACCTCCCCCGAGATCGCGGAGCAGTTGCAGTTCGTCCTGCACCACGCCGGACGAGGCATGCGCCTGGTCCTGGTCTCCCGCACGGAACCCCTGCTGCCGCTGCACCGTTACCGGGCGTCGGGCGAGATCACGGAGATCCGGAACGCCGAGCTGGCCTTCACCTCCGAGGAGGCCCATGAACTGCTGTCCCGGCACGGACTGCACCTGCGGGCCGGTGCCGTACAGGCCCTGGTGGAGCGGACCCAGGGCTGGGCCGCGGGGCTCCGGCTGTGTGCCCTGGCCGCCCGGCAGGGCACGGACCCCCACGCCTATCTGAAGCAGTTCGAGGCCGACCACAGCACGGTCGCCGACTTCCTGCTGGCGGAGGTGCTCGACCGGCAGACACCCGGCACCCAGGACCTGCTGCTGCGCATCAGCGTCCTGGACCGCTGCTGCCCCGACCTGGTGAACGCGCTGACGCTGCGCACCGACGCGGAGCCCATCCTGGCCGCGCTGCAGCGCGAGAACGCGTTCGTCCACTACCTCGGACACTCCTGGTACTCCCTGCACCCCCTGTTCGCGGAGATCCTCCGCGCCCACCTGAGGGAGCGCTTCCCGGGCCTGGAGCCGGAGCTGCGCAGCCGGGCCGCGCAATGGCTGCGGCGTTCCGGAGCCCTGCCCGACGCGCTCGTCCAGGGTGCCGCCGCGGACGACTGGGAGTTCACCGCCCGCGCCGTGGTCGACGATCTCGCCCTCGGGCAGCTCTTCACCGGGCTGCGCTCCGAGGAGCTGTCCGCCCTGTTCGCCCGGATGAGCCCGGAGACGACGGGACCGGCTCCCGACCTCGTGCGCGCCGCCCGCGAGCTGGGCCGGCGCGATCTCGACCACGGCCTGGCCCATCTGCGCCGGGCCGAGGAGGAACTGGGCCGGGACGGAGCCGGTGCCGCCCCGGTGCGGCTCGGCTGTGCCCTCCTGGAAGCCCTGGCGGCCCGGCTGACCGGCTCTCCCGACCGGGCGGAGCGTGCCGCCGAGCAGGCGAGGCTCCTCCGGCGGGAGGTCCCCGGGCAGCTCCTCGACGAGCACCCGGAACTCACCGCCCTCCTCCTCACCCACCTGGGCTCCGCCCGCCTGTGGGCCGGGCGCTTCGACGACGCCCGGACCGCCCTGTCGGCGGTGGCCGGAACCCCGGACGGAGCGGCCACGGCACTGCCCCGGTGGGAGGCCCTCGGCCACCTGGCACTGATCGACTACCTCAACGGCTGGCTCGGCCCGGCCGAGCACAAGGCCCTCGCGGCGGCCGGCCAGGCGGAGCGGTACAGCCTCCCGCAGCGCTCCCGGTCCGGCATCGGCCCGCTGGTCCTGGCCGCCGTCCTCATCGACCGCGACGAACTCGACGAGGCACAGGCCCTCCTCGACGAAGCCGCCGTCTCCCACCCGCTCGTCGACGACCCGGTGGTGCGGGCCGGCCGGACGCTCACCCGAGGGCGGCTGTTCCTGGCCCGAGGGGACGCCCGGGCCGCGCTGGCGGCAGCGGCGGACGCGACCGTCCCGGCGGCCGTGAGCTCCCCCTGGGCGGAGGACCACGCCGCCCTGCTCGCCTCCGCCGCCCATCTGGCCGAGGGGCATCCCGAGCAGGCCCGGCAGGCCATGGAGAAGGTGGCGCACCACCGGAGGGCGTGTGCTGTCGAGGCGGCCCGCGTCCGGCTCGCGGAGGGCCACCCCGAAGGCGCGCTCGACCTGCTCGACAGCGCCCCGGAGAACGACCGGCCCGGCCCCGCGGTGACCGTCCGCGCCACGCTGGTACGCGCCCGGGCCGCCCTCGACACCGGGGACCCCACCACCGCCCGTCGCCTGGTCGCCCGGGCACTCCTGGACGGACGGCGCGAGCGGCTGCGCCGCCCGTTCCTGGAGGCCGGCCCCTGGATCCGGCCGCTGCTGAGCACCGGCCGACCCCGGGAACTGGCCGCCGGCTGGCTCCTGCCGGGCCCCGGCCGCTACCGCGCCCCCGGGCTCGCCCCACCTGAGGAAGCCCAGGACCTCGCCGTCGAGGAGCTGAGCGCCCGCGAGCGTGACGTGGTGCGGCGCGTGGCCGAGATGATGTCGACGGAGGAGATCGCCGCGGACCTCCACGTGTCCGTGAACACCGTGAAGACCCACCTCAAGAGCATCTACCGCAAGCTCGCGGTCACCCGACGCGGCGACGCCGTCCGCCGGGCGCGCGAACGGCGGCTCCTGTGAGCGGGACCCCGACGACGAACAGTGGCCCCGCAGGGCGGGAACGGGATGCCGAGCGGCGGTCCCGTGCCGACTACACCGGCGGTGTCTACGGCTCCATGCTCGCCGCCTCCGTGGTGATCGGCGTCGGAACCCTGGGTGCGCTGCCCCGGGTGGAACTCGTGGCGCTGTTGCTGCTGACCGGTGCGGTGTTCTGGCTCGCGCACGTGCACGCGCACCTGTTCGGCGCGCGTCTGGCGCAGGGGGCCGTGGGCCACCGGGCCGTGCTGCAGGTGTGCCGCGAGGAGTGGCCGATCCTGGAGGCCGCCGTCCCGCCCGCCGCCGCCGTGGCGATCAGCCCGCTGCTGCCCCTGGACATGCCGGGCACCCTGTGGCTGGCGCTCTCCGTGGCGGTGGCGGGGCAGGTCGGCTGGTCGCTGGCCGCCGCGGCCCGGGCCGGCGCCTCGGGGAAGCAGATGGCCGTCTCCGCCTCGGTGAACCTGCTGCTCGGTCTGCTGATCATCATCCTCAAGATCGTCCTGAAGGAGTGAGGCGCGACGCAGGTTCACCTGCGCCGGGTGAGGGCGGACGGCGCGCCGGGGCGGAGCATCGCTAGGGAAGGGCGTGCACGGCCCGCCCCACGCCGCCCCCGCGGGAGCAGCTCATGCGCTACGAGATCCGTGTCGACGGACACATGTCGGAGACGCTGGCCAGGGTCTTCCCGGAGCTGGATCACGTGGTGATGTCCGGTCAGACGGTCCTGTTCGGCTCCGTCATCGACGAGGCCCACCTGTACGGACTGCTGACGCGCTTCCAGTCCCTGGGTCTCAGGGTCGTGGAGATGCGCCAGCTGCCGGAGTGAGCGTGCCGGAGGGAGCGGGGGTCACAGGGTCGCCGTGTGGACCCTGCCGGAGCGGGCGGCCGCGCCCAGCGCCGCGAAGTCGCGCCGACCGGCCAGGGTCTCGTCGAAGTCGTTGATGTCGAAGACCAGATGGCGCTCCGGCGCGGCCAGCAGCCGGAAGTTCAGCAGATGGGCGTCCCCGCACAGCTGCACCCACAGCCCGGTGTCCGGTGCGGCGCCCAGATCAGCGGCCATGATCGCCGCGGCGCCCCGGTAGAAGCGGAACGGTGACTCGAGCATGCGGCCGTAGCGGACCGGCACCAACTCCTGTACCCGGGTGGCCGACTGGCGCTCCACCACCTCGACCGGGTCGGGCCGCTCCGGCCCCGGCTCGAACCGGCTGTGGGACGAACGCGGCACCCGACTCCGCGCGCCACGGCCCGACTCCGCGCGCTCGGCCGGGGACAGGAACGTCGTGAAGGGGCTCGTTACGGTCATGGCTCAGCCCTCCGGCCGTGAGGGGAAGTCCTCCGCCGGCTCGTCGCCCCGCCGGCGCAGCCCGGCCTGGACCGCGCCGGCGAGGATCCGCGCCGCCACGCCCACCAGCAGCAGCCCGCCTGCCATCTGGAGCATCGTCAGCACCCGTCCCGTCTGGGAACGGGCCACGATGTCGCCGTATCCGACGGTGGCGAACGTGGTGAGCGTGAAATACAGGGAGTCCGTCTTGGTCAGCGGCTCGCTGAAGGAGCCCGGGGTGGAGTGCTCCAGCAGGAAGTAGGTGCACGCGAAGAGCAGGAGGAACAGGACGAGCGTGGCGGCCAGGGCCTCGACGGCCTTCAGCCGGGGGAAGGGCGAGTGGGTGATGGCCTGCACCTCCCACCAGAAGACCAGGACGACGAGCACCAGGCCGCAGACGAGAAGGGCCGAAGTGCCGCCCGTGCTGCGCCCGTCCAGGGGCAGCACGTAGTAGACGGTGATGAGGCCGGTCGCGATGAGCGCCGCGCGTACCAGGACGGCGGCCCTCGCGCGCCGCCTCCGGCCCTCGGGCCGGGCGGCCTCTGGATCGTTCATCTCATGTCTCTCGATCCTGTCGGGTGCGCTCTCCAGCTCACCGCCATGGCGCCGGGTACGGATCACCCGCGGCGGGTGACCCGGCGGGCGGCGGGGCGCGGGAGGCTGGCCGCGTCGCCGATGCAGCGGGGACGACCCGCCCGCAGATGTGGAGGGAGCCATGACGATGCCGTCCGGTCAGGCGCCGCCCGCCGGGGCGGAGCCCGGGCCCGGGGGAACGGCGCCGGATCCCGCGCAGCTGCTGGCGGCCCTGGGGCGCTCCTGGAAGTGGATCCTCGCCTCGGCCGTCGCGACCCTCGTGCCGGGCATCCTGGTCCTGGTCTGGCCGGAGGCGACCCTGCACGTCGTCGCGGCCCTGGTCGGCCTGTATCTGCTGGCGGCCGGAGCGTTCCGCTTCGTGGAGACCTTCGCCCGGCAGGAACAGGGCCACCGTCTGCCCAGCCTGCTCCTGGCCGTGCTGTGCGTCCTGGCCGGGGTGCTGTGCCTGAGGAACCCACTGCAGACCGTCACCGCGCTGTCACTGATCGTCGGGCTGGTCTGGCTGGTGTCCGGCATGCTCACCCTGTACACGGCCCTCGCCGCCCGGGACCTGCCGCACCGCGGTTTCGTCCTCGGCGTGGCCGTGCTGGGCATCGTCGCGGGCGTCGTGGTGCTGGCCATGCCCGCGGAGTCGGCCCGTGCGCTGACCCGGCTGCTCGGTCTGTGGCTCGTGCTGCTCGGGCTGGCCGAGGCGGGGCTCGCCTTCGCCTGGCGGGCGGCGCTCCGGAGGACCGGCACGCTCACCCGTCCCGGGTGAGGCAGCCCCGTCCCGGACATGGGCACGCTGAGAACGGCACGGAACGGCTGCCGGGCGTGCGCCCGGGACGGAGGAGTGACATGAGTGCGCAGACCTACCTGGCGTACGACTTTCCGTTGTTGAGCGCCTTCTGGGCGATGCTGTGGTTCTTCCTGTGGATCATGTGGTTCGTGCTGCTCTTCCGGGTCGTCTTCGACATCTTCCGTGACGACGAACTGAGCGGTTGGGCCAAGACCGGCTGGCTGGTGTTCTGCATCGTGCTGCCGTTCCTCGGTGTGTTCGTCTACGTCATCGCGCGCGGCAAGAACATGGGCCGCCGGGAGGTGTCCCAGGCCCGCGCGCAGCAGGAGGCCTTCGACAGCTACATACGGGAGACAGCCAAGGGCGGCGAGGGACGGGGGAGCAGCGTCGACGAACTCGTCAGGCTGTCCGAGATCCGCGCCCGCGGCGACATCACGGACGACGAGTTCCGCAGGGCGAAGGAGCTGGTCCTGAGCGGCTCCGGCCCGTCGGAACCCTAGCCCCCGACAGAAACGAGGCAGCAGGATGACCGCCACACACCCTACGCACACGCGCTCGACGGCGAAACGTGAATGGGCCGTCGGTCTGATGGTCTTCGCGGCCGTCATGCTCATGATCGGTGGGATCCTGGGCATCATGCGCGGGATCGCGGCGATCGCCGAGGACGAGGTGTTCCTCTCGACCCCCAACTACGTCTTCGCGTTCGACCTCACGAGCTGGGGCTGGATCCACCTGGTCCTGGGCGCGGTCGCCGTACTCGTCAGCATGGGGCTGTTCCAGGCGTCGACGTGGGCACGCGTCGCCGGCGTGGGCATCGCCGGACTCATCATCGTCGCCAACTTCCTCTCCCTGCCGTCCTATCCGGTCTGGTCGGTCGTGATGATCGCCATCTCCGGGTTCATCATCTGGGCCCTGTGCACGGTGAAGAAGGACGACGCCTGGGAGCCGCTCGAACAGACCCCGAGCAATCCGTGAGTCCCCTTTTGGCGCCCCGGGCCGCCGGCTGAGCCCTCGCCCGGGTGCCGGCCTCGCACGCGCTCCGGGCGGGTGATCGGCCCGCCCGGGTGCGTTGGCTCGCGCGGTGCGGCTTGGTGCTCCGGCAGGCGGACCCGCTCGGGCGTACCGGCCGCGCCGGGCTGCTGGGGGCACACGGGATCCGCCCGGGCGGGCTGACGCACCTGCCCGGCCACACTGGCGGTGGGCGGTCCTGCGCGTCCGGCGCGTTCGTTGGTGCCGTGCGGCTTGTGCTTCGGCAGGTGGACGGGCCTGGGCAGGCGGACCCGCTCAGGTGTACCGGCCGCCGGGCCCGCTTGCACCCGGGCGGCCTCGCCGGCGCTTGGGCTGGGCGAATCGGGCTTGTGCGGGTGCGTGCGCTCGCGCGGTGCGGCTTGGCGCTCCGGCTGGCCGACGGGCCTGAGCAGGCGGGCCTGCTCGGGGAGCCCCGCCTGGGCATGCGGAGCCGCTCGGGCGTACGGGCCGCGCCTGCCCGCTCGGAGCCGCTCGGGCGTACCGCCGCCCCGCGCCGCGCCCGGGCGCACACGCCGCGCCCGCCCGACGCCAGGCGTCAGAGGGTCGTCGTACCCACCCCCGTCTCCGCCGACCGCCGCCGCGAGAGCGCGACGCGTGGCCACGTCGCGATGTCGCGTTGCAGTTGGCGGTCGTGGGTGGCCAGGACGATGGCCGCAGGTGTGGAGTGGAGCGCTTCGGTGAGTTCGTCGACCAGGGCGATGGACAGATGGTTGGTGGGCTCGTCCAGGAGCAGGATGTGGGGGCGGGACGCGAGGGTCAGGGCCAGGTCGAGGCGGCGTTGCTGGCCCGTCGACAGTTCGGCCACCGGCTTGTCGGTGTCGCGTGAGGCGAGCAGGCCCAGCGAGCCGAGCCCCACCACCTCGCCCTCCTTCAGCACGCCCGCCGTGACGAGCCCGGCGGTGTGCGCCTCGTAGAGGTCACGGGCCCGCCGGTGCGTCGCCCGCGGCGACTCCTGCCCGAGCAGCCGCAGCCGCACCCTGCGTGCCCGGTGCACCCGGCCCGAGCCGGGGGCCAGCCGCCCGGCCAGGACGGACAGGAGCGTGGACTTGCCCGCCCCGTTCGGACCGGTGACGGCCAGCCGGTCGCCGGACGTCACCGACAGGCTCGTCGCGTGGTGCAGCCGCCCGTCGACCGTCACGTCGTCCACCCGCAGCAGGACGACCCCCGGCCGCTCGGGCAGCTCGGGCAGCGAGAAACGCTGGGGCGGCACCGGCGCGGTCACCTTGTGCCGGTCCAGATCGTCCTGGCGCCGGTGGACGGAACGCACCAGCGCACCGGCCCGGGTCGCGCGCTGATGCTTGCCGGTGCCCTTGTCCGGGCGCCAGCCGGTGCTCAGCCGGTTCTGCGCCTCGGACAGGGCCTGCTTCAGACGGACGTGCTCGGTCTGCTGCTGCTCGTACTCCTCCTCCCACCGGACCAGTTCGGCCTCCCGCCCCTCCCGATAGCCGGCGTAGCCGCCGCCGTACACGCCCGGCCGTCCGTCCCGGGTGGGGTCGAGATCGAGGACCGTGGTGGCCACGTCCGCGAGAAGAGCCCGGTCGTGGCTGACCACCACGACGCCGCCGGCATGCGCGCGCAGCCTGGCGGTGAGGTACTCGAGCCCCGCCAGGTCCAGGTGGTTGGTGGGCTCGTCCAGGAGCAGGAAGTCGTACTCGGCCCCCAGCAGACAGGCCAGCCGGATCCGGTAGCGCTGGCCGACGGACAGGGTGGCCAGCGGACGGGCCCGGTCACCGACCGCACCGAGTCCGTCCAAGGCGACGTCCACCCGCCGGTCGGCGTCCCAGGCGTCCAGCGCCTGCGCCACCTCCAGGGCATCGGCGTAGGCCCCTTCGGCACCGGGGCGTTCCGCCGCGAGCGCGTCCGCCGCGGCGTCCAGTTCCCGCAGGGCCGCACGGGCGTCGGCCAGCTGCGCGTCGATGAAGTCGCCGACCGTGCGCTCGTCCTCGGCCGGCATGTCCTGCTCGGCCAGGGCGAGAGTGCCCACGCGGTGCACGGTCCCCTCGTCCGGGGCCAGGAGGCCGGCCAGGACGTGCAGCAGGGTCGACTTGCCGCGGCCGTTCTCGCCGACGACGCCCCAGCGCGACCTGGGGGAGACCTTCAGGTCGACGTCGTGCAGCACGGTGCGGCCGCCGCGCTCGACGCGGATTCCGGCGCAGGTCAGCTGGGCCCGGTCGCGGGCAGGCAGAACAAGGGTGGTCACGTTCTCTTCCTCCGTGAGGAGGCACACTTCACCCCCGGCAAGGGCGGGGATGCGAGCGGGCCATCGGATCCGACGGACGGCCGGGCCCGGAACAGGGCGGACCGTGGGCGACGTCGCGGCTCTCAGCGCCCCGGGCGGGGCGGAGCCGGTGGCCCGGATCAGATGTAGAAGACGTAACTCACACAAACATGCTAACAAGTTGCCGCCGCTCAGGCCCGAGAATTACGGCCCGAGCGCTCAGACGCGCGTGCGCACCAGCAGCAGCGCCACATCGTCGTCGGGCTCCGGGCTCAGCGCGCTGAGAAGGCTGTCGCTGGTCCGCTGCAGGTTGGGACCCGCGTTCCCCAGGAGGTGGGTCAGGGTGCTGAGCCCGGTGTCGATCGGCTCCCCGCGGTTCTCGACCAGCCCGTCCGTGTACAGGGCGAGCAGCGAGCCCGGGGGAAGCTCCACCTCCACGGTGCCGAACTCCACGCCCCCCACCCCGAGCGGTACGCCGCCGGGCACGTCGACGAGCTTCGCGCTGCCGTCCGCCCCGGCGAGCACCGGCGGCAGATGCCCCGCGCTGGACAGGGCACAGGTGCCGCGCCGCAGGTCGCACACGGCGTACACGCACGTGGCGATCGCGTCGCCGAGCGAGCCGGCGATGTCGTCGAGATGCCGCAGCAACTCGGCGGGCGGCAGGTCCAGCCGGGCCAGCGCCCGTGTCGCCGTGCTGAGCTGCCCCATGATCGCCGCGGCCTGGACGCCCTTGCCCATGACGTCCCCCACGACGAGCGCGGTGCGCCCCGGGCCCAGTGGCAGTACGTCGTACCAGTCGCCGCCGACCTCGCTGAGGGCCGGCCGGTAGCGGGCGGCGATGTCGAGCCCCTCCTGCTCGGCGGGCGCGGCGGGGAGCAGGCTGCGCTGGAGAGTCAGGGCGGTGCCGCGCTCACGTCCGTAGAGGCGGGCGTTGTCGATGCAGATGGCAGCGCGCGCGGCCAGCTCGGAGGCGAGTACTCGGTCCCGGTCGTCGAAGGGGCGTTCGTCGACCGTGCGGTACAGGGTGAGCGTGCCGAGCACCTTGCCCCGGGCCATCAGCGGCACCGCCAGATAGGAGTGCGCGCCGGCCTCGTGCAGGGTCTGGGCGGCCCGCGCGTCCCGGGCGATGCGCCGCATCATCTTCGGGTCCACGCGCTCGACCAGGACGGGACGGGCATTGCGGACGCACTGCGTGATGATCCGTGACGAGCCGTAGGTGGCGAGCTCGCCGACCGGGTCGGCGGCGTGGATGGCGTCGGTGGGGTAGCCGGCCGCGACGGCCAGCGCTCTGAACTCGGCGGGCGCGCCGCCCGACACCGGCGCGATGGTGCCGTGGGCCACGACGGATTCCAGCACGTCCACGGCGGCCAGGTCCGCGAGGTGCGACACCACCACGTCGGCCAGTTCCCGGGCGGTCTGCTGGAGGTCCAGCGTGGTGCCGATCCGCACCCCGGCGTCGGCGATCACCGACAGATGCTGGCGGGCCTGGGCGACCTCGGCCGCGGCCTGCTGGCGCTCGGTGACGTCCAGGACGGCCATCGCGAGGCCCAGCACCCGCCCCTCGGTGTCCTCGATGCGGTGGTACGACTCCGAGTACGCGCGGTCCTGGACGTCCGCCGCCGTACGGCCGATGGTCTGCTGGTCGAGCAGGGGTCTGCCGGTCTCCAGGACGTGCCGCATCCGGTCCTCGATGGCCTCCACGTCCAGGTCGGGCAGCACCTCGCCGACCCGGCGCCCCAGCACGGCCTCCTCGGGCACGCCGTTCATCCGCTCCAGCGCGGGATTGACCCCGACCCAGCGCAGGTCGTTGTCGAAGACGGCGATGCCGAGCGGGGTCTGGTTGACCAGGCTGTGCGAGAGGGCGAGGTCCCGCTCCACGATCCGTACGGTCGTCGCGTCCGTGGCGAGGCCCAGCAGATGGGGCTGTCCCTCGGGGTCGAGGAGACGCATCGTGCGGAACTCCACGGCGCGGTCCGTGCCGTCCTTGTGCCGCAGCGGGAAGACACCGGCCCAGCGGGCCCCCGAGCTGACCTGGGCGAACAGCTCCCTGCCCCGGGCTCGGTTCTCGGGCGCGACCAGGAGCGTGTCGGCGCGTTGGCGCAGGGCCTCCGCCGGGGTGTAGCCGAGCAGCTGCTCGATCTCGGGGCTCCACAGGGCGATGTGCCCGCCCGCGTCCAGGACCACGGCCGCGACCTTCAGCAGGTCCAGCAGCCCGCCGGGCGCGGCCGTGACGGAGTCGCGATCCGAGGTCGCATACCCGTTCATGCGAGCCGCTCCTTCCGGCGCGGCAAAAGGTCCGGCCAAGATCCGTTGCGCAGGCTGTCCGATGAGGTCACAGTACGTTCGGTGAAGCGACAATGTCGCGCCGAAATGACAAAAATTCGCGGGTGAGCCGGCTGTGCCGCTCGCCTTCCACGGAGGCTGAACCACCAGGACCGCACAAAGTCCGACGGGGTCATTGATTCGATTGTGTGCGAGTCCTAGGGTGTGCCTGCTCAGCAGTTGCTCCGTCACCGTCAGTTGACACGCATCCCAACAGAAACACCCATCAAGGATGTGCAGTTGAGGATCGCGTCTGACGTGCCCTCAGTCCGTGCAGCACCCTGTCGAACCGAGGAAGGCCACGGTCATGCCGCACCCGCACCCGCACCCGCACCCGCTCCCGTCTCCCGCCGACCGCCCCGTAGTCAGCCGCCGACGTCTGCTCGAAGGGGGCGCCGCCGTGCTCGGCGCGCTCGCCCTCTCGGCGTCGCCCACCGCAGCGCACGCGGCCGCCCGGCGCCCGGCGGCGGACGGCCCTCCGGAGTGGAACGACGGACTGGCCGTGTACCGGGTGGGCACCGAGCCACCGCACACCACGCTCATGCCGTACGCGGACCTCGGACAGGCGCTGGACGCCGACCGCACGCGCTCGCCGTACCGGCAGAGCCTCGACGGCAAGTGGAAGTTCGCCTACGCCGACCGGCCCGACGACCGGGACACCGACTTCTACCGCACCGACGTCGACGACTCCGGCTGGGACACCATCCCCGTGCCCTCGGCCTGGCAGTTGCAGGGCTACGACTTCCCGATCTACATCAACATCACCTACCCCTGGTGGGGCCCCAACGGCGGCGGCGAGGACGCGCAGCCGCCGGCCGCCCCGACCCGCTACAACCCCGTCGGCCAGTACCGCCGTACGTTCACCGTGCCGAGGAACTGGTCGGGCCGGCGCACCTTCCTGCACTTCGAGGGCGTCAAGTCCGCCCACTACGTGTGGATCAACGGCGAGTTGGCCGGCTACCACGAGGACTCCTACACCTCCGCCGAGTACGACATCACCCCCCACCTCAAGCCGGGCACCAACCAGATCGCCGTCGAGGTGTACCGCTACTCCGACGCCGAGTGGCTCGAGGACCAGGACATGATCCGGCTGAGCGGCATCTTCCGCTCGGTCCACCTGTACTCCACGCCCTCCGTGCATCTGCGCGACTTCAAACTGGACACCCCGCTCGGCGACGACTACGCCTCCGCCGACCTCGAGGTCACCGCGCACGTCCGCGACTACGGCGGCCAGGGCGCGGGCCGCTACACCGTCGAGACCCAGCTCTACGACGCGCGCGGCCACGCCGTCTGGTCCCGGCCGCTCCAGCAGTCCGTCGACGTCCCGGCCGGCGACGAGGCCACCGCCGAGGCGTCCAGAGCCGTCCCCTCGCCGAAACTCTGGTCGGCCGAGCACCCGAACCTCTACACCGCCGTGCTGCGGCTGCGCGACCCGGCCGGCAAGGTCGTCGAGACGCTCTCGCACCGGGTCGGCTTCCGCGAATTCGCGCTCAAGGACGGCCTGATGCGCATCAACGGCAAGCCGGTGTCCTTCCGCGGCACCAACCGGCACGAGATGCACCCCGTCACCGGCTCGGCGCTCACACGGGCCCAGATGATCGAGGACATCGAGATCATCAAGCGCCTCAACATCAACAGCGTCCGCACCTCGCACTACCCCAACAGCCCGCTGTGGCTGGAACTCGCCGACGAGTACGGCCTGTACCTCGTGGACGAGACCAACCTCGAAACCCACGGGATCCGCGACAAGTTCCCCGGCAGCGGCCACCCCGAGTGGACCGAGGCGTGCGTGGTCCGCGCCCAGAACATGGTCCACCGCGACAAGAACCACGCCTCGGTGGTCATCTGGTCCCTCGGCAACGAGGCGGGCGGCGGCACCACCTTCAACGCCATGTACGACTGGATCCGCGGCTACGACCCCACCCGCGTCATCCAGTACGAGGGCGACGACCGCCCGGGCATCAGCGACATCCGCTCCGAGATGTACGACAGCCCGCAGCGGGTCGAGCAGCGCGCCAAGGACACGAACGACAAACGGCCGTACGTGATGGTCGAGTACTCCCACGGCATGGGGAACTCCAACGGCAACTTCAAGAAGTACTGGGACATCGTCCGCCGCTACGACGTCCTCCAGGGCGGCTGGATCTGGGACTTCGTCGACCAGGCCCTGCGCTGGCCCACCCCCACCCGCAAGCTGCTCACCGAGTCCGGCCCGGGCGCCCTGCGCGGCGAGGTCATCGCGTCCGCCGGCACCTTCGACCGTGCCAAGGGCGTCTCCGGCGGCACCGTCTTCCCCCGCGACGCCCGCCTCGACCTCACCGGCTCCCTCACGCTGGAGGCCTGGGTCACCCCGCGCGTGACCGGCTTCCACCAGCCCATCATCGCCAAGGGCGACACCCAGTACGCCCTCAAACAGTCCGACAAGACACTGGAGTTCTTCATCCACGGCGGCGGTCAGTGGGTCACCGCGAGCTGGGCGCTGCCCGACGACTGGACGGGCAGGGAGCACCATGTCGCCGGTGTCTTCGACGCGGACGCGGGGACGCTCACCCTGTACGTCGACGGCTCGGTGCGCGGCACCCGCACGACCACCCGGCGCCCCGCCGACAACACGGCCTCCCTGGCGCTCGCCACCGACGTCGACAACCCGACCCGGGAGTTCAGCGGCACCATCCGGCGCGCCCGCGTGTACGCCCGCCCGCTGAGCGCGGCGGAGCTGGCCTCGGACGACCGGGGCCCGGACGACGAGGGCGTACGGTTCTGGTTCGACGCCGCCACCGTCGGGCTCACCGAGAAGCGCCCGCGCGACAAGACCTTCTACGCCTACGGCGGCGACTGGGGCGACAACCCCAACGACGGCGCCTTCTCCGGCGACGGCATCGTCACCGCCGACCGCGGCCACACGGGCAAGTCCGCCGAGGTCAAGCAGATCTACCAGGCGATCAACGCGACCGCCCTGACCTCCGGCGGCCCCGGCGCCGTCAAGCTCACCAACGAGTATCTCTTCACCAACCTCCGTGAGTTCGACGGCCGTTGGTCCCTCGTCGCCGACGGCAAGGTCGTCCAGCGCGGCCGGCTCACCCGCGACCAGCTCGATGTGGCGCCGCTGAGCAGCAAGGACATCAAGGTGCCGGTACGGCTGCCGGCGAAGCCCGAGCCGGGCACGGAGTACTTCCTCCAGCTCTCCTTCACCACCAAGGAGCCCGCCAAGTGGGCCAAGGCGGGCTTCGAGGTGGCCAAGCAGCAACTGGCCCTCGACGCGGGCAGCCCGGCGGTGAAACCGGCGCCGCTCGGCAGCGTTCCCACCCTGCGTCACACGGACGGGGACAAGACCCTCTCGGTCAAGGGCAAGAACTTCTCGGTCACGTTCGACAAGAGCACCGGCACCATCACGTCGTACGAGGCCGCAGGCACGCCTCTGATCACCTCCGGCCCCGTCCCGAACTTCTGGCGGGCGCCCACCGACAACGACCGGGGCAACGGCCACCACACCCGCAACCAGATGTGGCGCGACGCCGGAGCGAAGCGGAAGGTGACGGACGTGCGGGTGCGCCCCCTGGGCGACCGGGCCGTCGAGGTCACGGTCACCGGCACGCTCCCCACCGGCACCGAGTCCACGTACTCCACCACCTACACGGTCTTCGGCAACGGCGAGATCAAGGTCGACAACACCCTGCACCCGGGCGCCTCGAACCTGCCGTACATCCCCGAGGTCGGCACCCTGCTGTTCCTGCCGCGCCGCCTGGACCGGCTGCACTACTACGGCCGCGGCCCCGAGGAGAACATGTGGGACCGCAACAACAGCACCGACGTGGGCCTGTACTCCGGCACCGTCTCCGGGCAGTGGACCTCCTATCTGCGCCCCCAGGAGAACGGCAACAAGACCGACGTCCGCTGGGCCGCGCTGACGGACGGCGCCGGACGCGGACTGCTGGTCTCCGCCGAGCCGCTGATCGAGGTCAACGCCTCACGCTTCACCCCGGAGGACCTGTCGGTCGGCGCGCGCCACGACTACCAGCTCACCCCGCGGGACGCGGTGGTCCTGCGGATCAACCACCGCCAGATGGGTGTCGGCGGTGACAACAGCTGGGGCGCGCACACCCACGACGAGTTCAAGCTGCCCGCGGGCCGCGACTACGCGTTCACCTACCGGCTGCGTCCGCTGACGCGCGTGAGCGAGGCGATGGAGGCCGCACGCCGGCCCACGGCGGCCGAATAGCACGAACGGAGGGACGGCGGCGCCGCCTCAGTCGGCGGTGTCGCTGATCCCCAGCCGCAGATGCTCCACGTGGTACACGGCCTGGTCGAGCAGCTCGGCGACATGGTGATCGTGCAGCGCGTACACGACCGAACGGCCCTGGCGCTCGCCGACCACCAGGCCCAGATTGCGCAGCAGCCGCAGCTGATGCGAGCAGGCCGACTGCTCCATGCCCACCTCCGCCGCCAACTCCGTGGCCGGCAGCGGACCTTCCCGCAGCCGCGCGAGGATCAGCAGCCGGGAGGGCGTGGACAGGGCCTGGAGCGTGGTGGCCACCTTCGCGACGTTGTCCGCGTCCAGGCGTACGCGCTCGCCGGCGTCCTGCGCGGTGGTGACGGCTCCATGACCCATGACGTCATCGTACCGGGCGCACACGAACACATGAATGAATCTTCATCTTTCCCGGTCCGGGCAGGTCGATGTCGGATTCTCGCCAGACCGGCCTGCCTGCGGTGACCGATGCTGGACGTATGCAGATGGGGATGCACACCGACACCGAGCGTTGCGTACGCGCCGTCCAGTCGAAGGACGCGCGCTTCGACGGCTGGTTCTTCACGGCCGTCCTGACGACCCGCATCTACTGCCGTCCCAGCTGTCCGGTCGTGCCGCCCAAGCCGGAGAACATGGTCTTCCACCCGAGCGCGGCGGCCTGCCAGCAGGCCGGGTTCCGGGCCTGCAAGCGCTGCCGGCCCGACACCAGCCCCGGCTCCCCGGAGTGGAACCAGCGCGCCGACCTGGTGGCCCGTGCCATGCGGCTGATCGCCGACGGCGTCGTGGACCGCGAGGGCGTGCCGGGCCTCGCCGTCCGGCTCGGCTACAGCACCCGGCAGGTCGAGCGCCAGCTGCTCGCCGAACTGGGCGCGGGCCCCCTCGCGCTCGCCAGGGCCCAGCGCGCCCAGACGGCCCGGCTGCTCATCGAGACGACGACCCTGCCCATGGCACAGCTCGCCTTCGCCGCGGGCTTCGCCTCGATCCGCACCTTCAACGACACCGTCCGCGAGGTCTTCGCCCTGTCCCCGTCCGAGCTGCGCACCCGCGCCCCGAAGCGCCAGGGCACGAGCACGCCCGGCGCGCTCGCCCTGCGGCTGCCGTTCCGGACCCCGCTCAACCCCGACAACCTCTTCGGCCACCTCGCCGCGACGGCCGTACCCGGGGTGGAGGAGTGGCGCGACGGCTCCTACCGCCGCACCCTGCGCCTCCCGTACGGCCACGGCATCGTCGCCCTCACCCCCACCCCCGACCACATCGCCTGCCGCCTCACCCTCAGCGACCTGCGCGACCTGACCGTCGCCATCAGCCGCTGCCGCCGCCTGCTCGACCTGGACGCCGACCCGGTCGCGATCGACGACCAACTGCGCACCGACCCGGTCCTCGCACCACTGGTCGACAAGGCACCCGGCCGGCGGGTCCCGCGCACGGTGGACGAGGCCGAGTTCGCCGTCCGGGCCGTGCTCGGCCAGCAGGTCTCCACCGCCGCCGCCCGCACCCACGCGGCCCGCCTGGTCACCGCGCACGGCGAACCGGTCGACGACCCCGAGGGCGGCCTCACCCACCTCTTCCCGGCGCCCGAGGCCCTCGCGGCCCTGGACCCCGAGTCGCTGGCGATGCCCCGCAGCCGCCGCACCTCCTTCACCACCCTGGTCCGCCAGCTCGCCGACGGCGAACTCCATCTCGGAGTGGAGAGCGACTGGCCGCGCAGTCGCGCCCAGCTCCTCGCCCTGCCCGGCTTCGGCCCCTGGACCGCCGACGTCATCGCCATGCGCGCCCTCGGCGACCCGGACGCCTTCCTCCCCACCGACCTCGGAATCCGCCGCGCCGCCCGGGAACTGGGCCTGCCCTCCACACCCGCCGCGCTCACCGCACGCGCGGCCGCCTGGCGCCCGTGGCGGGCCTACGCCGTCCAGTACCTCTGGGCGACGGACAGCCACCCGATCAACTTCCTCCCGGTATAAGGACGTTCGATGAAGCGCCACACGGTGACCGACAGCCCCTACGGCCCTCTCACCCTCGTCGCCGACGACGGAGTGCTGTGCGGCCTCTACATGACCGACCAGCGCCACCGCCCGCCGGAGGAGACCTTCGGCCTCCGCGACGACACCCTGTTCGCGGAGGCGGAGGAACAACTGGAGGCGTACTTCGAGGGTGACCTCAAGGAGTTCACCGTCGAACTCCGCCTGACGGGCACCCCGTTCCAGCGCACCGTCTGGGAGCAACTGAGCCGCATCCCGTACGGTGAGACCCGCACCTACGGCGAACTCGCCGCCACCCTCGGCACCCCCACCGCCTCCCGGGCGGTCGGCCTCGCCAACGGCCGCAACCCCGTCGGCATCATCGTCCCCTGCCACCGCGTCGTCGGCGCCAACGGCAGCCTCACCGGCTACGGCGGCGGCCTGGACCGCAAGCGCAGGCTGCTGGAGTTCGAGAGCGGGGCCGCGCTGTTCTAGGTGTACTCGGTCATGAGGTTGGTGACAGTCGGCTGATCGGTGGCTGGCCGCCGAGCGCGGTGTGTCGGCGGCCAGTGTTGTAGAAGTCGAGCCAGGGCGCGAGTGCTCGCGCGCGTTGGGCATTGCTGGTGAAGACCTTCCGGTATGCCCATTCGGTCTGCAGGGTGCGGTTGAAGCGTTCGACCTTTCCGTTGGGCCACGGGCAGTGCGGGCGGGTGAACTTCTGGCGTGCGCCGAGTGCTTGGCAGGCGGTCTGGAAGTCGTGCGAGAGCCGGTAGTTCTTGGCGTTGTCGGTCATGACCCGCTCGATGCGGGTGATGCCGTGAGTGTGGAAGAACGCGGCTGCGCGGGTGAGAAAGCCCGCGCAGGTGGTGCCCTTCTCGTCGGGGAGGATCTCGGCGTAGGCGAGGCGGGAGTGGTCGTCGACGGCAGCGTGGATGTAGTCGTAACCCAGGCCCCGGAGCGATCCGGGTCGTTCACCGCGGCCGTGGGCGCGATGGCCTCCGCCGGCGGGGATCCGGCCGAGCTTCTTGACGTCGGCATGGATCATGTCGCCGGGCCGGGAGTGTTCGTAGCGACGGCTGCTGGCCCTGGTGGCGCGGATGACCTGGCCGGTCAGCGGGTCGCAGGCGGACAGCGGCGGCACCTGGTGGCGGCTGAGGATCCGGCTGATGGTGCGGGCGGGGACGCCGGTGTGCTCGGCCAGGGCGTCGGGCCCCGTGCGCAGGGTGCGGCGGGCTCTGAGCACGCGCTGTTCGACGGCCGCAGGTGTGCGGGTGGGACGGCGGTGCGGTCTGCTGCTGCGGTCCTGCAGCCCGCTCCAGCCCTCGGCACGGTAGCGGTTCACCCAGCGATGGGCGCACTGGCGGGAGACGCCGAGTTCCTTTGCGACGTGAGCGACCGGACGCCGGTCCAGTACG
Source organism: Streptomyces sp. NPDC057099 (assembly GCF_042671245.1). Classification (NCBI taxonomy): domain Bacteria; kingdom Bacillati; phylum Actinomycetota; class Actinomycetes; order Kitasatosporales; family Streptomycetaceae; genus Streptomyces; species Streptomyces sp. NPDC057099. The sequence goes on from NZ_JBHUTX010000014.1 coordinate 109,555, forward strand.
ACACGACGCACCAGCAGGTATCTGCCGTGGAACGTCAGCCGGGCATTAGCGTGGGCCACCAGGACCTCCGAGGTGAGTGAAGACGGCTATCTCCACTACGCCCGGAGGTCCTTCCTTGATCAACTACCGACGGCTGCGTGTCACCAACGTGACGGCCGAGTACATCTAGGACCTGTCCGGGCGATCACATGTCTGGTTAGGGTGACTCCGCGGAGGGAGCTGATGAGTGCTGTGGAGATGAGTCGTTCAGAGGCCGTCGCGCTCGTGCAGCGGGTCATGGGAGCGGACTACGCCTCCGACGACGAGGTGGCCGACCTGCTGGACGGGCTCGACAGATCCCTGGCATGCCCGTCCGCTCACATCAAGGACTTGATCTTCTGGCCGCCGGAGCGGGAGCTTTCGGCGGGTGAGGTGGTCGACCAGGCCCTGGCTTATCGACCGATTGCTTTGTGAGGCCGCGACTCAGCTCCCAAGCCAGATGAGCAGAGCGGCGGTGGTCGCGGTGCCGAGGAAGACGTAGTCGCGCTTCTTGTACAGCTCTTCGTCGAAGCTGGGTGGCCGTCCGCCGCGAGACCCTTTGTGCGGGCGGGCAGCCCGGCTGTCGCTCTTCTCCGGGATCGTGTGCCGGATGCCCCGCCGGCCGAGGTGCTCACGGCGGGGCATCCTCCAGCCGGTAGACCGTGCCACGGGCTGCGAGGCGGCGCACGTACTCCTCGTAGGACAGGGGCGGATTGAGGAGCCGGGACAGCGCGCCATCATCCAGAGCATGCGTCACGGAGAAACGACCACCTGTCCTCCGCGTCATCGATGGTCACGATGCCGCGGTGCGCCTCGGTGCGCGACCCGCTGCTTCGCCCGAGTCCGCAGGCCGTGCGAGCGGGAAAGGGCCGTCAGTCCCAGCCCATCAGCGCGGATGAAGCCTTGCGACAGCATCTGGCATGCTGCGTACAGGGTGTCGACCGTCCTGCCGGCCAGGCGTGCCAAGGATCCGAGTCCAGGCGGGGCAGACGCGTCCGCCAAGGAGCATCAAGGTGTGGCATCTGGGCCTTCGCTCACTCCTGTCCCGCTAGTGCCGGGCGGCCGACGGGTGCCCGGCATCACGGCCAGGATCTGGGCAAGAACGGCCGCGGCCGCGCGACGGCGTGCAGGCTGAGCCGACCAGATGGCCGGCAGCACTACGCCGACGAACAGGCAGACAAAGACAGCGAGCAGCAAGGCAGGAAGGCTGCCAGGGACCCACAGCATCAAGACTCCTCACGTGGACGATGACTTGTTCACCTCCGACAGTGGCGGTGCACACGGCCGCACTGGTCCGACGCTGAATAGTCCTGAATTCCGGAGTGGTTGATGCAGGTCAGACCCTACGCTGGGCAGCATCGCGGTGAAATGGGGTGAAGAACGGAGTGAGGCATGGCAGCGGGGGAGCCGCCCCAGGCGGTGGTGAGCTTCTGCAGACAGCTGCGGCGTCTGGTGCGCGAGTGCGGTATCGCCCAAAGCGACGTGGCCAGAGCGCTTCACCGCAGCAACGGTGCAGTCTCGGCTCTCCTCAACGGGCAGCGTGCCACGCCACCGGCGTGGGACGACGTAGCGCGCATCGTGGAGTACTGCGGAAGCCGCCGTGCGAGTGCCCCCGCAGGAGTCAGTCTCGACCTGTCGTGGTGGCGGCTTCGCCACCACGAAATGGAGACCACCGCTGAGGAGCCCCAGCGGGAGCAGCGCCCCCGCCCCCGCCCCCACCCAGACCCGTCTCCGACACCGGAGCCGGACGAAATCCCGGACGACTTCGCCAGCGCCATCGACGTACTGGCTGCTGGCCGGGAAGACTTCAAGGGACTCGCGGCGGAACTGCTGGAACCTCTCACTCTGAGCGGCGCCGCAACCAATGGCCTGCCCGCAGTGCTGGAAGGATTTGGCGACCGGGTCCGCTCCAGCCACGGGAACGCTCGTACCGCACTGCTGGCCGCAGCCGACCGGGCCATCCTGATCACCGCGTTCTGCGACGCCGTGGCGAGCTCTGGCATCCACTACGGGCCCGAACTCGGCTACCAGCAGGGCGACATCACCACCCAGATCGTCGCCGAACTCGATCAGGTAGTCCTCGGCACAGACCGGGTCAGGGACGCTGGCGAACTACGTCGGGAGATCACCGCCGCCTACACCTACGCTGCCGGCATCGTGCACGGTGAAGGCAGCCCTCAGGACCAGTACCCCGAAGACCTGGCCCACCAGGCCTGGCAGCGCTACGAAGCCCTCATGGCTTCGGCTACCTGGGACTGCCCCGAGCTACGTCTGACCTCAAACACCGAAGATCCACCCGAGGTCGCCGAGCAGGGGTCCCAGCCGCCCGGGCCCAGCTACGCGCTGCGGCCGCTGTCGCACTGGTCAGGCCAGTTCGCTGCCGACTCCGCTCCCGCACACCGATACCGGCGACTGTTGCGGGAACCCGTGGCTGACGCCGAGGATACCGGCCTGGTGATGCCTACCTTGGAGAACGGGTACGTCGATCCGGCTTTCCGCGTGGCGCAGGATCATTCCAGCGGCCGGCATCTGTCCAGTGACGACTGGTGGCTCACTCAGCCCGTGCGTGAAGACCTCGGCGAGTTTCTCGCAGCCCACGTCCTCACCGCCCACGCCATCATTGCCCCCCTGGTCATCCTCGGCCACCCGGGCTCGGGGAAGTCGCTGCTGACCAAGCTCCTCGCCGCGCGACTGCCCCAGGCAGAGTTCTTCTGCCAGCGCGTCGAGCTGCGCCACATACCTGCGGACCTGGACATCCAAGAACAGCTCGAGGAATCCCTCAAGCGCTCCACCGGCAAGTCCACCCCCTGGCCCGAAGCCGCCGCACCTGGCACGGTCCGGGTCGTAGTCCTGGACGGCTTCGACGAACTCCTTCAAGCGGCTTCTGCCAACTACGCCCGCTACTCCAACTACCTGCACGACCTTGCCGACTTCCAACTACGCGAATACGAACTCGGCCGCCCCACCATCGTGGTCGTCACCAGCCGCACCGTCGTCGCCGACCAGGCCCCCACTCCCCGCCTGAGCACCGTCATCCGCCTGGAGCCCTTCGATGAAGACCGCATCGGACACTGGGTACAGGTCTGGAACACCGCCAACCGCCGCTACTTCACCTCACGCGGCCTGCAACCACTGGATCTCGGCGTGCTGCAGCCGCACGGCGACCTCATCAGCCAGCCCCTTCTCCTGCTGATGCTCGCTCTCTATGACGCCTCGTCAAACGGCCTGCACCAACTGCGAGGCGAGGACATTGGACGACTTGGCCTCTACGACAGGCTGTTGACCGAGTTCACCCGCCGCCAGGTCGCCAAGCACAACGGCGCGCAGCCCCTTCTAGCAGAAGCTGCCGCCGTGGAACTCGAACTGCAACGCCTCGCCGTGATCGCCGTCGGCATGTTCAACCGGCGGCGCCAGGGCATCACCGCGTCCGAAGCCCACGCCGACCAGACCGCACTCCTCGACGCCGACCTTGCCCCCTCACCGCTGCTCTTCGGCCGCTTCTTCTTCATCCACGAAGCCCAAGCCGTCGTCACCGGCCAGCACAGACACTCCTACGAATTCCTGCACGCCACCTTCGGCGAGTACCTCACCGCCCGCCTCATCACCGACGAACTCAAGCACCTCCTGCATTCCGAGCACCCTCCACCCGCCGCTGTCATCGACGATGACCGGTTACATGCTCTGCTGTCCCATGTCCCGCTCGTCGACCGGGCCGAAGTCATACGCAACCTCACCGACCTGATCGGCAGCCTGAGCCAGCAACAGCGCAGTCAGCTCACCGCGCTGCTGATCCGCCTGCTCAAAGCAGTCGCCGACGATCTCCCCCGACCCGACCGGCCGCCCTACGAGCCTCTCCCCGCCCGCCGCCGCGAGAGAGAGGCCGTCTACGGCGTCAACCTGCTCCTCCTGGCCGTCCTGGGAGAGGGCTCTGTACGCGTCTCACGCCTTTTTGATGCGGGTGACCCGCTCGACTCCTGGCGACGCCAGAGCATGTTGTGGCAATCCCAGCTCAGCAAGGCCTCTTGGGCCACTCTGATCGGCACTCTCACCACAGAGCCGTGCACAGACCCGCAAACCCACAACCCCGACCTGCGCGTACGGCTGATCCCCGCCAACCGCGCAGATGGCCCTGCCTGGCCCGCGCATAGAGACCCTCAAGCCCCACACGCCGGCCCCTACCGGCATCACGAGCCGACGAGCCTTGTCGAGCAGTCCAGGTCCGCGGCCTTCACGCACGACATCGGCTCGCTGCACGTCCTGCACGCCGTGACCCCGCTGGCGCACCACCTGCCGGCCACGCTGGAGACCTACCACGTTACCGACAACCAACACACCCGCTCCGCCGCGCACACTCTCCTTGCCCTGCTCGACCCGCTCACCCCCGCCGTCTTCGCTGTCCCGCAAGCGCTTGTCGACCTCCTCAACGCCCTGCCTGCACGGGAGCGTATGACGGCAGCGGACATCCTTGCCCGCCTCCTCTTCCATGCCCTCCCGCACCAGCCTGTCCGCGCTGTCACCCACGTCCTGGACCAGCTCACATCCCTGCGCGCGACGGGCTCACGCGGCCTGGGAGCAACCACCTGGCTGACCCTCGCTCAGTGCGCCCAAGCTCTCATTGGACACCCAGACGTCCCTCACGCCCAGCTTGCAGCCATCACCGCCCGCTTCGGCCCCCGAGCCCCGGCCCTGGACGGCGCCAGCCCCCTGCAGCGGCTTCAGTGCCTGCTCATAGAGGCCGGCACAACAGCTACCTGGAGCGCTGTCGAACACCCGGCCGCCGCCACAGTGCTCGCCACCGCCCTCGAACTGCTCCAGCAAGTGCCGTCGGCGAACAGACCCGCACACACGGTCATCGAACTCCTACGCCTCGCACGGAACCTCAACGCCGACGACTGGCTGGCCGAACACGCAGAGCCACTACTGGACGCACTCCCGCCTGTCGGGCTTCTCAGGCTCTGCCCGACCGACATCAGCTGGCTCCGCTCCACCATCCACAGCGAAAGTCTGCTCGCCGAGCTCGACCGAATCCGTAGCTACTGGCACCGCACGTAGGACCCTTACATCGGAGGGGCGGCGCACAGCTGCAGGGGCCGAGGTGCATGGTTGTAGGTGTGCAGGCCGGGCCGGTCGCGGAGGCCAACTCCCGCCGTGGCGGCTCTCTTCGCCGTAGCGGCAGGAACTGGCCAGCACCTGCTCGGTGTAGGTGTCCGGTTCGTCGTCGGCAGGGCCAGGCTCAGGCGCAAGGCCGCCTCCCCTGGTGATCTCGCGCCACCGTCGCACGACGATATCGCTGCACGCCGCCCCTTCCTGACCTACTTTCACGGCTCGGGCGAAAGACCTCATCCCATGCCCACGCTCTCTCAACGTCGAGCCCCCGCAGCACGAATGACGCCCAGCCCGGTCTCCGCAGTGGGCCGAGCCCAGGGGCCGTGGATCGATGCTAGGGATGCTGTGTGACGGGGGCTTCCATGCTGTTCGCCCAGGCAGTGTCGAATTGTTGGAGGGCGATGGTGTAAAGGAGGCCGGGGGCTCGTGCGTACAGGCAGGGTGAGTTCCTGCCGTGCGCGTTGTCGCTGTAGAAGGTGAGGTAGGCGACCTTGTCGGTGGCTATGACGCGGCAGGTGTGGGGCAGGTTGTAGCTGTGCAGTTGGATGTTGCGTTGTGCGCGTGCGGCCTGGGCGAGGTAGTTGATGTTGGCTCGGACCTGATTTCTGAGCAGGTCAGGGGTGAAGCCTGGGTCGAAACGGGCGACGTCGTGGGAACGGCGGTCGAGCCAGGAGTCGTGTGGTGTGTCCGGGTCGGGGAGCAGGATCTGGACGGATGCCGGTGAGAGGTCGCCGGACCACAGTGGGGCGAAGGCTTCGCGGGTGAGGATGTTGCCGCGTCCTGCCATGACTTTGACCCAGCGGGCCCGGGCGAGGTCCTGGCTCATGTTCTGTTCTGCGGCGGCTTGGCGGCGGTAGACGCGGCGGAGTCCCGTGCCGGTGAACCAGGAGCAGGCGGCGGTGAGCCACCACAGGGGGCGTGAGGCGCGCAGCAGGCTGAGGGCGAGCAGGAGGGCACTGGTGATGAGGGAACTGAGTATGCCGAGCAGAAAGGCGTCCATGCTGAGACTCCGGTGGTGGGAGTTGTCTCCTTGGGCGGTGCTCGCGGTGCTCGTCGCTGGCTCAGCAGAGGTAGGGGAGTAGCTGGCTCAGGACGTGGGCGGCGTTTCTTGCCGCGAGTTCGTGGTGCCGGTGGCCCTTGTCTTCGTCGGCGTTGTCCGAGACGCCGCGGATGACGATCCAGCCGGGGTTTTCTGTGGCGTGGACTGAGTTCTCCTGCCAGTACTGGCTGAGCCCGCCGGCCTCCATGTCTACGGCCAGGACCTTTTCGTGGTAGGTGGTGAGGTAAGTGCGGACTTCACTGGCCCGGTCGGCGATGACGGCTTCGCCGGACCCGATGACTCCGGGGTATACCTCGTACTGGTCGTCGGCGTGTGCGGTCATTTGGCCGTCGATGCGCGCCGGCGTCCCGTGGTCGGTGAAGTAGGCGTTCACGGCGTGAACGACTTGCGCGGGTGCTTGCCGGTGCTCACCGCGACGGCGGGTGTCTCCCATTGGGTTGATCTTGCGGCTCTCGTAGTAGACGACGTCGGTGGAGACGATGACGTTGCCGATCCGGGCATGGTCATCGTGGATGCCGCCTCCGATGCCGACGAGGGCCCACAGCCGTGGGTTGTAGTGGTGTCGGAGGTTTTCCAGGGCAGCCATGGTGGACCGCTGCCCCTGGCTTTGCGTCTGTGTGGCCACGACGCGCAAGGTGGCACCGGGGACATCGTGTTCGCCCTGGTAGAAGTACAGGCCGCTTGGCATCTTGTGCCGGTGAAGCTTTAACTCATCGATGACGGAGCGGAGTTCCTCACTGAGGATGGTGACGATCCCGAGGTCCCACCCGGCTTCCGCCTCGACGGCCGGCTCGGCGGAGTGCTGGGGCAATGGCCCGGAGGCTTGAGCGTTCGCTCCGATCGCGATGTTGCTGAAGTGGTTGTTGCTGCCGTGGCTGATGATGCCTCGGTTGTTGGTCATGGGGCTGCTCCGTTGTCGGGCTGTGCGGGCTGGTTCGCGGGGACGCTGACCTGAGCCGCGTCGCCTACGGCGTTGTTGGTGAAGCTGTTGTTGTCGCCGAAGTTGAAGATGCCGCTGTTGATGATCTTGAGTGCTCGGTCTTTGAAGACGGACGTGTCGACATCCTTGTCCTGCAGGAAGTCACTGGCGGCGCTCAAAAGCCGCTGCTCTATGGTTTTCATCCGTCCGAGGATGTCGCTCTTCTCAAGCTGTACCTTGGTCCAGGCCTGCGACGATTCCTCTCGTATGCTGACGCGGCTGCCGATGAGGATGTTGCGGATCGGCGTCGTGGTGAGGTCGCGGGGCAGGATGACGGCCTTTGCCAGCGCGTAGAGGTAACGGAGGATCCGCCATGAGTGCTGGATGTCGGAGGGCAGCGCGGCCAGTTCGTTGAAGGCGCCCCATATGACGGCTGCGGCGCCGTGGTGGCCGAACTCTTCGGCTCGCTGGAAGGAGCGTGGTGTGTGTGCGAGCACGCATGCCGCCGTGGACAGGTTCAGGGTTCGTCCCTGCAGGCTGACGTGCAGCAGGACGGTTGCAACGAATTCGGCCCCGTCTGCGGCGGTGGTGACCTCGAGGAAGTGGTGCTGCTTCGATTCGGGCGTGTTGATGATGGAACGCAGTTCGCTTCGGGTGAAGTGGTGCGGAAGCAGCGATCGGTCCACCGCGACATCGGTCTCGGCGACGTAGACGCGGTCCCGGACCTCTGCCGACAGCCGGACGTCGCGGCTGTCGATGTTCAGCGGCAGGACGGCTTCGCGCAGGTGCTCGACGAGTTCGTGTGCCTGGAAAGGCGGCACCGAGTGCTCACGCTCGTGCAGCGGCGCATCGTCGGTATCAGGCCGCAGCAACTGGATGCTCATCGGCGGATTCCACTGGTAGACGAGTTCACCGGCTCCGATGAACGGTGATTGGTCACCGAAGAGCGTGAACATGGTGAGGTCGTCATCCTCGTCGTCGCTGTGCCGGGGGCGGCGGTACACGGCGCACATGTGGTGCTGCTGGCGGTCCGCTGCACGCTGTCGGCCCGACAGGCGGGCGGGACGCAGCGCAGGGGCACGCAGGATGCGGTTGAGGATCAGCTGGCGTGTGGCTCCCACGGCCAGGTAGACGAGTGTGATCGCCACGGCCAGGACAAGTGCCGTCAGCGCCTGCCGCGGATAGACCAGGGTGATGACCAGGACGGTCATGGCCAGCCACAGCGCGGCCGTGGTGACCCGTCTGAACGCGACTGCTTTGACCGTCGTGACACGCGGGAGGAGGAGGCTGAGGAGGTAGCGGTGGGCCCGTAAGGGGCCGCCTGAGCCACGGCGTCTGGACTTGTGGGCCGGCATCGACTGGCGGTCGATGCCTTGAAGCAGGGTGGCGAGACGGAGCAGCAACAACAGGCCGAAGCCGCAGGCGATGAGGATGGCTGCGGGAAGGGCTCCGGTGAGGACGGGTCCGACTACTGCAGCGAGGATCGTGGTACGAGGGAGCACGCTGAGCGCGGCGGCGCGCCACGCGTGATGCATGACCGGGACTATGTCGAAGCCGTAGGACGGGGCGACCCTGCGGTGCGGCGCGGTGCAGACCTCGCCGATCACAAGGTCGCGGAAGCGTTCGTCCACATACACGCCGGCGCACAGATGACGCGTGGCGGCTGTGGGTTCGAGCGTTGTCTCCTGTGCTGGTGGCGCGTGGGAAGTGGTCATGTCCTGCCCCCGGCTTCTCCAGTTATGGTTGCTGTGACCATAAGTGTCGGCGGAGTTTAAGTCAATGAGACCTTTAGGGGTGCGGGTGGACGACTGGCTGAAGGACTCAGAGGAGGTCGGACCCTCGTGGCTGACCGTGGACCTTGCGATCTTCACCCTCAGAGACGACCAGCTGATGGTGCTCCTGATCGAGCGCGGCCTGGACCCCTTCAACGGCATGCCCGCGATGCCCGGAGGCTACGTCCAGAAGAACGAGACCCTCCGGGACGGGGCCCTGCGCGAGCTGGCCGAAGAGGCCGGCATCGACGGCAGCCAGCTGCACCTGGAGCAGCTCGGCACCTACGCGGACCCCGGGCGTGACCCAAGAGGCAGAGTCGTGACCGTCGCCTACCTCGCACTGGGGCCGAACCTGCCGACACCCGTCGGAGGGACCGACGCCGCACGCGCCTTCTGGGCCCCCGCGGCGCGCCTGGAGGACGGCACGCTCCGCCTGGCATTCGACCATCAGGCAATTCTGACCGAGGCGCTGGAAGAGGTCCGCAGGAAGCTCGAGTACACCGCTGTCGCCACGGCCTTCTGCGGGGAGGCGTTCACGCTCAGAGATCTCCGCACGGTGTACGAGGTGATCTGGGGCCAGCCATTGGATCCGAGCAACTTCCGCCGCAAGGTGCTCAACACCACGGGATTCGTGCAGCCGACGGGAGATCAGTGGCTGCCCCCCACCGGCCGCCCGGCGGCCCTGTACCGCCGTGGACACGCCTGGCTGCTCAACCCGCCCCTGCTTCGTACCGCAACGTCCGGTCAGCGAGGCTGAGGCGGGCTCCGGCCGCGACAGGCGACCAACCGAGGGATATGCTCACCGGGCTGAGGGCGAACCGGCACCGCACGGCGGACTCCAAGGCAGCGCAGAAGTCGAGTCACCCTCGCCGAAACTACCTCGTCAGTGGAAAGCTCCCGCTCCGGCGGCCAGCCGTCCCCCGCCGTCCGAGGCGTAGTCCGCGCTTATGATCCGCTGCACGAGCGCGACCGCCGCCGCGCGAGCATCTCCTTGGCACGGACAGCTCCTAGGCGGCCTCGCCGAGGCTCCGCAGCAGTTCGGGCAGGGCCGTGCCGATGGGTTCCCGCACGATCTCGTCGGCGCGCTCGTCGTACGGCGTCGGCTCGGCGTTGACGATGATCAGACGGGCGCCGTGGTCGGCGGCGACACCCGCGAGGCCCGCGGCGGGCTGGACCTTCAGGCTCGTGCCGACGGCGACGAACACCTCGCAGGCCTTGCTGATGGCGGCCGCCTCGCCGAGGACGACGGGGTCGAGCCGCTCGCCGAACATCACCGTCGCCGACTTCAGGACACCGCCGCACTCCAGACACGGCGGATCGTCCTCACCGGCCTCGACCCGGGCGAGCGCGTCCCCCATCGGGCCGCGGCTGTGGCAGCCGGTGCACACGAAACTCCGTGCCGTGCCGTGCAGTTCGAGGACCTTGCGGGCGGGCATCCCGGCGAGCTGGTGCAGCCCGTCCACGTTCTGCGTGATCACCCGCACCGGCACCCCCGACCCCTCCAGGTCGGCGATGGCGTGATGGGCGGCGTTGGGCTCGGCCTGCAGTGTCCGGTTCTTGCGCCGCATCTGCCACGACCGCCGCCGGATCTCCGGATCGCCCATGTAGTACTCGTACGTCACGAGCTTCTCGGCCTCCGGATCCCGCCGCCACAGCCCGTTCGGCCCGCGGTAGTCCGGGATCCCGGAGTCGGTGCTGATCCCGGCACCGGTGAGCAGGGCGACTAGGGGCTTGGCCATGAGCCGAGGGTAGGACGCCGGGCCGCACGGGGCGAACGGATATCCGGGGGACGTGCCGAGCCCGGTCAGCCGACCCGGTCGCCGTTCTCCAGCTCCGCCGTGCCCGAGCCCTCCGCCAGCACGTCCAGGGCGGTCAGGACACGGCGGCCGAGAGCGCCCGGGAGGTATTCGGCCAGTTCCTCGCGCGGAACGAGCCGCCAGGACAACAGTTCCTCCTCCTGGAGGCGGATCGCCTTGAAGGAGTCCTCGCCGAGCACCCCGCCGTCGTACAGATACGCCACCAGCGGCGGACGCCCCGGGCCGTGCACCCAGTCCACCGCCAGCAGCCGGCCGAGCTCACGGTCCAGGCCGATCTCCTCGGCCGTCTCGCGCCGCGCGCCCTGCCGCGGGGTCTCACCGTCGTCGGACTCGATCGTGCCGCCGGGCAGCGTCCAGCCGTCCCGGTAGTTGGGCTCGACGAGCAGGACCCGGCCCTCGCCGTCCCGGAACAGCGCGGCGGCGCCGGCCAGGACGCGAGGCAGGGACGCGATATAGGCGGCGAAGTCAGCAGAGGTGGTCATGGGGGCAGGGTAGCCACCGGACGCCGGCTCAGCCGCAGGGGAAGCTGGAGACGCGCACCGGGCCCGCGTACCCGCTGAAGTTGCCCGAGTCCTTGGCGCAGGCCGTGCCGCCCACCTTGCAGACCTGCAGGTACATGTACTGCGCCTTGCCGACGTTGTTGTCGAGGATGACGCAGCCCTTGCCGCCGTTCTCGTAGGAGAAGAGGGTCGCCAGGCGCTCGGACGGCTCGGTGCCCAGGGGCAGCGGAATGCCCTTCCGCAGCGTGTAGCCGGTGCCGCAGACGTTGGCAGCGGCCGCGGCGGCCGCCGGGTCGGCCTTCGCGAGAGCCACGGACCCGTGATCGACATCGTCGCGTGATGAGCAAGTGGCCGGAATCAGCGGGATCGAAGCGCTTTCAAGCGGAACGACCTCGATGGCCGGGAAGTCGTGGCTGATACTGCGCCACGATGAGCCCCGGATCCCCGAGCGGAAGGGCGGGTCCGCCGCCGTACCCGGCTGGAAATGGCCGGTTCGCCACGGTCAGGCCTCCGACTCCGCCAGCCGCAGCGTCCGCTCCGCCAGCTCGCTGATCCGCACGCCGTCGAAGCCGAACACCGCACTGCGGACGGTGTCCTCCAGCGGGGCCTTCCAGTGCTCCGGGATGGCGGTCGCCCCGCCGAAGACGCCCGCCACCGAACCCGCGGTCGCGCCGTTGGAGTCGGTGTCCAGACCGCCGCGGACGGTCAGGGCGATGGTGCGCGTGAAGTCGCCGTCGCCGTAGAGCAGGCCGGCGGTCAGGACGGCGGCATTCGGAACGGTGTGGATCCAGCCCATCCCGACGGTCTCCTCGGCGATCGTGGTGAGCGTGTCCTCCCAGGACATCCGGGTGTCGTGCAGGGAGACCACCCGGCGTACCGTCCGGGCCAGGCGGCTGCTCGCCGGGATCACGGCCAGGGCCTGGTCGACGGCATGCCGCACGGTGGGTGCGGTGAACGCCGCCGCGATCAGCGCCGCCGCCCACATCGCCCCGTAGACCCCGTTGCCGGTGTGCGACAGCACCGCGTCGCGCCGGGCCAGCGAGGCGGCCCGGCGCGGCACGCCCGGGCAGGTCCAGCCGTAGATGTCGGCCCTGATCAGCGCCCCGATCCACTCCTGGTACGGGTTGTCGTACGTCGCCGTCAGCGGCGGCTTGAGCCCGCCGGCCAGATTGCGGTACGCGGCCCGCTCGGCGGTGAACGTCTGGAGGTACGGCAGCCGCAGCAGCCACAGGTCGCCGACCTGCTCGGTGCTGAAGCCGAAGCCGTGGGTCTCCAGCAGGTCGAGGCCGAGGATCGCGTAGTCGACGTCGTCGTCACGGCAGCTGCCGTGGATCCGGCCGCGCACACACTGGCGCCACTCGGGCCGCAGCGCGGTCGCGTCGTCGCCGGAGGGCTCGGGCAGGTAGTCGGTCAGGGGGAGGGCAGCGGCCTGCCTGAGGTACCGGTCGATGCGGTCGCGTGTCCAGACCTCGCCCTGCTCGACCGGTTTGCCGAGCATGTTGCCCGCGATGCGGCCCAGCCAGCCGCCGAGGATGCGGTCGGCGAGCGCTGCTTCGGTGTCGACGAGGGTCATGGTTACGGTCTACCCGTTTCCGCGCGATAGCCCGAGAGCAGATGGGGCCGCCGGTCCAGGAGTCGGGCAGATGCTGACGGCCGGGGCGCGCTCCGGTTAAGGTCACAGCGGCGCGACTGGCCCTGACGTGCGTGAGGGCCCGGAGAGCAAGGGGAGTACAAGTGGCGGACGCTGCAGTGGGCGGTACCCGAACGACGCAGCGGGTGCTCGTCGCCGCGGACAAGTTCAAGGGGTCGCTGACGGCCGTGGAGGTCGCCGAGCGGGTGACGGCCGGGCTGCGCCGGGCCGTGCCGGGCCTCGAGGTCGAGGCGCTGCCCGTGGCCGACGGCGGCGACGGGACCGTGGCCGCGGCGGTCGCGGCCGGGTTCGAGCGCCGGGAGGTACGGGTCGCCGGCCCCCTCGGCGGTGAGGTGACGGCGGCGTTCGCGCTGGGCGACGGCACCGCAGTCGTGGAGATGGCCGAGGCGAGCGGACTCCAGCGGCTGCCCGCCGGCGTCTTCGCCCCGCTCACGGCGTCCACGTACGGCTCCGGCGAGCTGCTGCGGGCCGCCCTGGACGCGGGTGCCCGCACGATCGTCTTCGGGGTCGGCGGCAGCGCCACCACGGACGGCGGCGCCGGGATGCTGTCCGCGCTGGGCGCCCGGTTCCTGGACGCGGACGGCGAGCCGGTACCGCCGGGCGGCGGCGGCCTCGCCGATCTGGCCACGGCCGATCTGTCGGGCCTCGACCCGCGCCTCACCGAGGTCGAACTGGTCCTCGCCAGCGACGTCGACAACCCGCTGACCGGCCCGAAGGGCGCGCCCGCGGTCTACGGCCCGCAGAAGGGCGCCTCACCGGACGATGTGGCGGCCCTGGACACCGCCCTCGCGCACTTCGCGAAGGTGCTGGAGGGACCGGCCGGTCCGAAGGCCGCCGAGTACGCCGCCTCGCCCGGCGCGGGCGCGGCGGGCGGCATCGGCTACGGCGCCCTGCTGCTGGGCGCCCGGTTCCGCCCCGGCATCGAGGTGATGCTCGACGTCCTGGGCTTCGCACCCGCGCTGGACCGCGCCGATCTGGTGATCACCGGCGAGGGCTCCCTCGACGAACAGACCCTGCACGGCAAGGCCCCGGCAGGCGTCGCCGCGGCGGCCCGCGCCGCCGGCAAGGACGTCGTGGCGGTCTGCGGCCGCCTCGCCCTGCCCCCGGAGGTCCTGGGCCGCTCCGGCTTCCGCCGGGCCTACCCCCTGACGGACGCGGAGCCGGACGTGGCGAAGTGCATCGCCGAGGCGGGCCCGATCCTGGAACGGGTGGCAGAACGCATCGCCAGGGACTTCCTGAGCTGAAAAGGCAAAGGGCCCCGGACCGAAACCCGGTCCGGGGCCCTTCACAAGAGTCGAACGCTACGGAAGCTGAGCCGCCCGCGCCTCGCGCCGGTTGCCGCGGAAGTTGTTGACCCGCCGAGCGGTCGCGAACAGCGGAATCACCGCGCCCATGACCAGCTGCAGCGCACACCCCGTCTGCAGCAGCAGCTGTCCGCTCGGCGCGTCGAACGCCCACGCGGCGAGCAGCCCCATGCTCAGCACGATCCACGACAGCATCGCCACGGCGAGCCGCCCCCGCGGCTTCGGGTACTCGACCCGGCTCACCATGAGCCACGCCGTACCCAGGATCGCCAGCAGCGTCGCCACGAAGGGCAGCTCCAGCAGCACGATCGACACGACCGTCAGCGCTCCGAACGGCGACGGCATGCCCTGGAACGTCCCGTCCTTCACGGTGACGCACGAGAACCGCGCAAGCCGCAGCACCACCGCCAACAGCACAACGATCGCGCCCACCGCCGCGACCCGCTCATGCGCGTCCCGCGCGACCATGCCGTACACGAGCACGAAGTACGCGGGTGCCAGGCCGAAGCTGATCAGGTCGGAGAGATTGTCCAGCTCCGCACCCATCGGCGACGAGCGCAGCTTGCGGGCGACGAGGCCGTCGAACAGGTCGAAGACGGCCGCGCACAGCATCAGGATCACGGCCGTGGCCGCGCTGTTGCGGGCCATGCCCAGATCGTCACCCGAGAGGTGCGGGATGAGGATGCCGGTGGTCGTGAAGTACACCGCCATGAACCCGCACGTGGCGTTGCCGAGTGTCAGAGTGTCCGCTATCGAGAGGCGAAGGGAGAGGGGCATCTCCTCTTCTTCGTCCACCTCGTCGGCCTCCGGGACCCAGCCGGCCTTGGTATCAGGATCAATCACGGTCAATGCGAGTCACCCCAGCCACGGTCTTCTGACCGACCTCGACGTCTACCTCCACGCCCTCGGGCAGGTAGATGTCCACACGCGAACCGAAACGGATCAGGCCGATCCGCTCGCCCTGCTCGACCTTGGTGCCCTGAGGCACGTAGGGAACGATGCGTCGGGCGACCGCGCCGGCGATCTGGATCATCTCGATGTCGCCGAGCTCGGTGTCGAAGTGCCACACGACCCGCTCGTTGTTCTCGCTCTCCTTGTTGAAAGCGGGAACAAAGCCACCGGGGATGTGCTCGACGGACGTCACCGTGCCGGCCAGCGGCGCGCGGTTGACGTGCACGTTGAGCGGGCTCATGAAGATCGCGACGCGGGTGCGGCCGTCCTTCCACGGCATGATGCTCTGCACCACACCGTCGGCGGGCGAGATGACCCGGCCCTGGGTGATCTCGCGCTCGGGGTCGCGGAAGAACCACAGCATCCCCGCCGCGAGCGCGGTGGCGGGAACGGCGACGGCCTTGGCGGCGCCGGAGCGGCGGGCACGGGCCAGGCTGAGGGCTGCGGTGGCGACGGTCGGAAGGAGCCACGGCGATGCTCCGCGCGCGAGGCGTACGCCGGCCCGGCTGTCGCGTGGTGCAGAGGTTTGGCTGTGGGGCATGGATGACCTTCGTAGCGGATGAGGCCGCACTCTGACGGGGGACGGCGGCTTTCCGGCGATCGTAGCGGCTCGGGGCCGTAACTGGGTAAGCCAGGCAGCCGAGTCGGCGGCAGAAGAGTGCTGACGGGGTGTGATCTTCTTCTCCAAGAAAACACCCCGTATCCGGACATCTAGCCCTGGAATCGATACTCTTCGAGCAGTCGCCGACCGATGATCATTTTCTGGATCTCGGCGGTACCTTCACCGATGAGCAGCATCGGCGCCTCACGGTAGAGGCGTTCGATCTCGTACTCCTTGGAGAAGCCGTAGCCGCCGTGGATCCGGAAGGCGTCCTCGACGACTTCCTTGCAGTACTCGGAGGCGAGGTACTTCGCCATCCCGGCCTCGAGGTCGTTTCGCTCCCCGGAGTCCTTTTTGCGAGCTGCATTCACCATCATCGCATGCGCGGCCTCGACCTTGGTAGCCATCTCCGCCAGCTTGAACTGGATTGCCTGGTGCTGGGCGATCGGCTTCCCGAAGGTGTGACGCTGCTGCGCGTACTGTACGCCCAGTTCGAACGCACGCTGAGCGACACCGCAGCCACGTGCCGCCACGTTGACGCGCCCGACCTCGACGCCGTCCATCATCTGGTAGAAACCACGGCCCGTGACCCCGCCGAGCACACGATCCGCAGGAATCCGCAGGCCATCCATGATGAGTTCGGTGGTGTCGACCCCCTTGTAACCCATCTTGTCGATCTTGCCGGGGATGGTGAGGCCGGGACGGACCTCGCCGAAGCCGGGCTCCTTCTCGACGAGGAAGGTCGTCATCGACTTGTGGGGCGCGGTGCCCTCGGGGTGACCTTCGTCACTTCGGACCAGGACGGCCACCAGAGACGACGTTCCGCCGTTCGTCAGCCACATCTTCTGGCCGTTCAGGACGTACTCCTCGCCGTCCCGCACCGCCTTCGACGTGATCGCCGAGACGTCCGAGCCGAGGGCCGGCTCCGACATCGAGAACGCGCCGCGGATGTCGCCCGCGGCCATCCTCGGCAGGAAATGGTCCTTCTGTTCCTGCGTCCCGTGCTGCTTGAGCATGTACGCCACGATGAAGTGGGTGTTGATGATGCCGGACACCGACATCCACCCGCGGGCGATCTCCTCCACGCACAGCGCGTACGTCAGGAGAGACTCGCCCAGGCCCCCGTACTCCTCGGGGATCATCAGGCCGAACAGGCCCAACTCCTTCAGCCCGTCGACGATCTGCTGGGGGTACTCGTCGCGGTGCTCCAGCTCCGTGGCGACCGGGATGATCTCCTTGTCCACGAAGTCCCGGACGGTGGACAGGATCTCCTGCTGGATGTCCGTCAGACCGGCGGTCTGGGCGAGTCGCGCCATGGCTACTTCTCCTGCTCCTTGAGCTCGGGGCGGCCGGGCTGCTCGCCGCCGCGCTCCTTGATGTAGGTCTCGGTCGGCACCATGACCTTGCGGCGGAACACGCAGACCAGCGTGCCGTCCTGCTTGTAGCCCTTGGTCTCGACGTGGACGATGCCGCGGTCGTTCTTCGACTTGGACGGCCACTTGTCGAGCACGGTCGTCTGGCCGTAGAGCGTGTCGCCGTGGAAGGTCGGCGCCACGTGCTTCAGCGACTCGATCTCCAGGTTGGCGATGGCCTTGCCGGAGATGTCCGGGACGGACATGCCGAGCAGGAGGGAGTAGATGTAGTTGCCCACCACGACGTTCTTGCCGAAGTCGGTCGTCTTCTCGGCGTAGTTGACGTCCATGTGGAGCGGGTGGTGGTTCATGGTGAGGAGACAGAACAGGTGGTCGTCGTACTCCGTGACCGTCTTGCCCGGCCAGTGCTTGTACGTCGCGCCGACCTCGAACTCCTCGTAGGTGCGTCCGAACTGCATCGCCGTCACGCCTCCGGGATCTCGAACTTGGTGGTGCGCCGCATGCCGGCGGCGCGGCCCTTGCCGGAGACGACCAGGGCCATCTTGCGGCTGGCCTCGTCGATCATCTCGTCGCCGAGCATCGCGGAGCCCTTCTTGCCGCCCGCCTCGGACGTGTAGTAGTCGTACGCGTCCAGGATCAGCTCGGCGTGGTCGTAGTCCTCCTGCGACGGCGAGAAGATCTCGTTGGACGCCTCGACCTGGCCCGGGTGCAGCACCCACTTGCCGTCGAAGCCGAGCGCGGCGGCGCGCTGGGCGACCTCGCGGTAGCCGTCGATGTTGCGGATCTGCAGGTAGGGGCCGTCGATCGCCTGGAGGTTGTTGGCGCGGGCGGCCATCAGGATCTTCATCAGGATGTAGTGGTAGGCGTCGGCCGGGTAGCCGGGCGGCTGCTCGCCCACGACCAGCGACTTCATGTTGATGGACGCCATGAAGTCGGCCGGGCCGAAGATGATCGTCTCGACGCGCGGGGAGGCCGTCGCGATCTCGTTGACGTTGTTCAGGCCCTGCGCGTTCTCGATCTGCGCCTCGATGCCGATCTTGCCGACCTCGAAGCCCATCGTCTTCTCGATCTGGGTCAGCAGCAGGTCGAGGGCGACGACCTGCTGGGCCGTCTGCACCTTCGGAAGCATGATGCAGTCGAGGTTCTGGCCGGCGCCCTCGACGACCGTGACGACGTCCCGGTACGTCCACTCGGTCGTCCAGTCGTTGACCCGCACGACGCGCGTCTTGCCCGTCCAGTCGCCCTCGTTGAGGAACTTGACGATGGTGTGCCGCGCGTCGGGCTTGGCGAGCGGGGCGCACGCGTCCTCCAGGTCGAGGAAGACCTGGTCGGCCGGGAGGCCCTGCGCCTTCTCCAGGAAGCGGGGGTTCGAGCCCGGCACGGCCAGACAGGAGCGCCGCGGACGGAGACGGTTGACGGGCGTGGTCATGCGGGGACCTCCAGGGGGTCGAGCTTGTTCGCTTTCCGGATCTCGTCGACGATGCGGCCGATGATTCCGGTGATGTCGAAGTCCTTCGGGGTGAAGACAGCGGCCACTCCGGCTTGCCTGAGCTGCTCGGCGTCACCATTCGGGATGATGCCACCGGCGATCACGGGTATATCTGTGGCACCGGCCACACGGAGCCGTTCGAGCACGTCCGGGACCAGTTGGGCGTGCGATCCGGACAGGATGGACAGGCCGACCGCGTGCACGTCCTCGGCGAGGGCCGCGTCCACGATCTGCTCGGGCGTCAGCCGGATGCCCTGGTAGACCACCTCGAAGCCGGCGTCACGCGCGCGCACGGCGATCTGCTCCGCGCCGTTGGAGTGCCCGTCCAGGCCCGGCTTGCCGACCAGGAAGCGCAGCTTGCCGACGTCCAGGTCCTTGGCCGTCAGATCCACCTTGCGGCGGACCACGGCCAGCGCGCTGCCCTCCTCGACGGGGACGGCCACGGGCGCCGACGAGACGCCCGTCGGGGCGCGGAACTCGCCGAACACCTCGCGCAGGGCCCCGGCCCACTCACCGGTCGTCGCCCCGGCGCGGGCGCACTCCAGGGTGGCCTCCATGAGGTTCTCGGTGCCACGGGCGGCGTCCTTCAGCCGCTCCAGCGCCTTGCAGGGGCGCGGGTGGTTGAAGGGCGGCTGGTAGCGGTTGTCGCGCCACTTCTGCAGGCCCGCGATCACCCGGGCCTCGACCGCCGGGTCGACCGTCTGGATCGCGGTGTCCAGGTCGGCGGTCAGCGGGTTCGGTTCGGTGCCCTCGAAGGCGTTGACACCGATGATCTTCTCCTGGCCCGACTCGATCCGGCCCCGGCGCTCGGCGTGCGAGGAGACCAGCTGGGACTTGAGGTAGCCGGACTCGACGGCCGCCATCGCGCCGCCCATCTCCTGGATGCGGTCGATCTCCGCGAGGGCGGACTCGACCAGTTCCTCCACCTTCGCCTCGATCACCTTCGAGCCCTCGAAGATGTCCTCGTACTCCAGCAGATCGCTCTCGTAGGCCAGCACCTGCTGGATGCGCAGCGACCACTGCTGGTCCCAGGGGCGGGGCAGGCCCAGCGCCTCGTTCCAGGCGGGCAGCTGCACGGCACGCGCGCGTGCGTCCTTGGAGAGGGTCACGGCCAGCATCTCGAGCACGATCCGCTGGACGTTGTTCTCCGGCTGCGCCTCCGTCAGGCCCAGGGAGTTGACCTGGACGCCGTAGCGGAAGCGGCGGTGCTTGGGGTTGTCGATGCCGTAGCGCTCGCGGGTGACCTTGTCCCAGATGCGGCCGAAGGCGCGCATCTTGCACATCTCCTCGACGAAGCGGACGCCCGCGTTCACGAAGAACGAGATGCGGCCGACGACGTCGCCCATGCGCTCCTGCGGCACCTGGCCGGAATCGCGCACGGCGTCGAGCACGGCGATCGCGGTGGACATCGCGTACGCGATCTCCTGCACCGGCGTGGCGCCCGCCTCCTGCAGGTGGTAGCTGCAGATGTTGATCGGGTTCCACTTCGGGATGTGGGAGACCGTGTACGCGATCATGTCCGTCGTCAGACGGAGGCTCGGCCCCGGCGGGAACACATGCGTGCCGCGGGACAGGTACTCCTTGACGATGTCGTTCTGGGTCGTGCCCTGGAGCTTGGTGATGTCCGCACCCTGCTCCTCGGCGACGACCTGGTAGAGCGCCAGCAGCCACATGGCCGTGGCGTTGATGGTCATCGAGGTGTTCATCTGCTCCAGGGGGATGTCCTGGTACAGCCTGCGCATGTCACCGAGGTGCGCGATCGGCACACCGACCCGGCCGACCTCGCCGCGGGCGAGGATGTGGTCGGAGTCGTAGCCGGTCTGCGTCGGCAGGTCGAACGCCACCGACAGACCCGTCTGCCCCTTGGCGAGATTGCGCCGGTACAGCTCGTTGGACGCCTCGGCCGTGGAGTGACCGGCGTACGTGCGCATGAGCCACGGCCGGTCCTTCTGACGCTCACTCATGGACGGACCTCAGATGTTCCGGAAGCGGTTGATGGCGTCGATGTGCTTGGCGCGCTTCTCGTGGTCGCGCACGCCCAGGCCCTCCTCGGGGGACAGCGCGAGGACGCCGACCTTGCCCTGGTGGAGGTTGCGGTGCACGTCGTAGGCGGCCTGGCCGGTGTCCTCCAGGGAGTACACCTTGGACAGGGTGGGGTGGATCTTGCCCTTCGCGATGAGCCGGTTGGCCTCCCAGGCCTCGCGGTAGTTGGCGAAGTGCGAGCCGATGATCCGCTTCAGCGACATCCACAGGTAGCGGTTGTCGTACTCGTGCATGTAGCCCGAGGTGGAGGCGCAGGTGGTGATGGTGCCGCCCTTGCGGGTGACGAACACGCTCGCGCCGAAGGTCTCGCGGCCGGGGTGCTCGAAGACGATGTCGATGTCCTCGCCGCCGGTGAGTTCGCGGATGCGCTTGCCGAAGCGCTTCCACTCCTTGGGGTCCTGGGTGTTCTCGTCCTTCCAGAACTTGTAGCCCTCGGCGTTGCGGTCGATGATCGCGTCCGCGCCCATCGCCCGGCAGATGTCCGCCTTCTGCTCGCTGGAGACGACGCAGATCGGGTTGGCGCCGCCGGCCAGCGCGAACTGGGTGGCGTAGGAGCCGAGTCCGCCGCTCGCGCCCCAGATGAGCACGTTGTCGCCCTGCTTCATGCCGGCGCCGTTGCGGGAGACCAGCTGCCGGTAGGCGGTGGAGTTCACCAGGCCCGGTGCGGCGGCCTCCTCCCAGCTGAGGTGGTCGGGCTTGGGCATCAGCTGGTTCGACTTGACCAGGGCGATCTCGGCGAGGCCGCCGAAGTTGGTCTCGAAGCCCCAGATGCGCTGCTCGGGGTCGAGCATCGTGTCGTTGTGGCCGTCGGACGACTCCAGCTCGACCGAGAGACAGTGCGCGACGACCTCGTCACCGGGCTGCCAGGCGTTGACGCCCGGGCCGGTGCGCAGGACGACGCCCGCGAGGTCGGAGCCGATGATGTGGTACGGCAGGTCGTGGCGCTTGGCCAGCTCGTTGGTGCGGCCGTAGCGCTCCAGGAACCCGAACGTCGACAGCGGCTCGAAGATCGAGGTCCACACCGAGTTGTAGTTGACCGAGGAGGCCATGACGGCCACCAGGGCCTCGCCCGGGCCGAGCTCCGGGACCGGAACCTCGTCCAGGTGGATCGACTTGCGGGGGTCCTTGTCGCGGGTGGTGAGCCCCGCGAACATCTCCGTCTCGTCCTTGTGCACGGTGATCGCGCGGTACGACTCGGGGAGCGGGAGGGCGGCGAAGTCCTCCGACGCGGAGTCGGGCGACTGGATCGCGGCCAGGATGTCCTTCATGGTCACGGTGTTGCCTCCGGCGGTGTGCGCCCTGAGGGAGGGGCGCTGAGGGTTACGTCGGTGCTGCTGAGGGTTGAGGGTGTGCCGTCGGTTCGGCGGTGGTGCTGTTCGGCAGCGCTGGTGGCGCGGGAGGTTGCCTGTGACGCAGGCGTCCGGGCGAGCAGGCGGTGAGCTTGCTGGGACGTCGCCCGGACCTCTTCAACGTATGACACCGCGTGTCACCCCGCAAGGCACTGAGTGCCAGAACTTGCTCTCAGATGAAATCTTTACGTAACAAATGAGCGATGATCGATCGAATGGCCTCGGCGGGGCATGTCAAAACGGCCCCTGACATGCCAAAACGGCCACCCCGTGGGGTGGCCGTCATCACAGGTGGTGCGAGCGCTCAGCGCTCCTTGAGCGCCTGCTCGATGGTCCTCATGACCTCGTCCAGCGGGGCGTCGGTACGGGCGACGGTCACCAGCACCTCGCCCTGGGTCGAGGCCGTGGCGGCGGCCGGCTGCGGCTCCGTGGAGCGCCCGGCCCCGATGCCCGTGCCGAAGGTCTTGCGCACGATCGCGAAGGCGTGGTCCAGCTGCGTCTCCACGTCCCCCTGCCCGCCGGCCCGCAGCCAGCGCCGCAGGACGTGGTTGTGGGCGGTGACCACGGCGGACGCGGCGACCTCCGCCAGCAGCGGGTCGTCGTTGGCGTCGTCGGCGTGCGCGCGCTCGTCGAAGTGGCCGAGGAGATAGCGGGTGAACAGTCGCTCGTAACGGGCCACCGACGCGATCTCCGCCTCGCGCAGCGTGGGCACCTCACGCGTCAGCTTGTAGCGGGCGACCGAGATCTCCGGCCGGGCCGCGTACATCTTCATGACTTCCTTGATGCCGCGGCACACCGTGTCGAGCGGATGCTCGTGCGCGGGCGCGGCGTTGAGCACCGCCTCGGCGCGGATCAGGGTGTCGTCGTGGTCGGGGAAGATCGCCTCTTCCTTGGAGCGGAAGTGGCGGAAGAACGTGCGCCGGGCGACCCCGGCCGCGGCCGCGATCTCGTCGACGGTGGTCGCCTCGTACCCCTTGGTCGCGAACAGCTCCATCGCGGCGGCCGCCAGTTCCCGGCGCATCTTGAGCCGCTGGGCGGCGGCGCGAGAGCCTGCGGAACGTTCCGGCGCGTCGGTCGTAGCTGGTGTACGTGAGGACTGGGCGGGCTGGGGCATGCCCTGAACGTACTGCATGTGCGCAGCTCGCTGCGCATGGCCTGGTTCGTGGAACCGGTCCGGGCCGAGCAGGCCACCCCACTCGGCACCGGACCGGAACCAGTCGCCGGGACCCTCAGCGCTTGGCATATTCGCGGAAGCCACGGCCGGTCTTGCGGCCGAGGCAGCCCGCGGCCACCAGATGCTCCAGCAGCGGCGCCGGGGCGAGCCCCGGGTCGCGGAACTCGCGGTGCAGGACCTTCTCGATGGCGAGCGAGACATCGAGTCCGACGACGTCCAGCAGCTCGAAGGGACCCATCGGGTACCCGCCGCCCAGCCTCATCGCCGCGTCGATGTCGTCGAGGGACGCGTAGTGCTCCTCGACCATCTTGATCGCGTTGTTCAGGTACGGGAACAGCAGCGCGTTCACGATGAAGCCCGCCCGGTCCCCGCAGTCCACCGCGTGCTTCCTGATCCGGCCGCAGACCTCGCGGACCGTCGCGTGGACGTCGTCGGCCGTGAGCACCGTACGGACGACCTCGACCAGCTTCATGGCCGGCGCCGGGTTGAAGAAGTGCATGCCGATCACGTCCTGCGGGCGCGAGGTGGCACGGGCGCAGGCGACGACCGGCAGGGACGAGGTGGTGGTGGCCAGGATCGCGCCCGGCTTGCAGACCTTGTCCAGCGCGGCGAACAGCTGCCGCTTGACCTCCAGGTCCTCGGCGACGGCCTCCAGGGCCAGGTCGACGTCGGCGAAGTCGTCGTAGGTGCCCGTCGGGGTGACGCGGTCCAGGGTCTGCGCGGCGGCCTCGGCGGTCATGCGGCCCTTGTCGACCGAGCGGGCCAGGGACTTGCCGATCCGGGCCTTCGCGGCCTGGGCCTTCTCCTCGCTGCGGGCGGCGATGACCACGTCGTACCCGCCCTTGGCGAAGACCTCGGCGATCCCGGAGGCCATGGTGCCCGAGCCCGCGACACCGACCGAGCGGATCTCCCGGCCCGCGGTCAGGCCGCCGTCCTCCAGCGGGGTGAGCGCGTCCCGCACGACGACCGGGCTGTCCGGCGCCTCGTACGTGTAGAAACCACGCCCCGCCTTACGGCCGGTCAGGCCCGCCTCGCTCAGCTGCTTGAGGATCGGGGCCGGTGCGTGCAGACGGTCGCGGGACGCGGCGTACATCGCCTCCAGGACCGTGCGAGCGGTGTCGACGCCGATCAGGTCGAGCAGCGCCAGCGGGCCCATGGGCAGCCCGCAGCCCAGCCGCATCGCGGCGTCGATGTCCTCGCGGGAGGCGTACTTCGCCTCGTACATCGCGGCGGCCTGGTTGAGGTAGCCGAAGAGCAGGCCGTCGGCGACGAACCCCGGGCGGTCGCCGACCGCGACGGGCTCCTTGCCCAGGTCCAGTGCGAGGTCGGTGACCGCCGTGACGGCCGCCGGCGCGGTCAGCACCGAGGAGACGACCTCGACCAGCCGCATCGCCGGGGCCGGGTTGAAGAAGTGCAGGCCCAGCACCCGCTCCGGACGGGAGGATTCGGCGGCCAGCCGGGTGACGGACAGGGCGTTGGTGCCGGTCGCCAGGATCGTCCCGGGGCGCACGATCCCGTCCAGCTCCCGGAAGATCTGCTGCTTGACCTCGTACGACTCGGGCGCCACCTCGATGACCAGGTCGGCGTCGGCCGCCGTCCTGAGGTCGGTGGAGGTGCGGACCCGGGCGAGGATGTCGGCGCGCTCCTGCTCGGTCAGCCGCTCGCGCTCGACGCCGCGGGCGGTGGAGGCCTCCAGGGCGGCGACGCACTTCGCGGCCTGGGCCTCGCTGATGTCGATGCCGACGACCTCGCGGCCGGCCTTGGCGAGGACCTCGGCGATGCCGGTGCCCATCGTGCCGAGGCCGACGACGGCGATGGTCTGCAGCGGGGAATGGGACGGGTCGGACAGGGGAGTGGCCATCGCGGGACTCCAGGAATGAGGGTGACGACGGGGAACACGCCCGGGTGCGCCGAGGGGCGCACCGGGTGCGTGCGGAGTGCGGGTGTTGCCGGGCTGCAAGCGCACACGCCCGGTGAAGGGAGGACCGGCCCTGTCCCGGGGCCGAGTCGCACCTCGGTACCTGAAGCACCGAACCGACTGCTCTCACGACGGCCGCGTCACCAGACCGCCGCGAGGAAAACGAGTGGGTAACTCGCTCGTCTGAGCTTAACTGGCGGGTAACGAGCGCGCCAGCCCTCGTCTTTGTGATGTACGTCCCGCGCAGCTCGCAGCGCCCCTACCCTCTCAGTCATGGACGAAGAGTTGCGATCACTCACGCTGCGCTTACGGCAGGAGTCGGGGGCGGTGCCCGCGTTCGAGCGGCTCGTGGCGACCGAGGACGTCGATGCCCTGGCAGGGGTGCTGACGGCACCCGGGCAGCAGCTGTGGGCGAGGGAGCTGGCCGCGTTCCGGCTCGGGCTGGCGGGGGACCGGCGGGCCTTCGAGGCGCTGGTGTTGCTGCTGAACCACCGTGACCCGCCGCGCTGCGCCTCCGCCGCCTACGCCCTCGCCCGCCTCGGCGACCCGCGCACCGCCCGCGCGGCCGCCGCCCTCGCCACCAACGAACTGCGCGTCGCCTACGCCCTCCACCCCGTACGGCTCCTGGTGGAGCTGCGCGCCCCGGAGGCCGTGCCCGCGCTGATCACCACCCTGCGGCGGCGGCTGCGGCCGCACGACCCCTACCGTCGGGTGGCCCTCGCCTGTGTGGACGGACTCGGCACGCTGGGCGACGCCCGGGCCAGGCCCGTCCTGGACGAGGCCCTCGCCCATCCGGTGCTCGCCGAGGCGGCGGTGCGGGCGCTGGGCAGGATTCCGAGGCAGCGGTGAGGTCAGCGGGGGAGCGGTCTCGCGTAGCGCACTTCGGGGACGGAGGTGCCCTCCACCTCGAAGGGCTCCTCGGCGCCGTCCGCCTGGAAGCCGGCCCGTTCGTAGAAGCGGCGGGCCCGGCCGTTCTCCTTGAGGACCCACAGGAGCAGCCGGCCGTGTCCCGCGCTGGAGCAGCGCTCGACCGACTCCGCGAGCAGTGCCTGTCCCACACCCCGTCCCAGGTGTTCCGGGTCGACGTAGATGGCGTACAACTCGGCGTCCGGCGTGAGGACTTCACCGTCCCGGTACGGGCCGTGGCAGGCCCAGCCGACGAGTTCGCCCCCGTCGTCCTCGGCGACCAGGTTCACCACGCCGTCATCGGCCTGCGCGAGGTACCCGCGACGCCGGTCGGCGTCCTCCGCGACGCTGAGCCCGTCCAGATACGACTGCGGGATCAGCCCCCGGTAGGCGCTCCGCCAGCCGCCGGTGCGGATCTCCGCGACGCGGTCGCAGTCGGCGAGCGCCATCTCCCGGACCCGGAGCCCCTTCACTGCGCCACCACCGCGAAGGCCTCGATCTCCATCAGGAACTCGGGCCGGACCAGCCCGGCGACCCGCACCGCCGAGGCGGCCGGCAGCCGGTCGTCGGGTATGTGCTCGGCGCGGGCCGCGCGGATGGCCGGCATATGGGCCATGTCCGTGACGAAGTAGGTGAGTTTGACGACGTCGTCGAAGGTCGCCCCGGCCGCGGCCAGGCAGCGCCCGAGGTTCTCGAAGACCTGGCGGGCCTGTGCCGCCGGGTCGCCCTCGCCGACCAGCCGGCCCCGCTCGTCCAGCGCGAGCTGACCGGCGACGGCCACGAAACGGCCGGTGCCCATGACGACGTGGCTGTACTGGGCGGCGGCGGCGACCCCGGCCGGGGCGGCGATTCTCGTCAGGTCACTCATGGGGCCATAGTGGACCACCGGTCTGACAGTGACCGCCCCGACGGACGGCCGGGTGCTCAGCCGCGGAAGCCGAGCAGGCGGTGCAGGGTCGAGCCGCGGGCGGACATCGACGCCGTCTTCGACGTCAACGGCTTGGGTTCCGGCAGGGCGTCGCACGTCGCGTCCCGTGTGCCGACACCACGCGGCACCGTGCCGTCGGACAGATAGGTCGCCAGGTACTTGTCCAGGCAGGCGTTCCCGCTCAGCGTGATGCCGTGGTTGCCGCCGCCCTGCTCGACGACCAGGCTGGAGCGCGCCAGCAGGTCGTGGACGGTGACGCCGCCCTCGTAGGGCGTGGCCGCGTCGTTCGTCGCCTGGAACAGCAGGGCCGGCGGCAGCTGGCCGTTGGCGATGCTCACCGGGCGCGCCGCGTCGGTCGGCCAGAACGCGCACGGTGCGTTGTACCAGGCGTTGTTCCAGGTCATGAACGGCGCCTTCTCGTACGCCGCCCAGTTGTCCTTGCGCCACTGATGCCAGTCACGCGGCCAGAACGCGTCCCGGCACTGCACCGCGGTGTAGATGCTGTAGCTGTTGTCGTCGGCGGCGTCGACCGAGCCGAAGTTCTTGTACACCTCGACCAGCGGGGCGGTGGTCCCGTGGTTCGCGTAGGCCGCGAACGCCTCCGCCAGATAGGGCCAGTAGCCGTTGTAGTAGGCGCCCGGGACGAAGGTGTCCTCCAGCTCCGCGGCGCCCACCTTGCCGCCCGCCGGGTTCTTGGCCAGCGCCGCCCGCATCGCGTACCACGCGGCCTCGATCTTCTCCGGGTCGGTGCCGAGCCGGTACCGCTCGTCGTGCCTGGCGACCCAGGCCATGAAGGCGCGGTGGCGGTCGTTGAAGGCGTGGTCCTGGTTGAGGTTGGCGGTGTACCAGACGTCGGTGGGGTCGACGATCGAGTCCAGGACCATGCGCCGCACGTGCTGCGGGTACAGCCGCCCGTAGACCGCGCCCAGATAGGTGCCGTACGAGTAGCCGAAGTAGTTGATCTTCCGCGCGCCCAGTGCCTGCCGGATCACCTCGATGTCGTGCGCGGCGCTGACCGTGTTGATGTGCGGCAGCAGGTGCCCGTACTTCTCCGTGCAGGAGACGGCGAAGGACTTGGCGCGGGCGAGGTTGGCCCGCTCGACCTCGGGTGTGCTCGGCACGGAGTCGGGGCGCACCGGGCCGAAGTAGCCGGGCCGGCAGTCCAGCGCGGGGCTGCTCTCGCCCACTCCGCGCGGGTCGAAGCCGATGATGTCGTACTGGGCCGCCACCTCCTTGGGCAGCGAGGTCGCGACGAAACCGGCGAGCGTCAGACCGTCGCCGCCGGGGCCGCCGGGGTTGACCAGCAGCGGGCCCTGGAACGTCGCGGCGGTGTGCGGGACGCGGGACAGTGCGAGGGTGATCTGCGGACCGCGCGGGTTCGCGTGGTCGAGCGGCACCTTGACGGACGCGCACTGGAGCATCGGATAGTCGGTGGTGCCGCACTTCTTCCAGCCGGGTTTCGCGGCGCGAAACGTTTCCGCGGAGTGCGGTGCGCTCGCCTCGGCGGGCACGGCCGTAAGGCTCCCGGCCAGCACGGCGGCAGCGCCGCACAGCACGGCTGCGCGTGTTCTCATGGAGTCCTTCCAGGGCGGAGGGCGTCGGACCGCGGAGTTCACGGTCATCGCCGATTCGTCCCGGCAAGCGGCTCCGGAAGAACGTGTTCCGTCGAGACTTGACCCGATTGGGCCGCGAGATGCGCTCGAACGCTCCTATATGAGCGACAGTTGGGTGGGTTCGGACGTCGGCGGCCCGGCCGGTTCGGGCGGCCGGATCCGGCGCGGCAGGCCCGCGCGCGTGGGCCCGATGCCGTACTCCTCGGCCAGCTCGTGGACCTGACGGGTGATCCGGCGCTGGTACCACTTCGGGGCGTAGGAGCCCTCCGCGTACAGCCGCTCGTACCGGGCCACCAGATACGGATGCTCCCGGGCCAGCCAGGCCATGAACCACTCGCGGGCGCCGGGCCGCAGATGCAGCACCAGCGGGGTGACGGACGTGGCGCCGGAGGCCGCGATCGCTCGCACGGTGGCCCGCAGTTGGGCCGGCCGGTCGCCCAGGAACGGGATCACCGGCGCCATCAGCACACCGCAGCCGATGCCGTGCTCGCTCAGGGTCCGTACGACGTCCAGACGCCGCTCCGGCGCGGGCGTGCCCGGCTCGACGGTGCGCCACAGCTCGGTGTCGGTGAAGCCGACCGAGACGGAGATGCCCACGTCGGTCACCTCCGCGGCCTGCCTGATCAGGTCCAGGTCGCGCAGGATCAGCGTGCCCTTGGTCAGGATCGAGAAGGGGTTCGCGTGGTCGCGCAGGGCCGAGATGATGCCCGGCATCAGACGGTAGCGGCCCTCGGCGCGCTGGTAGCAGTCGACGTTCGTGCCCATCGCGATGTGCTCGCCCTGCCAGCGCCGCGAGCCGAGCTGCCGGCGCAGCAGCTCGGGTGCGTTGATCTTGACGACGATCTGGGTGTCGAAGCCGAGGCCCGTGTCGAGGTCGAGGTAGCTGTGCGTCTTGCGCGCGAAGCAGTACACACACGCGTGCGAGCAGCCGCGATAGGGGTTGACCGTCCACTGGAACGACATCCGCGAGACCCCCGGCACCCGGTTGATGATCGAACGGGCCCGTATCTCGTGGAAGGTGATGCCCGCGAACTCCGGCGTGTCGAAGGTGCGGGTGGTCACCGCGTCCGCGCCGAACAGCGCGGAGTCGGCCCGGCCGTGTTCGGAATCCACTGTGAGGTTCTCCCAGCGCATGACGCCTCCTCGGTAGCACTGCCCACAGAATAGAACACATGTTCCCTTGATCGTGCGAGGGTGCTTTACGAACGTGTTCGACCGGGTTCGGGGACCCCGATTTGGGGGGCCGGGCAGCGGGGTGGTTGGCTTGCCCCGACCCCCGAGCAACCATGTCCTGGAGGAACCTGATGGCGCAGGTCGAGGCCACTACGGAGCGGATCGTCGCGGCGGACGCGGAGACGGTGTTCGACGCCCTCGCCGACTACAGCGGGACGCGCGAGAAGCTGCTGCCCGAGCACTTCAGCGAGTACGAGGTGCGCGAGGGCGGCGACGGCGAGGGCACCCTCGTCCACTGGAAGCTCCAGGCGACCAGCAAGCGCGTGCGCGACTGCCTCCTGGAGGTCAGCGAGCCCACCGACGGCGAGCTGGTCGAGAAGGACCGCAACTCCTCCATGGTCACCACCTGGCGGGTCACCCCGGCCGGCGAGGGCAGGTCCCGGGTCGTCGTGACCACCACCTGGACCGGCGCCGGCGGCATCGGCGGCTTCTTCGAGAAGACCTTCGCCCCCAAGGGCCTCGGCCGGATCTACGACGCGATGCTCGTCAAGCTCGCCTCCGAGGTCGAGAAGTAACCGCCCGTCTTCTCAAGATTCAACCGTGCGGGGGCCGTTGCGCCCCCTCACTGGTTCGGGTGATATCCGGGCGGACCCGCCGCATGCCGTAACTCGTCGTGCTTGCTCATAGTTGTCGCTTTTACGCGGGAATTGTGCGGCAGTGCGACGAGGGGAGCGGTAGGTGGGCGGAATCACTCTGGCGCAGGACGAACCGGCGGTGGCGCCACCCGACACACCCGCCCCACCACCGGCCCCGGCCGCGGAACTGAGCCCCCGCCGGGTCCGGTTGATCTTCTTCGCGCTCCTGCTGGCCATGCTCCTGGCCGCCCTGGAGCAGATGATCGTCGCCACCGCGCTCCCGAAGATCGTCGGCGACCTGCGCGGCCTGGACCGGATGTCCTGGACTATCACCGCGTACCTGCTCACCGCCACGGTCGGTCTGCCGATCTACGGCAAGCTCGGCGATCTGCTGGGCCGCAAGGGCGTCTTCCAGTTCGCCATCGTCGTCTTCGTCGCCGGCTCCGCGCTCGCGGGCCGCGCGCAGACCATGGACCAGCTGATCGCCTTCCGCGCCCTTCAGGGCGTCGGCGCGGGCGGCCTCATGATCGGCGTCCAGGCGATCATCGCGGACATCGTGCCGCCCCGGCGGCGCGGCCGCTACCTGGGCCTGATCGGCGCCGCGTTCGGACTCGCCTCCGTGGCCGGCCCCCTGCTCGGCGGCTACTTCACGGACCACCTCTCCTGGCGCTGGTGCTTCTACGTCAACGTGCCCTTCGGCCTGCTCACCCTGGCCGTCGTCGCCGTCGCGCTGAAACTCCCGAAGCCGGCCGTCAGGGCCCGGCTGGACGTCCTCGGCGCGCTGCTGCTGACCGCCGCCTCCACCTGCCTGGTCCTGCTGACCAGTTGGGGCGGCACCGAGCACGCCTGGGACTCGCGCGTGATCCTCGGCCTCGGCGCCGGAGCGGCCGCGGCGACCGTCCTCTTCCTCGTCGTCGAGCGCTTCGCCGTCGAACCCCTCATCCCGCTACGGCTGTTCAAGGACTCCGTCTTCAACGTCACCGGCCTCGTCGGCCTGGTGATCGGAGCCGCACTGTTCGGCGCCGCCAGCTATCTGCCGACCTGGCTGCAGATGGTCGACGGGGCCTCCGCCACCGAGTCGGGCCTGCTCATGCTGCCGATGACGGGCGGCATCGTCGGCGCCTCGATCATCGCCGGACAGCTCATCAGCCACACCGGCCGCTACAAGGCCTACCCGATCCTCGGCGGCGCCCTCTCCGTCGCCGGGATGTGGCTGCTCTCCCGCCTCGACGCCGACACACCCCGGCTGCACTCCGGCATCTGGATGGCCGTCCTGGGCGCCGGCATCGGCATGGTGATGCCGGTCCTGGTCCTCGCCGTGCAGAACTCGGTGCGCCCCGCCGACCTCGGTACCGCCACCAGCGCCAACAACTACTTCCGGCAGATCGGCGGCAGTGTCGGAGCGGCCGTCTTCGGCACCCTCTTCGCCGGCCGGCTCGCCGACGCGCTGGCCCGTCGTCTCCCCACGGGCGCGGGCGACCGGCTGCCCGACCCCGAGGCCATCACCCCGCAGCTCGTGCACACCCTGCCCCCGGCACTGCGCGACGGCTACATCCGGGCGTACGCCGACGCCATGCCGCGCATCTTCCTCTACCTGGTGCCGGTGCTCGTCCTCGGACTGGTCATCGCCTTCTTCCTCAAGGAGAAACCACTGGTGTCCCACAACGCCTCCGCCACCGACCCGGACACGGCGCCGGGGAGCGCCGCGATCCCGCAGGCGCGCGCACCGCACGCGGCCGGAATGCCCGTCTGCGGCTCGGTGCAGCACCACGACGGGACCGTGGTGCCGCGCGCGGCGCTCACGCTCATCGACGTCACCGGGCAGCAGACCGGGCGCGGCGCGAGCGGCGAGGACGGGCGCTACGCGCTCCCCACCCCGGGTCCCGGCGCCTATGTGCTGATCGCCGCCGCGGGCGGCCACCAGCCGCAGGCCGTCTCCGTGACGGTCGGCGAACGCCCCGTCGAACTGGACATCGTCCTCGGCGGCGCCGGAAACCTCGTCGGCAGCGTCGTCA
Source organism: Streptomyces sp. NPDC057099 (assembly GCF_042671245.1). Classification (NCBI taxonomy): domain Bacteria; kingdom Bacillati; phylum Actinomycetota; class Actinomycetes; order Kitasatosporales; family Streptomycetaceae; genus Streptomyces; species Streptomyces sp. NPDC057099. Next base: position 141,870 of record NZ_JBHUTX010000014.1, read on the forward strand.
CCGCCGACGGCACGCCCGTGCGGGACGCCACCGTCACGCTCACCAACGCGCACGGCGCGGTCGTGGCCACCACCCGCAGCGGCCGGGAGGGCGGCTACGTCATCACCGAACTGGTCGCCGGGGAGTACACCCTGGCCGCCGGAGCGCCCGCCTTCCGCCCGGCCGCGCTGCTCGTCACCGTCCAGGCCGACCGCGAGACCCGCCGGGACATCGAACTGGCCGGCGGCGCCGTCCTGCGCGGCACCGTCCGGGCGGGCGGCGGCCGGCCCGTGGAGGACGCCAGGGTGACCCTGCTGGACGTGGCGGGCAACGTCGTCGACACCCTCACCACCGGCCCCGACGGGACGTTCCGGTTCGTCGACCTGTCCTCCGGCGAGTACACCGTCATCGCCGCCGGATACCCGCCCGTCGCCACCGTCCTCCAGGTGGCCGGGGGCGGCCGCACCGAGCGGGACCTCCAGCTGGGACACGAGGACTGAAGCGCACCGGCGCGCGGGGTCGCACGCCGGTGCGAGGCCCGCGCGAGCAATTCCCGCATTGCCTCACATCGCCACCGGCGGGCGCCGTACGGTGGTGACGCCGGCACAGATCTCGCGGATCCGTGGGGAGAGAGGGCCTGGGCCATGGACCGTGGCACCGACAGGGCTGAGCAGGGCACGGCGACGGAATCCGACGAGCCCGGCCGCGTCCCCCTGGCCGTCGTCGTGGTCGACCGCGACGGCCTCGTGTCCCACTGGAGCCGGGGCGCACGGCGCCTGTTCGGCGTCCCCAAGGACGAGGCGATCGGCCGCACGGCCCTCGACCTGCTCCCCGTCTCGGGCGCCCTGCCCGAAGAGCGGGACACCACCCCGCACGCCGCCTACGACGGTCTCGGGCCCGACCTCGAATCGTCCCTCGACGGCGGCCTGTCCTACCCGGCGGCGGGCCGCGCCCGGCTCACCGCGTCCGGGGGCGGCCGGGTCGACATCCTGTGGTGGGCCTACCCGCTGGTGACGCCCGGACCCGAGCGGCTGCTCGTGCTGGCCGCCGACGCCGAAGGGCTGCGAGCGGACGACGAGGCGCTGGAGCGGATAGCGCCCGGCTTCGCGCTGCACACGGACTTCCCCGGCGCGGAGGAACTCGCCCGCCGGCTGCCCGAGATCCTGCCCAGCATGAGTGTCGGCGAGAGCGCCCGCATCGTCGGGCAGGTCCTCGAACTCGGCTACCCGATCCTGGAGTTCAGCCAGAACGACCGGGTGCCCGTCACCCCCGACTGGGGCGTGGCCCGACGGGCCGAGCGCAAGGCGCGCAGGGAACGCGCCGCGCGGGCCCTGGCCGCCGGCGAGCCCGTCCCGGAGGAACTGCGCGACGAGGGCGAGGACCTCGAGTACGCCGCCGTCCGCGAGCATCTGGAGTTCCTCAACGAGGTCAGCGGCCGCATCGGCACCTCCCTCGACCTGTCCCGCACGATCATCGAGGTCAGCCGGGCCGTCGTGCCCCGCTTCACCGACGTCGCCGGGACGTATCTGCGTGAACAGGTCGTCGCCGGCGAGGGGTTCCCGGACGGTGTGCCCGACACGACCACCCTGTGGCACCGGGTCGCCGTGGAGCACACCGACGAGCCCGGCCGCTGGGACGACGTCGTGCCGGTCGGGGAGGCCATGCCGTTCCCCGCGCACACGCCGTTCTTCCAGTGCATGACCTCCGGCGAACCCGTCCTCGTGCCGCGCATCAGCGAGGAGCTGGGCCACGCCATCGCCGCGCAGTTCGAGAAGCGCGACATCCGGCCGCTCATCACGGGCCGCTCCATGCTGGTCGTGCCGCTGAAGGCCCGCCATGTCGTGCTCGGCTTCATGATCCTGCTGCGGCACCCGGAGCGGCCCGTCTTCAACGACATGGACCGCGTCACCGGCGCCGAACTCGCCGCCCGCGCGGGCCTCGTGCTCGACAACGCGCGCATGTACACCTACCAGGAGAACGTCGCCGAGACGCTCCAGGACAGCATGCTGCCGCACATCCCGCCCCGCATGGCGGGCTGCGACATCGCCACCCGCTATCTGCCCGGCACGCTGCTCGGGCGGATCGGCGGCGACTGGTTCGACGCCGTGAAGCTGCCCGGCGGCCGTACCGCGTTCGTCGTCGGCGACGTCATGGGCCACGGCCTGAACTCGGCCGCGATGATGGGCCAGTTGCGGACGGCCGTGCAGACCATGGCAGGACTCGACCTGCCGCCCGCCCAACTGCTGCGCAACCTCGACGACCTCGCCCAGCGCCTCGGCGACACCTACCTCGCGACCTGCCTGTACGCCGTGTACGACCCGATCGCGAGCGAGCTGCACCTCGCCAACGCCGGGCACATCCCGCCCGTCCTGGTCCGGGCCGACGACGGGCGCAGCGAACTGCTGGAGCTGCCCACGGGAGCGCCGATCGGCGTCGGGGGAGTGCCCTTCGAGGCGGAACGCGTGCGTGTGGAGCCGGGAGACCGGCTGGTGATGTGCACCGACGGGCTGGTCGAGGTGCGCGGCGAGGACATCGGCGTGGGCCTCGCGACGCTCTGTGAGTCGGCCGCCCACCCGGCCGCGTCCATGGACGACGCCTGCGACACCATCATCCGGTCCCTCAACACCCGCGGTGGCCGCAAGGACGACGTGGCGCTGCTGATGGCCCGGCTGAACGGCATCGAGCCGGACGACGTCGCCGAGTGGCGGCTCGCCCTCGACCCGGCCGAGGCCGGCCGGGCCCGCGCGGTGGTCCGCGAGCAACTGCACGACTGGGGGCTGGCGAAGCTGGTCGTGGCCGCCGAGCTGATGGTCAGCGAACTCGTCACCAACGCCGTACGGCACTCCCACGCACGCCCCGTGGAACTGCGCCTCGTCCGCGGCGACACCCTGCTGTGCGAGGTGGACGACGACGACCACGAGCTGCCGACGCTGCTGAGCAGCGGCTCGCTCGACGATTCCGGGCGCGGTCTGCGGGTCGTCAGCGCGCTGTCCCGCGAGTGGGGCACCAGCCGCACCAAGACGGGCAAGACGGTGTGGTTCGAACTGACGCTGCCCAGGCGCTGAATGCCGGACGCTTGTCGTGGCCCGCGCCGCGCGGTACACCGTACTCGCCCGCCGCACGGCGGGATTCGTTCGCACCCTGGGGAGGGTCATGAGCGTGACGAGTCGGTACCGGGAGGCGTGGGAGGGGTTCTGGCGTGCGGCGCCCGCCGAACCGGGGGCGGTGTTCTGGGACGCCGAGCCGGTCCTGACCGCCGGCCCGCACCTCGCCCTGTTCGAACCCCATGTGGCCGATCCCGCGCTGCCGATGGTGGACCTCGGCTGCGGCAACGGCACCCAGACCCGCTACCTCGCCGACCGCTTCCGACGGGTCGTGGGCGCCGATCTGTCGGCCGCGGCCCTCGACCACGCCCGGCGGGCCGACCCGGCGGGGCAGGCCATGTACCGGCAGCTGGACGCCGCCGAGAAGAGCGAGACGCAGACCCTGCACGCGGAGCTCGGCGACACCAACGTCTACATGCGGGGCGTACTGCACCAGTGCGAACCGGACGACCGGCAGGCGCTGGTGGACGGGATCGCCACGCTGGTCGGCGACCGCGGCCGTGCCTTCCTGGTGGAGCTCTCCGGGGCCGCCAAGCCGGTGCTGATGGGCCTGGCGAGCGACCCGGCCGGTCCGCCGCCCAAGCTCGCGCCGGTGTTCCGGCACGGCATCGCACCCGGCGAGGTCTCCGACGACGCCGTCCCCGAGTATCTGCGCTCGGCGGGCCTCACCGTCCTGGCGAGCGGCGAGATGCCCCTCGCCACCACGGAGTACGCACCTGGCGGCGCCCGGGTGGAGCTGCCCTCGACATGGGTGGTGGTCCGGCGCGCGGTGTAACACGTATCGGTTTCAAGCTTCCTTCGTGGCTGGTTTTCGCGCTGCCTGTGCAACCCGTGTATCAATTCTTTCCGACTGACTACCATTCACCGATCGCAGAGGCACAACGGGGCACTGTGCCATACCTCAGAAGAGCGACACGATCGGGGGAATCGCATGGGATCGGATCAAGGGAGAGCGAGTTTTGACGAACTGACCAGCCGTGAACTTGAGGTTCTGTCCCTGCTGGTCACAGGCGAATCGAACCGGCGGCTCGCACAACGACTCGGAATTGCCGAGCGCACGGTGAAGGCCCACCTCACGAGTCTGATGCGCAAGCTCGGCGTCGAGTCCCGTGTGGAAGCGGCCCTTCTAGCACAGAGATCACAGAAAGCGCTATCGGACCTTGGGGCAATACCCAAAGGTCCGATGGGCTAGCGGGGCGCGAGTTGCAAAGGTGGCCCATGACGGTCGGAGAGTCCGGCCGTGCACACCTGGTCCGTTGATCGGGAACATCGGTCGGCGGATCTTGAGGGGGTAACCATGAAGCGTCTTCTGGCGTCTCTGGCCATCGGAGCCGCGCTCGCCGGCGGAGTGACGGCCGCCACCGTGCTGCCCGCCCAGGCCGGCACCGTCTCCTGCAGCAACCAGGGGCACAACTCCGGCAACGGCGGCAACGCGTGGGCCAGCGGCTGCTCGCACAGCGGCGGCCACGACGTCCGCCTCTACGGCGAGTGCGACCTCTCGCCGTTCGCCGTGTACTCGCCCTACAAGGGCGGGAGTTTCTCCGGAGCCAGCTTCTCCACCCCCGGCTGTACGTGGGGCGTGGGCGAGTCGGGCTTCCAGCACCGCTGACCGGTGTGAATCGGCGGTGAAGCACGACTGACGGCTGCCGGGCTGAGGAAAGCAGCCCGGCAGCCTTCATCCAGTTTCGCAGCCATCGTCGAGTACGGATGAATGAGGTACACAGGTGTTGGTGTTGGACGGCGTCACCCGGCGCTACCGCAGCGGCGAGGTCGAGGTTCAGGCGGTGCGCGGGGTGAGTCTGACAGCCCGCGAGGGCACCCTCACCGCGGTCATGGGGCCCAGCGGATGCGGCAAGTCCACCCTGCTCACCATGGCGGGCGGACTGCAGCCCCCGGACACGGGCACGGTCATGGTCGCCGGGGTACGCATCGACACGCTCGCGGAGGCGGACCTCTACCAGCACAGGCGCCGTCATATCGGCTATGTGTTCCAGGACTACAACCTGGTCCGCATCCTCAGCGTGGCGGAGAACGTGGCCCTGCCCGCCGAACTCGACGGCATGTCCCGCCGCAAGGCCCGCGCGCAGGCGCGGGAGGCGCTCGCTTCCGTGGGCATGGAGGAGTACGCCGACCGCTACCCGGACTCGCTCTCCGGCGGGCAGCAGCAGCGCGTCGCCCTGGCCCGGGCCTTCTCGGGCGGCCGTGGACTGATCCTCGCGGACGAGCCGACCGGGGCGCTGGACAGCGACAGCGCCGCCCAGGTCCTCGACAGCCTCCAGTCGCTGGTGCGGTCCGGGGCGACCTGTGTGATCGTCACCCACGACGAGGCGGTGGCGGCCCGAGCCGACCGCGTGGTCCGGATGCGCGACGGCGTCGTCGGGGAAGACACCGGAGCCGCCGCGTGAGCGCACGCAGGATCGCCCTTCGGGTCGCCCTGAGGCGAGTACGGCGCGACCGCAAGCGGACCCTGGCCCTCACGGCGGCGCTGCTGGTTCCGCTGACCCTGGCCGTCACGCTGGTCACCCTCCGGGCCACCAGCGAGATCCCCGAGGACCAACGGGTCGGCACACTCATCGGCCAGTCGCAGGGAGTGCTGCGCAACCTCGACTTCGTCGCGGAGCGGGGTGCGGAGCGCGCCCTGGCCGAAGGGCCGCGGGCGCTGGCCGACGCGGCCGGCCGGGACATCGAGGTCGTCCCCGAGGTCAACGGCCCGCTCGCCGTCTCCTCGGACGGTCTGCAGGTCGACTCCTTCGGCTACGGCCTCGAACTCGACCGGCCGCTGCACCGGGGCCGGTTCGTGCTGACCGAAGGCAGGGCACCGCGGGCACCGGGCGAGGTCGCCCTCTCGCCGAGCGTGGCGGCACGGCTCGGGGCAGGGCCGGGAGACCGGGTGGACCTCGGCGAGGGCGGTGCCGAGGCCGAGGTCACCGGCATCGCGGCGATTCCCACCGACACCCTGCGGAAGTTCGTGGTGGCCCTCCCCGCAGTCGTCGCCGGCCAGGCACCGGCTCTCCCCAAGCCCGGGCAGGAGAGCTCCATGGCCGCCGCGCAGGACGGCACCGTCGTCGTGTGGCACACCCCGGACGCGCTCACGCCCGGGGCGCAGCGGGCCATGAACGGGCAGGGCTGGCGCCTCGAACCCCGTTCCACCGCCTTCGACGTCGCCCGTGACGCCCCGGACTCCCTGCTTCCCGAGGAGTCCGCGGCCGCCTGGGTCCTCGGACTGGCGGTCCTGGTGCTCGGCGAACTAGGCCTGGTGATGGGGGCGGTCTACGCGATCGTCGTCCGCAGCAGCCGGCGTGAACTCGCCCTGCTGGCCGCGGCCGGTGCGGGACCGAGGACCAGGCGGTCGGTCATCACCCACCAGGGGATCCTGGTGGGACTTCTCGCCACCGGGCTCGCCGTCGGGGCCGGTGTGGCCGGTGCGTGGCTGCTGAAGCCCTGGGCGGCGGAGCGCAACGGCGAACTCTGGGGCGGGCTGCGTCTGGACGCCTGGTCGACGGCGGTCCTGACCCTGCTCGGCGTCCTCACTCCGGCGATCGCGGCCCGGGTCGCGGCACGCGGAGTCGGCGGCGATGTGGTCGCCGCCCTGCGGGACCAGGCCGACTTCGAGGACCGCGCGCCGCGCCGCGGGCAGGTGACGCTCGGCGTCCTGCTGACCTGCGGTCTGCTGCTGGCCGTCGCCGGCGCGTCCTTCAAGGCCCCGTTCACCGTCATGATCGGGGCGCTGTGCCTGGTCATCGGCACGGGCGTGCTGGTACGGAGGCTGCTGCCGTCGAGCGCCGGCCGCGCCGACGGCCTCCGGCTGATGCAGCGCATCGGGGCCCGGCTCCTGGCACGATCCGCGTCCCGCTCGGCGACCATGGGAACGGTGGTGGCCAGCCTCACGGTGCTGACCGGGCTCGTCCTGGCGGCCATGGGAGGCCTCACGGCGGAAGTCGGCAAGTCCTACGAGCCCCACTCCCCGCACGGTTCGGCCTTCGCCTACGCCACGAAGGTGCCCGGGCCCGCCACCGTCGCGGCCATGGAGGAGGCCCTCGGGGGCGAGCGGCTGACGGCCATGGCGATCGCCAGCCCGCCGGCCCCGGAGGGCGCCGCCCCGGACGGCTCCGCGTGGTCCTACTGGGGCGAGTACCAGGCCGCCTCACCGCTGCCCGACCGGCCCTCCGCCGTCATGGTGATCCGTGAGGGGGACCTCTCCGCGGTGCTCGGCAGGAAATCCACCGCCCGGGAGCGCGGGGCGCTGTCCGCCGGGGGCGCCGTCGTCCTGGACGAGCGGCTCGCCCCGGGGGGCCGGCTGACCGTGACCGCGCCGAAGTCCCCCGTCATGGACACGGGCCGGACGGAGCTGATCACCAAGAGCCTCGACGCGGTCGCGGCCCAGCGCCGCTCGGAGTACCGCAACCTGCCGGTCGTCTACGTCAGCGCGGCCGGCCTCAAGGCGCTCGGCGGCGTCGAGCAGCCCAACTCCGCCTGCTTCTACCTCCCCGCGCCGGACGGCTCGATCTCCGCGGAACAGGAGGACCGCGCGCGTGGAGCGCTCGCCTCGGACATCGGCAGCGGCTACTTCACGCTGGAGGTGGAGCGGGGCCCGGTCGCCGCCGAGGTGCTGCGGGCCACGACCGTGGGCAGCGCGGTGGTGCTGATGCTCGTGGCGGCCACCCTGGCCTTCCTCACGGTGGGACTCGCCACGCAGGAGATGCGGCCGGACCTGTCGGCGCTGGCCGCCGCGGGCGCCGACCGGCGCTTCCGGTCCTGGCTCACCGGTGTGTACGCCGGTCAGGTGACGCTCCTCGGAGTGCTGATGGGCGTCGGGGTCACCGCCGTCGCCACCCCCGCCCTGTTGCTCTCGCTGGACATCGGCTGGTCGCTGTGGCCGTGGCTGGGGCTCGCCGCCGCCTCCGCTGGAGCCGTGGCGGCAGCGGTGGCGGCGGGCTGTCTCGGCGGTTCCCGGGTGACGACCCTGCTGAGGACCGCACAGTGAGTTCCGGCCGTCCCTTACCCGTCCGTGCACCTGTCTCGTCCCCCGGAGGACAGTCATGACGTCGCCCTGGATACGGATGCTGGTCGCGTCCGCCGCCTCGATGGTTCTGCTCGGCACATCCGCCGCAGCCACGACCGCCGCACCGGACAAGAAGGGCGTGGCGGCGAGCGTGCACACCGCCGGGCGGGTCCAGGACGGCGGGGACGTGCTCCGGTACAGCTGGCCCGGCGTGTACTTCGAGGGCCGGATCAGGGGCACCGGCGTGGGCATCGTGCTCGACGACCCGGCCGCCGACTACGACGTCCAGGTCGACGGAGCCACCGTGGCGACCCTCGTCACCCCGGGCAGGACCACCCACTGGGTCCACGGCCTGGGCAAGGGGGCGCACACCGTACGGCTCGTCAAACGCAACGACACCCCGTGGAGCACCAGCGCGTTCGGCGGTTTCGTCGCCGCGCCGGGCGGGGCCGTGCTCTCCCGCCCGACCGCCCGCGGCCGCCAGATCGAGTTCGTCGGAGACTCCCTCACGGCGGGCTACGGCAACCTCTCGGCCTCCCGCGACTGCACCGGCGAGCAGGTCGCCCGCACCACCAACGCCGACGTGAGCTATGCCGCCCTCACCGCCCGGCGGCTGCGCGCCGACTACCAGATCAACGCCTACTCGGGCCGGGGCATGGTGCGCAACTACAACGGAGGCTCGCCGGAGGAGAACTACCGCACCTTCTACGACCGCGCGCTGCTGAACGTGCCGGGCGACGTCTGGCAGAACCCGGGCACCTGGCGGCCGCGGCTCGTGGTGGTCCACCTCGGCACCAACGACTTCTCGACCCTGATCAACCCGGGCGAGCCCTGGACGGACGAGAGCCTCGCCGCCGCGTACCGGAGCGCCTACAGCGGCTTCCTCCAGAAACTGCGGACGCGCTACGGGCCCGGGACCACCCTGCTGGCCGTCGGCGCGGGGCCCTTCGCCGGACATGTCGAGCAGGTGGTCCAGGAGCGCACCGGCGCCGGCGACCGCCGGGTCCGCTACTGGCGGCTCGACGACACGGGCCTGGACTTCACCGGCTGCCACTGGCACTACTCGGCCCAGGACCACCGGCTTCTCGCCGACCGGCTCACCTCGTTCCTCGGCGACCTGCCGGTCCGCTGGTGACGTCGTAGCCGGTTCAGCCCGCAGCGCGTAACGTGACGAACCATGAAGATCTCCATCCGGAACGGGTCGTCATGAGAATCCTCATCAGCGCCGACATGGAGGGCGCCACCGGGGTCACCTGGCCGGACGACGTCGTGCCGGGCGCCGCGCAGTGGGAGCGCTGCCGCTCGCTGTTCACCTCGGACGTCAACGCCGCCGTGCTCGGCTTCCACGACGGCGGCGCCGACGAGGTGATCATCAACGAGGCGCACGCGACGATGCGCAATCTGCTGCTGGAGCAGCTGGACGAACGGGCCCAGCTGCTCACCGGCCGGCACAAGGCGCTGTCCATGGTGGAGGGCGTGCAGCACGGCGACGTCGACGGCATCGCGTTCGTCGGCTACCACGCGGGCGCCGGCATGGAGGGCGTCCTCGCCCACACCTACCTCGCGAACCAGATCACCGGCGTCTGGCTGAACGACGTACGGGCGAGCGAGGGGCTGCTCAACGCCCATGTCGTCGCCGAGTTCGGGGTGCCGGTCGTGCTGGTCACCGGGGACGACATCGCCTGCGAGGACGCGCTCGGGTACGCGCCCGAGGCGCTGAAGGTCGCGGTGAAGGACCATGTGTCGCGGTACGCGGCCGTGTGCCGCACCCCGGCCCGGACCGCCGCCGACATCCGCGCGGCGGCCAAGGAGGCCGCCGCGCTGGCGGTGCGTCACGAACCCGTGCGCGGCGGCCCGTTCACCGTCGCCGTCGAGTTCGACGCGGAGCATCTGGCGATGGCCGCCACCGTCGTGCCGGGTGTGGACCGGATCGGGGAACGGAAGGTGGCCTGCACGAGCGAGACCATGTACGAGGGCATCCGCGCCTTCAAGGCGGTCACCACGATCGTCTCGGCCGCGGTGGAGGAGCACTATGGCTGAGCAGGTGGACGGACAGGCGCTGGACGAGGTCGTGACGTACACGTCCGACCTGATCCGGATCGACACCACCAACCGGGGCGGCGGCGACTGCCAGGAGCGGCCCGCCGCCGAGTACGCCGCCGCGCGGCTCGCCGAGGCCGGGATCGAACCGACACTCCTGGAACGCACCAAGGGCCGGACCAACGTCGTCGCCCGTGTCGAGGGCACCGACCCCGGAGCCGGCGCGCTGCTGCTCCACGGCCATCTGGATGTCGTACCCGCCGAGGCCGCCGACTGGAGCGTGCACCCGTTCTCCGGGGAGGTCCGCGACGGGGTCGTCTGGGGGCGCGGCGCCGTCGACATGAAGAACATGGACGCGATGATCCTCGCCGTGGTGCGCGGCTGGGCACGTCAGGGCGTACGGCCCCGGCGGGACGTCGTCATCGCGTTCACCGCGGACGAGGAGGCCAGCGCCGAGGACGGCTCCGGGTTCCTCGCCGACGAACACGCGGCACTGTTCGAGGGCTGCACCGAGGGCATCAGCGAGTCGGGCGCCTTCACCTTCCACGACGGCAGCGGGCGGCAGATCTACCCGATCGCGGCCGGGGAACGCGGCACCGCCTGGCTGAAGCTCACCGCGCGCGGACGCGCCGGGCACGGCTCCAAGGTGAACCGGGACAACGCGGTCACCCGGCTGTCGGCCGCGATCACCCGGATCGGCGAGCACGAATGGCCCCTGCGGCCGACCGAGACCGTACGCGCGGCGCTCACCGAACTCGCCGCGCTCTACGGCATCGACAGCGACCTGACGGACATCGACGCGCTGCTCGACAAGCTGGGCCCCGCCGCGAAGCTCGTCGAGTCGACCGTACGCAACAGCGCCAACCCGACGATGCTGAAAGCGGGTTACAAGGTCAACGTGATCCCCGGGGAGGCCGTGGCGCAGGTGGACGGCCGGTATCTGCCCGGCGGCGAGGACGAGTTCCGCGAGACCCTCGACCGGCTCACCGGGCCGCACGTCGAGTGGGAGTTCCACCACCGCGAGGTCGCCCTGGAGTCGCCGGTGGACTCGGCGACGTTCGCCCGGATGCGGGCCGCCGTCGAGGAGTTCGCCCCGGAGGGGCACGTCGTGCCGTACTGCATGTCGGGCGGCACGGACGCCAAGCAGTTCTCGCGCCTCGGCATCACCGGCTACGGCTTCACACCGCTGAAGCTGCCCGAGGGCTACGACTACGGGGCCATGTTCCACGGCGTCGACGAGCGGGTCCCGGTCGAGGCGCTGCACTTCGGTGTGCGGGTGCTCGACCGGTTCCTGCGGACGGCCTAGGGGAGTGGGGGAGAGCGTGCGGACGCTGGCGTACGGGGCGTGGCCCTCGCCCATCGACGCGGCCCTGGCCGCCGCACACGACGGGCACCCGGAGTACGTGGGCTTCGTCGGCGAGGAGGTGTGGTGGACCGAGCCCCGGCCCGCCGAGGGCGGCCGGCGCACCCTGGTGCGGCGGCACGCCGACGGCACGGAGGAGTCGCTGCTGCCCGCGCCGTGGAACGTGCGCAGCCGGGTCATCGAGTACGGCGGGCACCCGTGGGCGGCCCACGCGGGCGAGGACGGCCCGCTGGTGGTGTTCGTGAACTTCGCCGACCAGCGGCTGTACCGGTACGAGCCGGGCGGAGAGCCTCGCCCGCTCACGCCGGTGTCACCCGTGGGCGCGGGCCTGCGCTGGGCGGAGCCGTCGCTGCGGCCCGAGCGGGGCGAGGTGTGGTGCGTGCTGGAGGAGTTCACCGGCGACGGACCCACCGATGTGCGCCGCGTCCCGGCCGCGGTCCCGCTCGACGGCTCCGCCGCTCAGGACCGGGACGCCGTACGCGAACTCACCGACGCCCGGCACCGGTTCGTGACGGGGCCGAAGCTCTCCCCCGACGGGCTGCGGGCGGCCTGGCTCGCCTGGGACCATCCGCGCATGCCGTGGGACGGCACCGAACTGATCCTCGCCGACATCGGCCCCGACGGCAGCCTGCGCGACGCGCGGACCGTGGCCGGAGGGCCCGGCGAGTCCATCGCCCAGGCCGACTGGACCCACGACGGCCGCCTCCTGCACGCGAGCGACCGCAGCGGCTGGTGGAACCTCTACCTCGACGGGAAGCCTCTGTGCCCGCGCGAGGAGGAGTTCGGCGGGGCGCTGTGGAAGCTCGGCATGCGCTGGTTCGCGCCGCTCGACAGCGGGCTGATCGCCGTCGTGCACGGCCGGGGCACCACCGCCCTCGGCATCCTGGACCCCGAGACCGGCGAGGTCGTCGACGCGGCCGGGCCCTGGACCGAGTTCGCGCCCACCCTCGCCGCGCACGGCGAGCGCAGCGAGATGGGGGTCCCCCCGCCCGGAGGGTGGGGGAGGGTCGTCGCCGTCGGGGCCAGCCCGCGCAGCGCCCACGAGGTCGTGGAGCTGGACACCCGCTCCGGCCACGCCCGCGTCATCGGGGCCGAGCACGACGACGCCGTGGACCCCGCGTACTACCCCGAGCCGCAGATCCGCACCTTCACCAGCCCCGACGGACGCGACATCCACGCCCACATCTACCCGCCGCACCACCCCGGCTGCGTCGCGCCCGACGACGAACGGCCGCCGTACGTCGTCTGGGCGCACGGCGGGCCCACCGGCCACGCACCCCTGGTGCTCGACCTGGAGATCGCCTACTTCACCTCGCGCGGCATCGGCGTCGCCGAGGTGAACTACGGCGGCTCCACCGGATACGGCCGCACCTACCGCGAGCGGCTGCGCGAGCAGTGGGGCGTGGTGGACGTCGAGGACTGCGCGGCCGTCGCCCTGGCCCTCGCCGACGAGGGCACCGCCGACCGCGACCGGCTCGCCGTCCGGGGCGGCAGCGCGGGCGGCTGGACCGCGGCCGCCTCGCTCACCACGACCGATGTCTACGCCTGCGGCACGATCAAATATCCCATCCTGGACCTCACCGGCTGGGGCACGGGGGAGACCCACGACTTCGAGTCGCGGTATCTGGAGAGCCTGATCGGGCCGCTCGCCGAGGTGCCCGAGCGCTACGCGGAGCGCTCGCCCGCCACCCACGCCGACCGCCTCCGCGTGCCGTTCCTGCTGCTCCAGGGCCTGGACGACCCGATCTGCCCGCCCGTCCAGTGCGAGCGGTTCCTCGCCCGGCTGGAGGGGCGGCGGGTGCCGCACGCCTATCTCGCCTTCGAGGGGGAGGGGCACGGGTTCCGGCGGGCCGAGACCATGGTGCGCGCCCTGGAGGCCGAACTCTCCTTGTACGCCCAGGTGTTCCGACTCGATCCGCCCGGCATCCCGACTCTGGAGCTCAGCAAATGAACCAGCTTCTGCGACCGCCCAGGCTCGCCCCCGGTGCCCGGGTAGCCGTCGTCGCGCCGAGCGGGCCCGTGCCCGAGGAGCGGCTGCAGGCCGGGCTCGACATCCTGCGCGGCTGGGACCTCGAACCCGTGGTGGCGCCCCATGTGCTCGGCCGGCACCGCGCGTTGGACTACCTGGCCGGCACGGATGCCGAGCGGGCCGCCGATCTGCAGGGCGCCTGGTGCGACCCGTCCGTCGCCGCGGTGCTGTGCGCCCGGGGCGGGTACGGGGCACAGCGCATGGTCGACCTGCTCGACTGGGCGGCGATGCGGGCGGCGGGCCCGAAGGTGTTCGGCGGATTCAGCGACATCACCGTCCTGCACCAGGCCTTCGCCACCCGCCTCGGACTGGTCACCCTGTACGGCCCCGCGGTCGCCGGCGTCGACTTCCTCAAGAACGCCCGGGCCCAGGAGCATCTGCGGGCGACCCTCTTCGAGCCGGAGACCGTGCGGACCGTCACGGCCGTGCCCCCGGGCGGCGGCGCGCTGGTGCCCGGACGGGCCCGGGGCGTCACCCTGGGCGGCTGTCTGAGCCTGCTCGCGAGCGACCTCGGCACCCCGCACGCCCACCCGGCGGCCCGGGGCGGACTGCTGCTGATCGAGGACGTGGGGGAGAGCCCGTACCGACTGGACCGGTATCTGACCCAACTCCTGCGCGCCGGCTGGCTGGACGGGGTCGCCGGGATCGTGCTCGGGTCCTGGGCGACGTGCGGCCCGTACGAGGACCTGCGCGCGGTCTTCGCCGACCGGCTCGGCGGGCTCGGTGTCCCGGTCGTGGAGGAGTTCGGGTTCGGGCACGGCGAGGGCGCGCTGACGATGCCCTTGGGAAGGGTGGCCGAACTGGACGCCGGAACGGGCACGTTGACCTTCGACGAACCGGCCCTGAGCTGAACATGCCGTTACTGAAATCCTGTCAAGAACCCTCGTTTCGGTGATTGACGCTCCCTGACACGTGTCACACGATGACTACCGACCAAGTACCTACTGGTCGGTATTCGGGTTGTCCCCACCGTGGAGGTCCGTGTGTCCCGACGCGTGCCCAGATCCCGCGCGCCGCTCGCTCTCGCTCTGGGCGCCGCCCTGGCCGCCCCCCTCGCCCTCACCCCGCCCGCCACGGCGGCGGGCTCCTACACCGTCACCCCGCTCAAGTTCACCGTCCAGGCGGGCGGCCGGCCCTGCACGGTCGACGCCGACCTCTACCGCCCGGCCGGGGTGGACCGGGCCCACCGTGCGCCCGCCGTGCTCGGCACGAACGGCTTCGGCGGCAGCAAGTCGGACGGTTCGACGGACACCATCGGCAAGGCCTTCGCCCAGCGCGGCTACGTCTCCCTCATCTACTCCGGGCTCGGATTCGGCCGCAGCGGCTGTCTCATCTCCCTCGACGACCCGGCCATCGACGGTGCCGCCACCGCGCAGCTGGTCGACTTCCTGGGCGGCGAACGCGCCGCCGACGACGGCACGAAGGCCGACTTCGTCACCCTCGACCGGCCCGGCGACCCACGGGTCGGCATGATCGGCGGCTCCTACGGCGGCGCCGTCCAGCTGGCGACGGCCGCCGTCGACCACCGCCTCGACGCGCTCGTCCCCATGATCACCTGGAACGACCTGGCGTACGCGCTGGACCCCAACAACGCCACCGGCAACTCCGGTGTCCCGGGCGTCTTCAAGTGGCAGTGGACCAACGGCTTCTACCTCATCGGCGAGGGCCAGCCCCTGCTCCAGCCCAGCCTCGACCCGTCCCGCGTCAACCACCTCTCCTGTCTGCACTTCGTCACCAAGGCCTGCCGGACCATCCACACGCTCAACTCCGGCGGCTACCCGGCCGGCCGGACCGCCGAGATGCTCGCCTTCGCGCGCAGCGTCTCCCCGGCGTCGTACCTCCACCGCGTGAAGACACCCACCCTGCTGGTCCAGGGGCAGACCGACACCCTCTTCAACCTCAACGAGGCGACGGCGACGTACCGGACGCTCCGCGCCCAGGGCACCCCCGTGAAGATGATCTGGCAGTCCTGGGGCCACAGCGGCGGGCTCACCGGCCCGGCCGCCGGTGAACTCGATCTGTCGAAGGGCAACCTGGAGACCAGCTACGTCGGCCGGCGCGTCCTCGCCTGGTTCGACCGCCATCTGCGCGGCCGGACGCAGACCGACACGGGTCCTGCCTTCGCCTATCACCGGGACTGGATCACCGACCCGGACCGGGCCTACGCCACCGCCGACCACCTCCCCGCGCCGAGCCGCACGCTGTACCTCTCCGGCGACGGCAAGCTCGTCGACAACCGCGACAAGGTGGCCCGGGGCAGCCGCGGTTACACCAACTGGGCGATTCCCACGAGCCATTCCGAGAGCTCGCTGGCCGGACTCATCGGGCTGCCCGACACACCACCGCACGACACCGAGGGCACCTACCTCGACTGGACCAGCACGCCGCTGTCACGCCCCCTCGACGTCGTGGGCGCGCCCCGGGCCACGCTCAAGGTGAACTCCCCGAAGGCCGAGCGCACCCAGAACTCCGGCGACGCGGCCGACAAGCTGGTCCTGTTCGCCAAGCTCTACGACGTCGCCCCCGACGGCACCCGCACCCTGGTGCGCCGCCTGGTCGCGCCGGTACGGGTACCGGACGTGACCAAGAGCTTCACCGTCACACTGCCCGGGATCGTGCACCGCTACGAGACGGGGCACCGGCTGCGGTTCGTGATCGCGGCGAGCGACGACGCGTACTTCGGCAACCGGGGGATCAAACCGGTGACGGTGGTCAGCGGGCCGCGGAACACCGGGGTGCTCCGGCTGCCGGTCGCGGGCTCCTGACCGCAGGCGCGGCTACTGTGGCGGGGTGCCCCACACCGCATCCCGCTACCTCGCCGAAGGCCCCCGGGTGGGCATACGCCACTTCACCTACGGGGACGGCGCCGAGTTCACCGCCCGGACGCGGGAGAGCAAGGACCTGCACCACCCCTGGCTCTTCCCGCCCGAGAGCGCCCAGGCCTACACCGCGTACGCCGGCCGGCTGATCGAGGACCCGTCCAAGGCCGGCTTCCTCGTCTGCGAGAAGGGCGGCGTCGGCGAGCAGGGTGACGGGGCCATCGGCGGGTTCATCAACATCAACAACATCGTCGAGGGCGGCTTCCAGTCCGGGGCGCTGGGCTACGGCGCCTTCGCGCACGCCGCCGGGCGGGGGCTGATGCGCGAAGGGCTGGACCTCGTCGTGCGGTACGCGTTCGGCCCGATGCGGCTGCACCGGCTGGAGATCAACGTCCAGCCCGCCAACGCCGCGTCGATCGCCCTGGCCCGCGGCTGCGGGTTCCGGCTGGAGGGCTTCTCGCCGAAGATGCTGTTCGTCGACGGGGCCTGGCGCGACCACGAACGCTGGGCGATCACCGCCGAGATGGTCACGGGGCCGGGGCGGCACTGAGTCCGAGTCCGGCCCCGGCGGACCTCACGCGTTGCGGTCCACGTACTCGTAGATCGACCCGTCCGGGTGCAGCGCGATCAGATTGCGGCCGGCCGGTGACGCGATGGGGCCCGCGACGATGTGGGCGCCCAGTTCGGTGAGCACCCGGTGGGTGTCGTCGACGTCCTTGACGGCGATCGTCGCGGACACCTTGCGCAGCACCTCCAGTTCGGCCGGGGGACCGCTCATCAGCAGGAAGCAGCCGATCGCCGCCACCTCGACACCGCCCCGTTCGAAGCGCTGGGCGCTGCCGCCCGCCAGCCGCTCGTAGAAGGGGATCGCGGTCTCGAGGTCGTCGACGCAGACGCGCAGTGTGGCACCCAGAATCTCCATGAGGACGAGCCTAGTTACGCGCCAGGGGGCGAGGGTACCCGGCCGGGTATGAAGCCGATGGATCACCTGGAGCATCTGGACAAGCATCTGATCGACGAGCTGGCACAGGTGGCGCGTGAGACCGTACGGGACGAACTGCGCGAGCAGACACGCAAGCAGCGCCGCAAGGCCTCGCTGTACGCCGCGTCCGGCGCCCTCGCCCTCTACGCCGGCGCGGCCCTGGCACTCGCCGTGGGACTGGCCCTCGCCCTCGGCCTGCCCGACTGGGCGGCGGCGCTGATCACCGCCGTGCTCCTGGGTGCGGCTGCCTATGTGCTGCGCGGCATGGCCCGGCCGGACCGCCCGGGTTCCGGGCACGGGGCCGGTGCGGTCCCGGGATCCGAGAGCGCGGGCCGGGCCGCCGCCGCGGCCGATGGGCTGCCGTATCCGCCCGTGCCGCCGGCCCCGCCCGCCGCCGGGCCCGCCCCGGGCACGGTGCCCCCGCGGCCGACGGACGCCCCGGACGTGCCCCGCCCCAGGGCGTGACGCCTCAGAGGCCCTGCTGGAGCTGCGGCAGCACCTTCGTGCGGTAGAAGTCGAAGAAGCCGCGCAGATCGGGGCCGATCTGGTTGACGTAGACCCGGTCGAAGCCCGCGTCGGAGAACCGCTGCAGCTCGGCCATGTGAGCGTCCACGTCGTCCCCGCACACCCGGTTCTCGCGCACCATGTCCTCGGTGACGAGTCGCTGCGCCTGCTCGAAGTGTTTCGGAGAGGGCAGTACCTGGCCCAGTTCCCCGGGCAGTTGCTCGTTCGCCCAGAGGCGGTGGACGGTGCGTACGGCCTCGTCCCGGTCGGTGTCGTAGCAGACCTTGGTGCCGCCGCTGACCGGCTTTCCGCCGCCTCCGCCCTTGCGGTACTGCTCCACCATGGTCTCGTCCGGCGCCATGGTGATGTAGCCGTCGCCGACGCGGGACGCGAGCTGGGTCGCCGCCGGGCCGAAGCCGGAGATGTCGATCGGGACGGGCTCGTCCGGCACCGTGTACAGGCGGGCGTTCTCCACCGTGTAGTGCGGCCCGTGATGGTTCACCTCCTCGCCCGTGAACAGCCGGCGCATCACCTGGATGGCCTCCTCCAGCATGTCCAGACGGACATGGGCCGGCGGCCAGTGGTCACCGAGGATGTGCTCGTTGAGCGCCTCGCCGGAGCCGACGCCGAGCCGGAAGCGGTGGTCCGTCATCACCGCGCTGGTCGCCGCGGCCTGCGCCACCACCGCCGGGTGCATCCGCACGGTCGGACAGGTCACCGCCGTCTCGATCGGCAGCGACACCGCCTCGGACAGCGCGCCGATCACCGACCAGACGAACGGGCTCTGGCCCTGCTCGTCGTTCCACGGGTGGTAGTGGTCCGAGATCCACAGCGCCTGGAATCCGGCCTGCTCGGCCATCCGCGCCTGCTCGATCAGCTCGGCTGGTCCGTACTGCTCGCACGAGAGGAAATATCCGTACTCGGGCATCAGGGAGTGCCTCCGCGACATGGACGGTCCGTATCCCGCCCCGGGTACCCGGGCGCCGGGGCGGAAACCGGCAGGATCCGGGCCGGGCGGACGTTTGGGTGCCCTGGCCAGGGGGACGCGGAAGGCTCCCGAGGTACGCGACAGCGCCGGAGGTGAACCGTGAGTCGACCCCGCATCGTGATCGTCGGTGCCGGCTTCGCCGGTTACCGCGCCGCGCGCACCCTGGCCCGGCAGACCAGGGGCCGGGCCCACATCACCCTGCTGAACCCGACCGACTACTTCCTGTACCTGCCGCTGCTGCCGCAGGTCGCCGCCGGCATCCTGGAGCCGCGCCGGGTCACGGTCTCCCTCTCGGGCACGCTGCCGCACGTACGGCTGGTGCTCGGCGAGGCCGACCGGATCGACCTCGACGGACGCACCCTGCACTACACCGGGCCCGAGGGCGACGGCGGCACGCTCGCCTACGACCGGCTGGTGATCGCCGCCGGCAGCGTCAACAAGCTGCTGCCCGTCCCGGGCGTCGCCGAGCACGCGCACGGCTTCCGAGGGCTGCCCGAGGCGCTGTATCTGCGCGATCACGTGACCCGGCAGGTGGAGCTGGCAGCCGCCGCCGAGGACCCGAAGTCGTGCGCCGCGCGCTGCACCTTCGTCGTGGTCGGCGCCGGGTACACCGGCACCGAGGTCGCCGCGCACGGGCAGATGTTCACCGACGCGCAGGTCCGCAAGCACCCGCTGCGGCAGGGCATGCGGCCGCGCTGGATCCTGCTGGACGTGGCGCCGCGGGTGCTGCCCGAGATGGACGGCAGGCTCTCCGCGACGGCCGACCGGGTGCTGCGGCAGCGGGGCGTGGACGTGCGGATGGGGACCTCCGTGACGGAGGCCCTGCCCGACGGGGTCGTGCTGAGCGACGGCGAGTTCGTCGAGACCCGGACGCTGGTGTGGTGCGTGGGCGTACGGCCCGACCCGCTGGTCGCGTCCCTCGGGCTGCCGTTGGAGAAGGGGCGGCTGCTCGTCGACCCGCACCTCCAGGTGCCGGGGCGGCCGGAGCTGTTCGCGTGCGGGGACGCGGCCGCGGTGCCCGATCTGGAGAAGCCGGGCAACTGTACGCCGATGACCGCGCAGCACGCCTGGCGGCAGGGCAAGGTCGCGGCCGAGAACGTCGCCGCGTCGCTCGGCCTGGGCGGGGAACGCAAGCCCTACCGCCATCGCGACCTGGGCTTCGTCGTCGACCTGGGCGGTGCGAAGGCCGCGGCCAATCCGCTCGGCGTGGCGCTGTCCGGGGTACCGGCGGGTGCGGTGACGCGTGGCTATCACCTCGCCGCCATGCCCGGAAACCGGGTCCGGGTCGCCGCCGACTGGCTGCTGGACGCCGTACTGCCGCGCCAGGCCGTGCAGTTGGGGCTCGTACGGTCCGGGTCCGTACCCCTGGACACGTCGTCGCCGGAGCTGGCCCGGGTGCCGGGCGGGCCCGGGACGCGCCGGGAGGCGAGCGCCCGCTCGGGGCCGGGCGCGGCGGTACGGGCCGACACCCACGACGGGGGGACCGGCACCGGGCCCGGGAAGGGCCGGGCCGCAGAAGAGCCCGCGAAGGGGCAGCCCGGATCCGGGGTGACACTGTCCGGATCCGGGGCCGCGGAGCGCCGCGCGGAAACGGAACTCGCCAAGGGCCGACCGGCCGGAGAACCGGCCAGGACCTGGCCCGCCGACACGCCCGCCAAGGGGCCGCTCGGCGCCACGCGGGCCGGGAGCAGGCCCGGAGGTGAGCCTGCCGCGGGGCGGCCGGGTGGTGATCCTTCCGCAGGGCAGCCGGGTGGTGAGCCTGCGGAGGGGCGGCCCGGTGGCGAGCCTGCCAAGAACCAGTCGGGTGGTGAACCCGCGCGCAACCAGTCGGGTGGTGAAGCCGCCAAGAATCAGCCGGGTGGCGAGCCTGCCAAGAATCAGCCTGGTGGTGAACCTGCCAAGAACCAGCCGGGCGGCGAGCCTGCCAAGAATCAACCCGGCGGCGAGCCCGCCAAGAATCAGCCCGTGGCCGTTCTGCAGCCCCCTGACGATCAACCACCTCCGGGCCCCGATGTCGCCCCCGGCCCCGTCAAGCGTTCCGACCCACCGGACGACTCCGCGAAAGGAGACTCATGAACACCGGTGAACTCACCGATCTCGGCCGACAGCTGCGCGTGGACAGTGTCCGCGCCGCCGACGCCGCGGGCTCCGGGCACCCGACGTCCTCGATGTCCGCGGCCGACCTGATGGCCGTCCTGCTCGCCCGCCATTTCCGCTACGACTTCGACCGCCCCGCCCACCCCGGCAACGACCGCTTCGTCCTGTCCAAGGGACACGCCTCGCCGCTGCTGTACTCCGCGTACAAGGCGGCCGGCGCCATCGACGACGAGGAACTGCTCACCTTCCGCAAGCTGGGCAGCCGCCTCGAAGGGCACCCCACACCGCAGCGCCTGCCCTGGGTCGAGACGGCCACCGGCTCGCTCGGGCAGGGCCTGCCGGTCGGTGTCGGCATCGCGCTGGCGGGGAAGAGGCTGGACCGCACCGGCTATCGCACCTGGGTGCTGTGCGGCGACAGCGAGCTGGCCGAGGGATCCGTGTGGGAGGCCGCCGAGCACGCCGGGTACGAGCACCTGGACAACCTCACCGTGATCGTCGACGTCAACCGGCTCGGCCAGCGCGGCCCGACCCGGCACGGCCACGACCTGAACGCCTACGCCCGCCGCTTCCAGGCCTTCGACTGGCACACCATCGAGGTCGACGGGCACGACGTGGACGCCGTCGACCGCGCCTACGGTGAGGCCGCCTCCACCAAGGGCCAGCCCACCGCGATCCTCGCCCGCACCCTCAAGGGCAAGGGCGTCGAGAGCGTCCAGGACCGCGAGGGCCTGCACGGCAAGCCGCTGCCGGAGGCCGCGGAGGCGATCGCCGAACTCGGCGGTCCGCGCGACATCCGCGTCCAGGTGCAGGAACCGCCGGCCGCCCGCATGCTGCACTCCGTCCACACCGGGAACTACGAACTCCCCCGGTGGGACAAGGGCGAGGAGGTCGCCACCCGCAACGCCTTCGGCGAGGCACTCGCCGCGCTCGGCACCGGCCGCGGCGACATCGTCGCCCTGGACGGCGAGGTCGGCGACTCCACCCGCGCCGAGTTCTTCGCCAAGGAGCACCCCGACCGCTACTTCGAGTGTTACATCGCCGAGCAGCAGATGGTCGCCTCGGCGGTCGGGCTCGCCGCACGCGGCTGGATGCCGTACGCCGCCACGTTCGCGGCCTTCCTGACCCGGGCCCACGACTTCATCAGGATGGCGTCCGTCAGCGGCGCCGGCATCAACCTCGTCGGCTCGCACGCGGGCGTCGCCATCGGCCAGGACGGGCCCAGCCAGATGGGTCTGGAGGACCTGGCGATGATGCGGGCGGTGCACGGCTCGACCGTGCTGTACCCGTGCGACGCCAACCAGACCGCCCGGCTCGTCGGCGCGATGGCCGGCCTGGAGGGCGTCCGCTACCTGCGCACCTCGCGCGGCGAGAGCGCGGTGATCTACGGCCCCGACGAGGAGTTCCCGGTCGGCGGGAGCAAGGTGCTGCGCTCCTCCGAGCACGACCGGCTGACCCTGGTCGCGGCGGGCGTCACCGTGCACGAGGCGCTGGCCGCCGCCGACGCCCTGGAGCGGCAGGGCATCCAGGCGCGGGTGATCGACCTGTACTCCGTGAAGCCTGTCGACCGGGCCACCCTGCGCCGGGCCGCCGAGGAGACCGGCTGTCTGGTGACCGTCGAGGACCACCACCCGGAGGGCGGCATCGGGGACGCGGTCCTCGACGCCTTCACCGACGGGCGGCCCGTCCCGCGTCTGGTGCGGCTCGCCGTACGGTCGATGCCCGGCTCGGCGTCCCCGGCCGAGTCGCTGCACGCCGCGGGCATCGACGCCGAGTCGATCGCGGCGGCCGGGCGGCTGCTGGTGGAGGAGGCGGTCGTGCCGTGAGCGGCGGCGACGGCACGCGCGGGGTGCGGGCGGGCCGTCGCGCCCTTCATGCTGCCGCACCTGCGTGGCCGTCCGCTGATGCCGGAGCGGCATCCGGACGGGCTCGGCGGGCCGACGTTCATGCAGAAGAACACCCCGGAGCACTACCCGGAGTGGATCAGGCGCGTCGAACTGGCCAAGGAGGGCGGCACCGTCCGCCACACCGTCTGTGACGACACCGCCACCCTCCTCCACCTGGCCGACCAGGCGAGCATCGCCCTGCACCGCCGGCTGTCCCGCGCCGGCAGCGTCGACCGCGCAGACCGGCTGGTCTTCGACCTCGACCCCGCCGACGCCCACCCCGACCGGCTCACCACCGCCGTCGCGCCCTTCACGGTCCGGCCCCGGCCGGGCGCCCCCGTGGCGACCCCCATCACCTGGGACCAGCTGAACGACCCGGAACTGCACGCCCGCGGCTGAGCCACCCGAACCTCCCGGGGCGGATGGCAGATGCATGAGACCGCGGAGGTTTGGCGAACACTCTTGCGGCCACACGGAGGGGGAGGTGGCCATGTCGAACACAAGAAACACAGAAGAGTCACAGAGTTCACAGAAATCCCAGAACTCACAGAATTCGCGCAAATCGACTGACAAAACGGCCGACGACCGGCCGAGCCCCATGGAAGTGCTGCGCCAGGCGCGCGGCCAGCTCGCGGAACTCACCGGCATGGAAGCCGAGTCCGTGTCGTCCTTCGAGCAGACGGAGGAGGGCTGGGCGCTGGAGATCGAGGTCCTCGAACTCCAGCGCGTGCCCGACACGATGAGCCTGATGGCGAGCTACCAGGTGGACCTGGACTCCCAGGGGCAGCTCACCGGTTACCGGCGCGTCCGCCGCTACGAACGCGGCAGGTCCGACGCGCGCAGGCCCGGCGGCCGCTAGGCCGCCCGACCGGACCCACACCCCACGACAAGGAGGGACATCCGGCATGACAGTCGTACCGGCACAACAGTCCGGCGGCGGAGGCGGCAGCAGCGGTCTCTACGACGTGCTCGAACTTGTTCTGGACAGGGGGCTCGTCATCGACGCATTCGTGCGAGTCTCCCTGGTCGGTATCGAGATCCTCAAGATCGACGTGCGGATCGTCGTCGCCAGTGTCGACACCTATCTGCGCTTCGCCGAGGCGTGCAACCGGCTCGACCTGGAGGCCGGGCCGCGCAAGGACCCGGGCCTGCCCGACCTGGTCGGGGAGATCACCGAGTCCGGAGCGCGCGGCAAGTCCAAGGGGGCGCTGTCGGGTGCCGCCGAGACCATCTCCGACGCCTTCAAGGAAGCCCGGTCCGGAGGCTCCGAGCGTGAGACCGAGTCCCGTCCGCGGGCCCGCAAGAGCACGTCCGCCCGCCGGAAGGAGGGGCAGGAGTGAGCACCTACGTCTACGGAATCGCGGCGAGCTCGCATCCGGCACTCCCCGAGGGCATGGGCGGCGTGGGCGACCCGCCCCGCCCGGTGCGCATCCTGCGCGAGGGCGCCCTGGCGGCCGTCGTCAGTGACGCGCCCGAAGGGCTGCGGCCCAAGCGCAGGGAGTTGCTCGCCCATCAGAACGTGCTGAGCGAGGCGGGCGCGGCCGGCTGCGTGCTGCCCATGCGGTTCGGCAGTGTCGCCCCGGACGACAACGCGATCACCGGGGTGCTCGCCGAGCGCGCCGAGCACTACACGGAGCGCCTGGGGGCGCTTGATGGCCGGGTCGAGTACAACGTCAAGGCCAACCATGTGGAAGAGGCCGTACTCCACCAGGTGATGGCCGAGAGCCCGGACATCCGCGGTCTCGCGGAGGCCAACCGGGAGTCCGGCGGCGGCAGTTACGACGACAAGATCCGGCTCGGCGAGCTGGTCGCGGCCGCGGTCAAGGCCAAGGAGGCCGACGACGCCGCCGCGTTGCAGGCCGTCCTGGAGCCGGTCGCCGACGCCGTGAGCGTGGGCCCCGAGTCCACCGGCTGGCTGGCCAACGTGTCGTTCCTGGTCGACCGGGAGACGGCGGAGGACTTCCTGGCGGCCGTGGAACAGGCACGCAAGGACCTGCCGCACCTGGAGGTGCGGCTCAACGGACCGTTGCCGCCGTACAGCTTCGTCGAGCCCGGCCCGGCCGAGCCGGCGGGCACCGTGGCGAGCGGCACGGACACCACCGGAGCGGGGTGACGACATGGGCCTGATCTCCGAGGTGCTGCTGCTGCCGCTCGCACCCGTGCGCGGCGGCGCCTGGGCCATCAGACAGGTGGTGCAGGAGGCCGAGCGGATCTACTACGACCCTGCCACGATCCGGGCCGAACTTGCCCGCCTTGAGGAGCAGATGGAGGCCGGAGAGATCACGGAGGAGGAATTCGACCGTCTTGAGGACGACCTTCTCGACCGGTTGGAGATCGCTTCGCGCGGGAGCGCGGGAAGGGGCAACGGGACGACACCATGAACCGAACGGGACTGGGCCTCGCGGTAGGGGCCGGATACCTCTTGGGACGGACCAAGAAGCTGAAGATGGCGATCGCCATCGGCGGCCTGGTCGCCGGGAAGAAGCTGAACCTGAGTCCGCGCATGGTCGCTGATCTGGTCCAGCAGCAACTGCGGAACAACCCGCAGTTCAAAGAGATCGGGGACCAGCTGCGCCAGGACCTGAGCGGTGTCGGCAAGGCGGCCTCCGGTGCCCTGGTCGAGCGGAAGCTCGACGCCTTGGCCGACCGGCTGCACGGCCGGACCGCGCAGGTGCGCGACCAGCTTTCGGGCGTGGTGCCCGCCGCGGACGATGCCGACGCCGAGGATGCCGAGGACGTCGAGGACGTCGAGGAGCCCGAGGACGAGGAGCCGGAGGGCGAGGAGTCCGGGCCGGAGGCGGAAGAGGAAGAGGAGGAGGAAGAAGAGGAGGAAGAGGAGCCGGAAGAGGACGAGGAGCCTGCCCCGAAGGCGGCGAAGAAGGCCCCCGCCAAGAAGGCCCCGGCCAAGAAGGCTCCAGCCAAGAAGACGGCGAAGAAGGCCCCCGCCAAGAAGGCCCCCGCGAGGAAGGCCCCGGCCAAGAAGACGGCCGGCCGCAAGGCGGCGGCGAAGAAGACCACGCCCGCCAAGAAGGCGACCTCCGGGCGCCGGGGCGGCAGCGCCCGGTCCCGGCTGCCGAAGGGAGGCGGTGAGGGATGAGTGACACTCTCGGCTCGGCGAAGTCCGCCGCCAACGGAGCGACGAAGAACCCGCTCACAGACCTGGCCCACAGCGAGGCCGCCGACCGGCTGAAGGCCGAACTGCAGGAGTACCTCGCCGCCCAGGCCACGCGCATGCTGACCGGCGTGGGCCGCAAGCTCGGCGAGACCACCGGCAAACTGACCGACATCGCCGAGGGCAACAGCCCCGGCTTCGCGAAACTCGCGCTCGAGGGCGGCAAGAAGATCGCCGAGGGCAAGGGGCCGCTGCGCGCCGCACTGGAGACCGGCGGCTCACGCATCAAGGACAAGGTCACCGGTGCCTTCAAGGGCCTCGGCGGCAAGGGCAAGGGCAAGGGCAGTTCCGGCAGCAAGCCCACCGTCATCATCGAGCACATCGATGTCGGCGTCCCGGTGCGCACCGCGTACGACCAGTGGACGCAGTACCAGGACTTCAGCACCTTCGCGAAGGGTGTCCAGAGCGCCAAGCGCGTCGACGACACCACCTCCGACTGGCAGTTGAAGGTCCTGTGGTCCAACCGCAGCTGGAAGGCGACGACGACCGAGCAGGTGCCGGACGACCGCATCGCCTGGACGTCGGAGGGTGCCAAGGGGACGACGAAGGGCGTCGTCTCCTTCCACCGGCTCACCGACGAGCTCACCCGCGTCCTGCTGGTGATCGAGTATTACCCCTCCGGCTTCTTCGAGAAGACCGGCAACATCTGGCGGGCCCAGGGCCGCCGCGCCCGACTCGACCTGAAGCACTTCGTCCGCTTCATCACGATCAAGGGTGAGGCGGAGGACGGCTGGCGCGGCGAGATCCGCGACAGTGAGGTCGTCCGCAGCCACGAGGACGCACTCGCCGAGGAAGAGTCCGAGGAGGAGCGCCCCGAGGGCGAGGAGCCGGAGGACGAGTACGAGGACGAAGAAGAGGAAGAAGAGGAAGAACCCGAGGGCGAGTACGAGGACGACGCCGAGGCCGAGTACGACGAGGAGGCCGAAGGCGAGGAGGAGGCCGAAGAGGAGCCTGAAGAGGAGTACGAGGAAGAGGACGAGGACGAGTACGCCGACAGCGGGAGCCGTCGATGACAACGCCCGGCAGGATGCCCGAACCCTACGGCCAGGGGAGCAGCGCCAACCTGGCCGACATCCTGGAAAGGGTGCTGGACAAGGGCATCGTCATCGCGGGCGACATCCGCATCAACCTGCTCGACATCGAACTCCTCACGATCAAGCTCCGCCTCATCGTCGCCTCCGTCGACAAGGCCAAGGAGATGGGCATCGACTGGTGGGAGAGCGACCCGAACCTGAGCTCTCGGGCCCGCCGTGATGAACTGACCCGTGAGAACGCCGAGTTGCGCGAGAGGCTGGCCCGGCTGGAGGAGCTGGAGCCGGGCCGCGCGGAGAAGAAGGAGGCCCAGTGACCGGACTGCGGTACGTCTACGCCGTCTGCCGCCCCTTCGGTACGCCGCTCCAGTCCCAGCTGTCGGGGGTGGCGGGCGATCCGCCCCGCGCGCTGACTCACCACGGTCTCGTCGCCGTGGTGAGTCATGTGCCGGAGCGGGACTTCGCCGAGGAACCGCTCCACGCCCATCTGGAGGACCTGGACTGGCTCACCGAGACCGCCCGCGCCCACCAGGGCGTGATCGACGCGCTCACCACCGTCACGACCCCGCTGCCGCTGCGGCTCGGCACCGTCTTCCGGGACGACAGCGGCGTACGGACGATGATGGAGGCCCGCGAAGAGGACTTCCTGCGCACCCTCGACCGGCTGGAGGGCCGGGTCGAGTGGGGCGTGAAGGTGTACGCCGAGTCCGAACAGCAGGAAAGCCCCCGGCCCGCGCAGAAGGCCACGTCGGGGCGGGACTATCTGCGGCAGCGGCGTATGCAGACCAGGTCGCACGAGGAGATGTGGCAGAAGGCCGAACATTTCTCGAACCGACTGCACGAAAATCTCTCCGCGTTCGCGGAGGATTCCCGGCTGCATCCCCCGCAGAACCCCGCACTTTCCAAGGCGACCGGGCGGAACGTATTGAATGCCGCATATCTGGTGCCGCGTGCCGATTCCGAGGAATTCGTGGAACTGGTGGACCGCTCGAAGGGTGATGTGCCCGGAATGCGCATCGAACTCACCGGCCCCTGGGCGGCCTATTCGTTCGCCGGGGAGGCCCTATGACCGACGGAGAGAAGTCGTGACCGTAGTGGAACGCCGTGAGGTCGCCCTCGTGGACCTGCTCGACCGGCTGCTCGCCGGCGGCGTCGTCATCACGGGGGACATCACGCTGCGCATCGCCGACGTCGACCTGGTCCGCATCGACCTCAACGCGCTCATCAGCTCGGTGAACGCCCAGGTGTCCTCACCGTTCGAGGAGTTGCTGTGACGTCAGCCGACAGCCCCCGGCCCAACCCCCGTCCGCAGCGCAACCGGATGGACCTGGAGCCCGACACCGTCGAGCGCGACCTGGTCAAACTCGTGCTGACGGTGGTGGAACTGCTGCGCCAACTCATGGAGCGCCAGGCGGTCCGCAGGTTCGACGTGGGGGATCTGACCGAGGAGCAGGAGGAGCGGGTCGGGCTCACGCTGATGCTGCTCGAGGAGCGCATGGCGGAACTGCGCGACCGCTACGGACTGCGGCCCGAGGACCTCAATCTGGACCTCGGGCCGCTCGGACCGCTGCTTCCCCGCGACGGGGGCTGAATCAGCGGGCTAATTCACTCACCACCTGTACCACCGGCCCCGGCTCCCGGATGCCGACGTGCCCCGCACGAAGAATCCCAGCAGCCACAGCACGAGAATCGCCAACGCGATCCACCAGAGCACCTTTACCGCAAATCCGGCACCGAACAGAACCAAAGCCAGAAGCAGTACCAGCAGGATGGGAACCATAATTGTGACCTCCTGCATTCAGGGTGTCCCCGAAATTCTGTTTCAGGCTTCCTTTCGGCAGAGAATTTCTCCGTGCAGCACGCTGAACCAGCCGTCCTCCTGCTCGCCCCACGCGCGCCACGCCCCGGCCACGTCCCGCAGTTCCTCCTCGCCGGCGTGCCCGCCCAGCCGGGCCCGGTCCGCGTAGGTCGAGGCCAGGGTGCGGTCGGCCCAGAGTCCGCTCCACCAGGCCCGCTCCTGAGGCGTGGCGAAGGTCCACGTCCCGGAGCTCGCCGTGACGTCCGTGAGCCCGGCTCGCAGCGCCCAGGCCTTCAGCCGGCGTCCGGCGTCCGGCTCACCGCCGTTGGCCCGGGCGACCCGGCGGTAGAGGTCCAGCCAGTCGTCGAGCCCCGCGGACGCCGGATACCAGGTCATCGCCGCGTAGTCCGCGTCCCGCACGGCGATGATGCCGCCGGGCCTGAGGACCCGTTTCATCTCCCGCAGGGCCCGCACCGGATCACCCACGTGCTGGAGCACCTGATGGGCGTGGACCACGCAGAAGCTGGCGTCCGGGTAGTCCAGGGCGTGCACGTCGGCGACGGCGAAGTCGATGTTGGCCAGTCCCCGCCCGGCCGCCGTGGCGCGTGCCTGCTCCAGGATCTCCGGCGCCCGGTCGACGCCGGTGACGTGCCCGCCGGGCACCAGCTCCGCCAGGTCGGCGGTGATGGTGCCCGGGCCGCAGCCGATGTCCAGGACCTTCATGTGGGGCTCGAGCGAGGCCAGCAGATAGGCGGCCGAGTTGGCGGCGGTCCGCCAGGTGTGCGAGCGGAGCACCGACTCGTGGTGCCCATGCGTGTAGACGGCGGTCTCCCGTGGTTCGGGCATGACGGATCCCACCCCTTCCGTTCTTCCGGTCGGCATGGGATCACCGTACGCATCGGTGCCGAATAATGAGACCCTGCATCCCGCTATATGGGCTGACGGAGTGTCAGTCAAGCACCACGGGCACACCGTCGCTTCCCGGTGCGCGGAGTCGCCGGCGGCAAATGGGTTTGCCCCGGAGATCCCGGCACCGCAGAATCCCTGCACATGGGTCACCTCGAAGCCGCGCACCTGGAGTACTACCTGCCCGACGGAAGGGCGCTGCTGGGCGATGCGTCGTTCCGGGTGGGGGAGGGGGTCGTCGCGGCCCTCGTGGGGCCCAACGGCGCCGGGAAGACCACCCTGCTGCGCATGCTCGCCGGTGAGCTGAAGCCGCACGGCGGATCCGTCACCGTCGGCGGCGGGCTCGGTGTCATGCGCCAGTTCGTCGGATCGGTACGCGACGAGACGACCGTACGCGACCTGCTCGTGTCCGTCGCGACGCCCCGCATCCGCGAGGCGGCCCGTGCCGTCGACGCCGCCGAGCACGCCATCATGACCGTCGACGACGAGGCCGCCCAGCTGAAGTACGCCCAGGCCCTCGCCGACTGGGCCGAGGCACGCGGCTACGAGGCCGAGACGCTGTGGGACATGTGCACCACCGCGGCCCTGGGCATCCCCTACGACAGGGCGCAGTGGCGACTCGTCCGCACCCTCTCCGGCGGCGAGCAGAAGCGGCTCGTGCTGGAGGCGCTGCTGCGCGGCACCGACGAGGTGCTGCTGCTCGACGAGCCCGACAACTACCTCGACGTACCCGGCAAACGCTGGCTGGAGGAGCGGCTCGCGGAGACCCGCAAGACCGTGCTGCTGGTCTCGCACGACCGGGAACTCCTCGCCCGCTCGGCGCAGCGCATCATCTCCCTGGAACCCGGACCCGCCGGTGCCGACGCCTGGGTGCACGGCGGCGGATTCACCACCTTCCACGACGCCCGCCGGGCCCGCTTCGCCCGCTTCGAGGAGTTGCGCAGGCGCTGGGACGAGAAGCACGCCCAGCTGAAGAAGCTGGTGCTGACACTCCGTCAAGCAGCCGAGAACAGCACGGACATGGCCTCCCGCTACCGCGCCGCCCAGACCAGGCTCCGCAAGTTCGAGGAGGCCGGCCCGCCTCCGGAGCCGCCCCGCGAGCAGGACATCAAGATGCGCCTCAAGGGCGGCCGCACCGGCGTCCGCTCGGTCACCTGCGAGCACCTGGAACTCACCGACCTGATGAAGCCCTTCGACCTGGAGGTCTTCTACGGCGAACGCGTCGCCGTCCTCGGCTCCAACGGCTCCGGCAAGTCGCACTTCCTGCGGCTGCTCGCCGGCGGCGACGTGGCGCACACGGGGCACTGGAAGCTGGGTGCCCGGGTCGTGCCCGGCCACTTCGCGCAGACCCACGCCCACCCGGAGCTGGAGGGCCGCACGCTTCTCGACATCCTGTGGAAGGAGCACGCCCAGGACCGCGGCGCCGCGATGTCCCGGCTGCGCCGCTACGAGCTGACGAACCAGGCCGAGCAGACCTTCGACCGCCTCTCCGGCGGCCAGCAGGCCCGGTTCCAGATCCTCCTGCTGGAACTCCAGGGCGTGACGGCACTGCTCCTCGACGAGCCGACCGACAACCTCGACCTGGAGTCCGCCGAGGCGCTCCAGGAGGGCCTGGAGGCGTTCGAGGGCACGGTCCTCGCCGTCACCCACGACCGCTGGTTCGCCCGCTCCTTCGACCGCTACCTGGTCTTCGGCAGCGACGGCCGGGTCCGGGAGACCCCGGCCCCGGTCTGGGACGAACGCAGAGTGGAACGCGCCCGCTAGGGTCGCGGGGAACGGCGCGACCAGCCACGACGCACCCGCACCCGCGCCCCTGCACACAGCCCTACGGCGATCAGGCGCACCACACCGGCCGGCTCACTTCCACCGAAGCAACGCCCCGAGCCCGCCCACAGGCACTTCCTCCTCGGAAACTGCCAGCGCATGCGCATCCGTGGCCACAGCCGACCGGATCAACGCGTCATCCGCCCGGGCCGGCCACGAGTGCTGCTCACCGAGGATCTTCAGATCCGTACGCCGCACAGCCACCTGGTCCGCGTCCTCGCCGATCCACACCTCGCGATGCGCGTCCGGCCCGTTCGGCCTGATCAGCAGCTCGTCGATCCGGTGCTCACGCGCCGCCTCGACCAGCGCGGGCACGCCCTCCACGGCCCGGGCCCGGCCCTCGTCGTCCGGGCTCCGGCCGGCCCGGAACCGGTCCAGCTCCGCCTCGGCCTGCCACGCCACATGCTCGGCGCGGGCCTTCTCCACGTCCTCGTCGAGGAGCCGGCTGCCGCTGCCGTGCGGCGCCTCGACGACCAGATCGTGCAGCCGCTTCGGCAGCCGGTCGTGCACGGACCGCCGCTCCCGGTCGTCACCGACGAGAATCAGCAGGTCGGCACGCGTCTCCTCCTGGCACACGGCGAGCGCGTCGGCGATCTCCGCAGCGTTGTGCTCCCAGGTGTTCTCCACCCGCAGCTGGAAATGCCGCTCGGACCAGTCCGCGGAGCCCGTCCGGTGCACCGGCCACCGGCGCCCGGTGACGCCCCCGGCGCCCTCCCGGCCCAGTGCGCTGCGCAGCTCGAAGTCCGCGCCCTTGCGGTCGACGTAGGCCACCACGCACACCGGGTCCTCGCCGGCCAGCTCCAGCAGGGGTGTGACGCGCGGCAGCGGGGCACATTCGGCCCAGTCGCCCGCCTGCGGGGGGCGGGCCAGCGGCAGGTTGAGGACGACCCCGCCGTCGCGGGCGAAGAGGGCCCGGCCGTGCGGTTCCGAGGAGTGCCGCAGATCCTCGATCGCGTTCTGCACGGCCCCGCAGGTCGCCTCGTCCGCGCCCTGCGCCGCCAGCTGCCTGGCCAGCGCCTGGGCCGTCAGCTGCCGCTCGTGAGGCGTGTCCTCCGTGTGGCGGGAAGTATCGACGTACACGGAGGCCCATGGCCCCGAGTGTTCGTAGAGTGGGTGCAGAAAGGCGAGATCCATGGCTCCCTCCCGGGTGCCGATCGGGTGTACTGCTCAGTCGCACCGGGCGGGTACCCGTACCGCGGACACGAACACGACGAGCGGGGCGACACCATGACCGGAGTGGACCCTGACCGGCTGGACGAACAGCAGCTCATGAAGGAGCTGGAGACCATCCACCGCACGCGCCACGACACGCTGCTGTACGGGTCGAACGACGCGCTGCGGGCCCACAACGAGCGCATGGCGCAGCTCGAGGGCGAGTACCTGCGCCGCAACCCGCGCCGCCCGGTGGCCGCGGGCCGCACACGAGAAGGGGCCCGGGAGCGGGGGAGCGGGGAGTCGGCGACTCCCACGCCCCCCGGCACCTGAGCCCCGAGGGCCGCGAGCGGAAGCCCGCTGTCAGCCTGCCTCCTCGGCGAACACGTCGAGGAAGGTCTCGCAGAACGCCTTGAGGTCGTCCGGGTTACGGCTGGTGACCAGCTTGCCCGCGCCGTGGTCGCAGACCTTGACCTGCTTGTCCACCCAGGTGCCGCCGGCGTTGCGGATGTCGGTCCGCAGGCTCGGCCAGGAGGTCAGCTCCCGGCCGCGTACGACGTCCGCCTCGACCAGCGTCCAGGGCGCGTGGCAGATCGCGGCCACGGGGCGGCCCTGCTCGAAGAAGTCCCGGACGAACGCGACGGCCTTGTCGTCCATCCGCAGGAAGTCCGGGTTGGCCACACCGCCGGGCAGCACCAGCCCGCCGAACGAGCCGGGCGCCGATTCGCCCACCACCTCGTCCACGGGGAAGGTGTCCGCCTTGTCGAGGTGGTCGAACGCCTGGATCCTCCCCGGCTTCGTCGACACCAGCACGGGCTCGTGGCCGGCGTCCTTCGCCGCCTGCCACGGATCGGTCAGCTCGATCTGCTCGACGCCCTCGGGCGCGACCAGAAACGCGATACGCATGATGCTCAACGTCCTTTCCTGTCCTCGAAGCCCGTGATCGTGCTCATGCACCACCCCGGGCGTCCGGCTCGGCGCGGCTGATGTCGGCGAGCGCCGACGCGGGGTCCTCGGCCTCGGCCAGGTCGCCGAGGCTCACCATGCCGACCGGCAGCCCGTTCTCCACCACCGGCAGCCGGCGCACCGCGTGCTCGCGCATCAGCGTGGCCGCCGTAGCCACCCGGTCGTCCGGCGTCACCGTCACCGGTTCCGGGGTGCACACGGTCCGCGCGCTCACCGTCATCGGATCGGCGCCGTCGGCGACGGCCCGCACCGCGATGTCACGGTCGGTGAGCACTCCGATCACGTCCTGCCCGTCGGCGACCACCACGTCACCGATGTTCTGCGTGCGCATCAACTGGGCCGCCTCGACGAGCGAGGCGTCCGGGCGCACGGCGACCACACCCGGAGTCATCACGTCCTTCACCAACTCGGCCATCACCGGGGCCCTCTCTCCGTTCCCAGCTCGGCGGGGGTGGCGCGGGGGGCCCGCCGGGGGGC